>NZ_JAQGKL010000061.1 GCF_028290105.1 Methylobacterium sp.
GAGCCGGTGTCGAGGATGTTGATCAGGTTCTTCGAGAAGTCCTGACGGTTCTGCACCACCGAGAGGTTGGAGCCGAAGGTCGAAGCCTGGGCGCGAAGCTGGCTGGTCGCCGTCGTGATGGAAGTCAGCGTCTTGTTGATCTCGTCATCCGACTGGAAGCCGCCAGTCACGGAGGTCAGGCCGAGGCCGTCCGAGTCGAGCTTGGAACCCGCAATGCTGAGGCTGGAAGTGCCCGTCTCGTTGAAGGTCACCTTCAGGGAGTTCTCGCTCGGATCATTGCTGCTCCTATAGAGCAGGTTGATGCCGTTGTAGCTGGAGTCCTTGGCCTGCTGGGTGATCTGGTTCAAAATCTCGTTGAACTGCTTGGACAGCGACTGGCGGGTCAGGTTGGTGGAGCCGGTGCTGTCCTTGCCCGTCGAGGTCAGGGCGGTCGCCGGGCCTTGTCCAGCAACGCTGGAAGTCTGAAGACCGAAGCCGACGTCCTTGTTGTTGGCCGCTGTGGTGCCCTGGGCTGCCTGAATGGTCAGCTTCTGGCCGGCACCCGCAGTCGTCGTGTTGATCACGAGCTTGTCGTTCGCGTCGAGGCTGGCCGTGACGTTGCCCGCGAGACCGGTATCGGCGGCGATCTGCTTGTTGATCGAAGCCAAAATTTCAGTCTTGGACGTGGAGGCGGCCGTCGCGCCGGTCGTGTTGTCGAGCTTGATCGTCTTCGCAGGTCCGGTTCCGAGCTGGAGGGTGAAGCTTGCGGTATTCGATCCACTCAGGTCGGTGACGTTCGTCAGGGCGACGTTACCATTGATGACCGCCTTGGCCGATCCATCAGTGGCATCGGAACCGGTCGCCGAGAGACCCGTCACCGCCGAACCGGCGGCACCGGCCACGAACACACCCGTGCCAGCGCCAGTCGTGGCGCCGAAGCCGGTGTCAGCCTGCGTGTTGCCCGTTCCAGGAGCTCTGACAACCACGTTTACCGCCGCACCGGAGCCAAGGTCGCCCGAGGTGAAGACGATCTTGCCAGAAGCGACGCTCGCCGACAGCGACGAACCCGCCGATTTGAGCTGGACATTGTAGGCGTCAGCCAGGTCTGCGGCCGTCGCGGAGGTTCCGATCGCCGTCCCGTCCGCCTTCAACGACGTCGAGTTGACGGAAAGGTCCGAGCTGTTCACGCCATCGCTGACGGTGAGGTACGAACCAGTGGTCGCGGCAAGGGTCACGGTTCCCGAGGCGGTCGTGGCCGTGAAGGTCGCGGCAGTCGGAGCCGTGGCGGACTTGCCGAACCCGAGGTCATAGGTCGCGCTGCTCGCGCCGGATACGGAGAGCTTCTGAGCGGCGCCCGTGCTGGTGGTGGAGAAGTTGAGGCGACCATCGGAACCCACAGAGGCCGAGACCTTGCCCTTGAGTGCCGCATTGCTGCCGATCTGGCTGTTGATGGCCGAAGCGACCTGGTCAACAGACACCTTGGTCAGATCGGTGGCCGAACCCTTCAGGGTTGCGGCATCGAGACGAATAGTGGTCTTGGTTGCGCCGCCATCGAGCGAGATGTCGAGCGAGCCGTCCTTGGCCAGCGAAGAGAAATCCTGGGTACCGTCCGACGTGCCGGCGAGGCCCTGGAAGGAAACGCTTCCGGCGACAGTTGCCGCAGTCGCAGCCTTACCGCTCGAAACGGCACTCTTGTCCGACAGCGCCTGATTGGCGGTGGACTTTGCCGAGTCGACCAGTTTCTGGATCGAGGTGATGCCCTGGTTGGCGGCCTGAATCGTCTGGATGCCGTTCGAGATGCCGTTGAGGAGTGAGCCGAGGTCACCCGAGCGGCCGGTCAGCGACTGCGAGGTGAAGAAGCTCGTCGGATCGTCAAGGGCCGAGTTGACCTTCTTGCCGGTGGAGAGACGGTTTTGGGTCTGGGTCAGAAGATCGGCCGTGCCCTGCAGTGAGAGCAGGTTCTGCCGGGTGGCGGCGGTAAGGGTGATGCCTGAGGACATGGTGATCGATCCATTCTGATCGGAGCGCCTCCGTTTTTGGAGGCGAGTGCAAAAGACCACCCATCCCTTGCAATCGACTTAATGGGCACTGCGAACGAAGACTTGTGGCGTTCGATCAAATGCAACCGAGTTTTCAAAAACTCTTTTCAATCAATCGCTTGAAGATCCGACCCGAAACTAGCCTTCAGGACTTCTTAACCAAGTTCGGCGAACCTGCCCATCAGTCCCGAAACGAGTGCCGTCATGCCCCTCAAGATCGAACTCAAGCCGTTCGAGCGTCTGCTCATCGGCGGGACCGCCATCCGCAACGGCTCGCGTCGGTCGAGCTTCGTCATCGAGACAGTGACGAAGTTTCTGCGCGAGAGCGACATCATCCTCGAGAGCGAGGCCGACACGGCCTGCAAGCGCCTCTACCTGACGCTGACGGTGATGTATCTCGCCGACGTTACGCCCGAGACGGAGGATCTCTTCATCAGCCAGGCCAACGCCCTGATCGCGGCGGCTCCCAGCATGGCGCCCTATCTGCGTGACATTCACGACTTCATTGCGGGGGACGAACTCTACCGCGCGCTGAAGCGCTGCAAGGAGTTGATCCAGTACGAGCAGACGCTGGCCGAGCGGCTGGCACCCCCGGCGAATCCCGAGGCCACCGCGAAGGCGTGACGCGGCGCCTGAGTGAGGCAACGAAAGAGCCCGCCGCTTGGGAAAGCGGCGGGCTCTTTCATCGAGGGCAGCGGGGGGTATTTCCTGCGACGGGGAGCCGGGTTCGCACGACGCGAACGCCCGGGCCCCTACATGCGCAGCCCGGCGGCGATGTTCTGGTTGATGCTGATGAGGGCGGTGAGTTTTTCGGCGCTCGGCTCGATCAGCGTATCGATCATCCGCTTGAACACGAAGGTCGAGAGCTCGGCGATGCTGGTCTTGATCTCGACCGGCAGCGGGCTCTCCGGTGCGGTCGCGGCCCCGGCGATGATGGTCCAGACCTTCTGATTGAAGTTGAGCGCCTCGTTCAGGGCCGGCGCCTGGTTGGCCCAGTCCGCCTGGATCGCCTGGAGGCGGCCGGCCGCCTTGACCAGGACCGCCGCTTCCGCCTCGCGCGGCGACAGCGCGCTCTGTGACACACGGGCGTATGCGCTGGCTCCGTACGACATCGCTCGATCCTCCCTCACGGCCCGGACTCCCGAATCGGGCCGGTGGAGGCGGACCTTATCCATTCGAATGTTAAAGGATCGTAATCCCGAGCTGTGCCGTAATCATGCCGGGAAATGCGACGAGGGAGAGCAGGCGATTCCGCCGATCATGCGGGATGCGCCGGATTCCACCACATGATGAACTTCGTTCTCGGTACGATCGCGGGTGGATTGCTGGTGGGGATCGTCACGATCTCCGCTGTCCGTCAGCCCGCCGTGCAATCCCGGCTCGGGCTGTTCCCCGCCTCGACCGCTCTCATGATGCCGGCGGCCAAAACCACGGAGGCCCCGCCGCGCTCCGATGCCCCGTGCCGGACCACCGCCAGCGTAGGACAGCCCGACATGCTGTTCTCGAAACGCCGGTTCTGGTTCGTTGCCCCGTGAGGCGACGGTCGCCGCTGCTCAGACGCTGCTGATCAGGAACATCACCATCGTGGTCGCGACAGTGGTGCTGAGGAAGCCGCACAGGGCGGCCGCGAAGGACGGTCCGGTGGAGACGCTGCGGCTGGTGATGTCGGCGTCGAAGGTGGCGGTGGTGTTCATCGGAGCTGACCTTGGCGGCGAATCATCGGCCGCGTGTGAGATGAGATTGGATCGAACCGAAGCGAGGCGGCGTGCGGGGCCGCACGCCCTCAATCGCAGCGGTTGACGGCCGTGGCGGCGCGCAGCGCGCGCGACTCGCTGCGCAGGTCGATGGCGACGGTTCCGGCGCCGCAATCCTCGAAGGCGTCGCGGGCATCGGCGTAGCGGTCGCCGATCTCGTCGAGGGTGTCGCAGGCCCGGTCGTGGTTGCCGAGGCGGGCTTCCTGCCGGAACTGGTTGCGCAGGGCGGCGGCCTCTTCGACCTTGCGCTGGGCATCGATGCAGGCAGGCGCCGCAAGCGCCGGAGCGGCGACGCTCAAGGCGAGGCCTACGGCGAGGGTGAGGCGGAGGGTGTGACGCATGGGGACACCTAAGATGGGGACGCTGGGGCCCAAGGGCCGTTGAGCAGACTTCATCGCGCGTTCGAAAGTGTCCGCAAGATCAGGTCATCCCCAATCCGGCGTGCCGAGGATCAGGGGCGATCAGCTTGCGTTCAGGTTCCGGAAACGGCAGGCCCGTCCCTATGGTTCCGCTTTTTCGGGTTCCGCTTTTTCGGGTTTCGCTTTCGTGAGCGCGGCGGCCCTGCGGCGTCGTGAGGCCAGGATCGTGGCGAGGCTGACGGGAGCGGGGCCCTGTGCATCGACCCCGGCATCGTATTGCCGGGGGATCGGCTTCAGCCTGTTGTGCGAGTGCCCATGCAGGTTGAGAGCGCCGCGCCCGATCCCGTTCCAGGTCCGGAAGGCGTAGTGGCAAAGCACGAGGCGGCGCGCATCAACGGTGATCTCGGCGTACTGCGCCACCGAGGCCCATCCCGGCGCCGCCAGGGTCGCCGGGCCGTCGTTGTTGCCGGTGATGAGGTGCTTGGTGCCCCGCAGTGCCGCCAGGATATCGGCGATGCGGGCCGAGGACGGGCCGAGTGCGAAGTCGCCGAGGTGCCAGACCTCGTCCTCGGGTGACACGGTCGCGTTCCAGGCCGCGATGAGCGCCGCGTCGTGCGCGGCGAGATCGGGGTAGGGCCGCTTGTCGATCCGCAGGATGCGCGGATCGCCGAAATGCGTGTCGCTGGTGAACCACACCGCCATGGCCGGCTCTTCCCTCCTGGCCGGCCCCGGGTCAGCGCCCGGGGCTGAAGCGGAGCGGTACGGTGACGGCGAGGCTGCTCAGGCTGATCCCGGCCGGGGCGGCGGGGAGCGACCCGCGCACCGTGGCGAGAGCGGCGCTGTCGATGGCGCCGACGCCGCTGCTGCTCGCCAGCCCCGCGCTGAGGACTTGACCCGAGCGGGACACCGTGAAGCGCACCACCGCGACGCCCCCGCTGGTGCCGGCCGCCGCATTGGCGTTCATGCGGCCGCGAATGGCGGAGCTGAGCATGCCCTGCCAGGCCCGAAGCGCGTTCGGGTCGTTGCCGCCGGCGGCGGCGCCCGCGCTGCTCTGGCGGGAGGCGGAGGCCGAGTTCTGCTGGGCGCGGCCCTCGCTGGCGGCGGCCGACGCCTTGCGGGCAGCCTCCTTGGCGGCCTTGGCCTTGGCCTCCTTGGCGGCCTCGCGCCGGGCCTCGGCGATAGCCTCGCGGCGCTCCTCCTGCTCGGCCTTCAGGCGCGCCTCGCGGTCGGCCTTGCGCTTGGCCTCGCGCTTGGCTTCGAGGATCTTGGCCGGGTCGGGCTTCGGCTTTTCCACCTCCAGGGGCTTCGGGGCCACCGCCGCGGTAGGCGGGGGCGGCGCTAGCGCAGGGGCCTCGGGTGCGGCCGAGGTGATGACCTGATCCTCCGGCGGCGGCTCGGCCACCGCCTCCACCGGCGGGGTCACCGGCGCCTCGGGCGGCTCGGCCATGGTGGTGGCCTCGGGCGCCACGGGGGTCGCGTCCGGCGGCGGCGGGGTGGTTGCCTCGGGCGGTGCCACCTCCGTAGTCTCCACCGGCTTCGTCACCGGGACGGCCTCCGGGGTCTCGACCGGGTTCGCGTCGGGCGGGGCCGGGCTCTGGGCCGCCTGCTCGGCCGGGGCCTGGGTGTCGGCCTCGGTCATCTGTGGCGCGAGATCGATCGTGACGATGTTCTCGCCGGGAGGCGCAGTCGGCGCGGCGCCGAACAGCGCCATGCCGACGAGCGCCGCCGCGTGCAGCGCGAGGGCTACGAGGAACGCATAGGTGAGCCCGGAGGGACCGCGCCGGTCCGGATCGCCGGTCGTTGCCAGGGCCGTGACGGGATGATGGGCGTTCATGGAGTTATCGCGGCGTTCCGCTGGCGGGTGCCGTCGGCACCGCGGGCAGCGCACCGCCGGGGGACTGGGCGATCAGCGAGACCTTGGTGAAGCCCGCCTGGCCCACGAGGCCCATGACCTCCATGATCTTGCCGTAGGGCACGTCGCGGTCGCCGCGCACCAGCATCACCTGGCCGGGGTCCTGCGCCGCCAACGCCCGTAGGCGCGGCAGGATCGTGTCGGGTGCCAGTTCCTCCTTGGCGAGGTAGGGCTTGCCGTCCTTGTCGATGGAGATCTCGAGGGGCTTCTTGGCCTGGGCGACCTTTTGCGCGGTGGTCTTGGGCAGCTGCACCGGCACGCCCGTGGTCATCAGGGGGGCGGCCACCATGAAGATGATCAGCAGCACGAGCATCACGTCCACCATCGGGGTGACGTTGATCTCGGACATCGGCGCCGCGTCGAGGCCTTCCTCGTCATCGCCGCCGCCGGCGCGGATCGAACCCATTGCCATCGTGGAGCGGCCCTCCGGGGCCAGGACGGGCGACCGTGAGGCCGGGCCGCATCAAGTACAGGTTGCTGTCGGAACGCTGGCGCCGGGGAGGCGTGCAGAGCGGTCAGGCGCGGGCGATCATGTGCTGGCGATCACTCGGCGGCGGCCGCGCGGCCATGCACGGCGCGGTCCCGGGCGAGGCGGTTGCCGAGAATGCCGATAGAGGAGATGAAGCTCGACTGGACCCGGCCCACATCGTTGATGAGCTTGTTGTAGGCCATCACCGCCGGGATCGCGACGATGAGGCCGATCGCGGTGGCAAACAGCGCCTCGGCGATGCCGGGCGCCACCACGGCGAGCGAGGTGTCCTGGCTCTTCGCGATGGACGTGAAGGAATTCATGATGCCCCAGACGGTGCCGAACAGGCCGATGAACGGCGCCGTGGAGCCAGAGGTGGCGAGCAACGGCAGGCCGGTCTGAAGGCGCTTGATCCGGACGGTGAGGGCCGCCCGCATGGCGCGCTCGATGCGGTCCCGGCGCTCGGCGCGGGTCTCGGTGGCATCCTGGTCGCGCCAGGCCTCGACGGCCGCCCCGGTGATCTGCGCGTCGATGCCGCCGCCGGAAGATTCGAGCGCCCCGCCGGAGCGCACCAGCGCGTCGAAGGTCCTGGCCTGGCGCTTGGCCGCCGCGATCCGCACGATCTTCTCGAACACCACGGTCCAGCACGCGATCGAGGCGACCACGAGCAGGATCATCACGCCCTTCACGATCGGGTCGGCCTGAAGGAACAGGCCGATGAAGGAGAAGTCGTGGGCGACGTCGGCCGGCGCGGAGGTCGGATCCATGGCGGTCTCTTTCGGGTGGCGGTTGCGTGCGGAGGGTTGCGGGTTCGAGTGCGCCGGTCAGCGTACGAAGGGCGTTGCGGTCTTACTCTCGGGTTCGATGCGGGCGAGACAGTTCTCCCGGGTCGCGTCGCCGCCTTCGCAGGCGATGACGTCATTCAGGAGGACGCGCCCGATCTTCGGGCAGGCGAGGGCGGGGAAGTCGAACAATCGGACCATCGTCTTGCGGTCCGGCACCGGGCCGAGTTCCACCGCGAGGCGTTTCTGGGCGACGCCCTCGGTGTCGAAGGCGAACAGATCGACCTTCAGCGATTTCAGCGCCGGGCCACGGCTGTTGTCCACCAGCAGGTAAGTCCGGCAGGCCTCGCCGGCCGGCTCCAGGCGGTTGAGTTCGAGCTTGAGGGCAGGGCCCTGGATGGCTTCGGCGGGAGCCTTGTTCTCCTGCGCGAGGGCGGTGCCGCCAAGCCCGGCCAGGAGACAGAGGCCAACGATGCCCGTCGCGACGCGGAGGGTCCCGCAAGCCATGGAGCCCCGATCCGATCCGGCCGTCCGGGCTTCGTTCGTCCGCAAAAGCTGTTCCCCGACCACGCCGTGCACTCCACGCCTGTTGCTGTCACCGTTGGCGACGCTTTGGGGCGTCGCCGCGCGCTTGCCGCGAATCGGGCTCGATCCGCGCCATGGCACGCGGTCCGAACACCACGATCGCGATGGCGCATCATGCGCGGTCGGCATATCCGAGGTGGGCGCCGCAGATCAAGCGCGGCACCGAATATCAGAGGAATTCCAAACTGTTACTCGGAGCGCCGGTGCGGCTCAGCTTGCGCCCTGCCGGATGTGCCCGGAGGAATGTGCCGAATACTCCCGCCTGGGCAGCGGCGAATGGACCGTAGGCTCGCAGGCGGCCAGCCGAGGCATGGCCGGACCCTTGATGCGCCCCGGCCGCGCCTCCATATCGCTGAGACCGGCGGGGAACCGCTGGAAGGGGTGCTGCCAAGGTGGGCCCCGATCACCGAAGTGCCTCGACTTTTCGGACTGGGCTTCGCTGGAAGGACATGCGTTCGTGACGACTCGGCCCTCTCCGTTTGGACACCCGTTCCTTCTCGGCTTCGACGAAATTGAGCAGGCACTCGACCGGGTGTCGAAGGCGGCCAACGATGGCTATCCGCCCTACAATATCGAGCGGCTGGCGCGGACCGAGAACGAGCCGGAGCGCCTGCGCATCACCCTCGCTGTGGCGGGTTTCACCCGCGACCAGCTCGACGTGATGCTGGAGGAGAGCCAGCTCGTGGTGCGTGGGCGTCAGATCGACGACAAGTCGCGCCAGTTCCTCCATCGTGGCATCGCCGCGCGCCAGTTCCAGCGGGCGTTCCTGCTCGCGGACGGCATGGAGGTGATGGGCGCCGACCTTTCGAACGGCCTGCTCTCCATCGACCTGACCCGGCCCGAGCCGGACCGGATCGTGCGCAAGATCGCCATCGCGTCCCGCGACGAGGCATGAGTCCAAGGAACCCTGAGGCTCAAGCTTTCGCGTCTTTTCCCTTCGCCGGGAGCAGGTTCCGGCGCACCGCTCTGCCACCAGGAGGGCAGTCCATGACCGACTTCAGCTCCAACCCGATCACGCAGGCCGATCTCGACCCCGCGGAGTTCAACGCCGCCGATCTCGCCGCCCTCGGCGAAGGGCACATCGCCTACGTGCGTGCCATTCGCTCGGACGAGGTGAAGCGGATCTTTCCGCAGGCGCCGGACCTGACGCCCGGCCTCGACCTGTTCGCGCTGCTCTCCGCCAGCGGCGCGCCGATCCTGCTCGCGGATTCCCGCGACGCGATCGTGGCCAACGCGGTGGCCAACGACCTTCACACGGTCAGCCTCCACTGACATCTTCGATCGGGGTTTCGGGGGCCGCAAGACAGCATTGCTGACCACCCTACGGATGCCGGCCTGATCCGCTCAGACCGGCATTTTCGTTGCGATCTCATCCACCGCCGAGATCTCATCCACCGCCGAGAGCAGCCGCGCCAGATCCTGAGGGCGCGACAGGCGGTGGTCGCCATCCGCGATCAGGGTGAGGATGGTGCCGGCCTTGGGAAGCCGCTCCAGGGCCTTCAGGGCGTGGGTGTAGGGCACGTCGGGGTCGTCCATGCCTTGCAGGATGTGCACCGGGCAGCCCGGCTCGATCGGAGCGTCGAGGAGGTTGTGCGTCCGCCCGTCCGCGATGAGGTCGCGGGTGATGGGCACTGGGTTCGGATCGTACTGGCTCGGCCGCATCCAGGCGCCCTCGCGCTCGATCGTCTCCCGGATTTCCGGCGTGAAGCGCGCCCACATCAGGCTGTCGGTGAAATCGAGGGCCGGTGCAATCAGCACCAGGGCCGATGGCGCGGGTGCCCCTTCGCGCGCCAGTGCCCGGGCGACCAGACAGGCGATCCAGCCCCCCATCGACGAGCCGACCAGGATCGGGCGCTCCGGCGCATGCGCGGCGATGACCGCGCGCGCGTCGGCGAGCCAGGTCGAGATCGTCGCGTCGGCGAAGCGCCCGCTCGATTCGCCGTGTCCGGTGTAGTCGAACCGCACCAGGGCGCGGCCGTGCTCCCGGGCCCATTCGTCGAGGGCCAGCGCCTTCGTGGCGCCCATGTCGGAGCGGAAGCCCCCGAGCCAGACCAGAGGCGGGCCTTCGCCCGACCGCAGGCGGACCGCGATCCGGCGCGACTCCGCTCCGCTGCCGACCTCCATGAAGGTCGGCGCCTCGCCCTCGACCGCAGCCATTCCGTCACCCCCGCGTCGCGATGCATCGAACTGTCGGCGTCGGATTCGCATTTCGTTTACCCGTCCGTAAAGTGCGGCGTTCAAGCTCACGGCCATGACCCACACGCAAGATGGACATCGCGACGATCGGGACGGCGACCCGGTCCTCGGCCTTCGGCTGACGGCCGACCGGGGCCGTGCGTCATGACCGGCGAGGCACGCGGCGGCTTTCCGAGCGAGCGGGCGCCGCTGTCCGGCGCCACCATCCTGCAGATCATCCCGGAACTCGATGCGGGCGGCGCCGAGCGCACCACCGTCGATATCGCCGCCGCCCTGGCCGCGGCCGGCGCGCGGGCGCTGGTGGCCACCGAGGGCGGGCGCCTGATCGGCGAACTGCAGGCCAAGGGCGGAATCTGGCTGCCCTTCCCGGCGGGCTCCAAGAACCCCCTGGCGATGGCGCTGAATGTCGGACGCCTGGCGCGCCTGTGCCGGCGCGAGGGCGTGCAGATCGTCCATGCCCGGTCGCGCGCTCCCGCCTGGGTGGCGCTGGGAGCCGCCCGCCGGCTCAAGCTGCCCTTCGTCACTACCTACCACGGCAGCTATTCGGGCCGGACCGGCGTGAAGGTGCTGTACAATTCCGTGATGGCGCGCGGCGACGTGGTCATCGCCAATTCCCACTACACCGCCGACCTGATCCGCACCCTGCATCCCGATCAGGCGGGCGACCGGGTCCGGGTCATCCATCGCGGCACCGATCTCGGCCTGTTCACCCCGGGCGCGGTCCAGCCGGCCCGGGTCGAGGCCCTGCGCCGGGCCTGGGGCGTCGCGCCGCATGAGCGCGTTGTGCTGCTGGCTGCCCGGCTCACAGGCTGGAAAGGTCAACGCGTCCTGATCGAGGCGGCGGCGCTGATGCGGGACCGGGGCGTCAACGATGTCGCCATCGTGCTCGCGGGCGATCCGCAGGGCAGGGTCGCCTACGAGCGGGAACTCGACGCGCTCATCGCCGCGCGCGGGCTGCAGGACATCGTCCACCGGGTCGGGCATTGCTCCGACATGCCGGCGGCATTTCGCGCGGCCTCCGTCGTCGCGGTGCCCTCCGTGGAGCCCGAGGCCTTCGGGCGGTCGGCGGTCGAGGCGCAGGCACTGGGCACACCGGTCGTGGTCTCCGACCTCGGCGCCGTGCCAGAGACCGTACTCGCACCGCCGGACGTGCCCGCCTCCCAGCGCACGGGCTGGCGCGTGCCGCCAGGCGATGCCGTGGCCCTGGCCCATGCATTGACGGAAGCCCTGTCCCTCGGAGCCAGCGCCCGGGACGCCATGACCCGGCGCGGGCGGGCGCATGTGGAGGCCCATTTCTCCCTCGAAGGAATGGTCGGCGACACCCTGAGCGTCTATGCCGAGCTCATCGCGAGCCGGGGAGCTCGCGCCCGAACCTGACGCCACGCCCGGCTGCGTCGAATGAACCTAACTCCATCGTCCGTGTTGACTTGGGCGAGAGTTCAGCCAAGGTGTCGCACCGAATTTCGAGAGCGATGGGTGGCCAGGATCGACCTCGGGTGGGGTTTGGGTTCATGGGCTGCCGTTTCGTCGTTTCATCAGGAGATCAAAGCCATTCGTAGACCAATGAGAGCTATGCCGGCCCCGCAGAAGGACGGGCCGCGCGCCAACCGGGACATCCGTGGCGTTCGCGAAGTGCAGCTCATCGACGACACCGGGCAGAACCGTGGCGTCGTCGCCTTCTTCGACGCCATCGCGCTGGCCGAGGAGGCGGGGCTCGACCTCGTCGAGATCGCTCCGAACTCCGTTCCTCCCGTCTGCAAGCTTCTCGATTACGGCCGCTTCCGCTTCAACGAGCAGAAGAAGCAGAACGAAGCGCGCAAGAAGCAGAAGACGGTCGAGGTGAAGGAGATCAAGCTCCGGCCCGGCATCGACAAGCACGATTACGACACCAAGATGAAGGCCGTGATCCGGTTCTTCGAGGAGGGCGACAAGGTCAAGGTGACCCTGCGCTTCCGTGGCCGCGAGATGGCCCACCAGGATATCGGCCTGCGCCTGCTCGAGCGGGTGAAGAACGAGACCCAGGAAATCGCCAAGGTCGAGAGCGAGCCGATGCTCGAAGGCCGCCAGATGATCATGATCCTGGCGCCGCGCTGAGCGCTCACGATCGCATCGCTTGACGGTGCATGACGCCGCCTTCCCTGGGAGGGCGGCGTTTTTTGTTTTTCGTCATGGATACACGACCGGGTCGAACGGTCGCGAAGGCAGCCGCTGTTTGGACGCCTGATATGGCGCCGCTTGATTTGTACGAAGCCCAGCCTGCTCCGACGCCTTTGGGTGTCGTCGCCCGTGACGAAGTGCCGTTATCCATCGGGTTGTCGATTTCATCGGGAGGTCTGTGACGCTGCGAGATTCCCAGAGTGTTGTGACGGACCTTCTGGTGGTACCGAGGTCCCGAGACCGATATTCTGTTGCGGGCCTTTCTGACCCGAGAATGCCGTTCCATGCAAAAGATTGAAATCTTTGGCCGTCTGAGGCCGTAAATTCGATATTTACTGAATATTAAGGATATTTCTTCACGTTCTCTCAATCACTCCACAAGGCGAGCCGGAGGCTGGCATGGCGAAGCTGGAAATGCCTCTGTCGGGTTCGGACATCCTGGCCGCTGGCCGGCGGCTGCAGCAGGCGCGCATTCGAGCCATCAGCGAAAACATCGCCAACGCGAATTCGACTGCCAGCGTCAGAGGGGGCGATCCCTATCGCCGGAAGATCGCCGTGTTCGAGCCGGTCGGTTCCGATGGGCCTGAGAAGCCGGTCGCGCGGATCGTGCGGGACGCCACCGACTTTCGCGTACAGTATGATCCGAACAACCTCGCCGCGGATGCACGCGGCAACGTCAAGCTTCCGAACGTCAATGTGGCGACGGAAAGCGCCGATCTGCAGGTAGCGATCCGCTCCTATCAGACGAACTTGAGCGCCATGGCATCTCTGGACTCCGTGCAGAAAGCGACTGCGGATTTACTCAGGTAATCCTGAGCTTGATGGTCCTTCGAGGTGGTCGAATGTCGTCGCGCCGCCGCGGCCCCTGACGCTTGCGACAGCCTTTCCGCCTTGGGGTGCCGCAGCCCGTCACGCTTTCGGTCTGCCTCACAGGCACCCCATCACCGCGATGGGTGTCGAGGTTGGTCCGGCCGGATGCCGGTGCCGCGTTGCACCTGCCTTGGAGAGCGGCGGCAGCGGCCTCCGGACGAGACACACCGAAGCGATCGCCCCTCACCCACGACACCGCCCGGACAGAATCCAGCCTCGGCCGGCGCCGAGAGCCGGCCGAGTGCCCTCACCGAACCCCACGCTTCACTTCAGGAGCGAGATCTGCACGTCGCCCGTGCGGCGCAGGACGTTCAAGGTGACGTCGTCACCGTAGCGCTGCAGGCGCAGATCGACGCGCGAGGTGCCGAGCTTCAGGTTGAAGATCGAGACGCCGTCGAGGAAGGGCGGCAGGGTCGGATTGCGGAAGCGCACCCGGTTGCGGTCGTGGTCGATCTCCAGGCCCAGGCACGCCGCCAGGAAGGCGAAGGGAGCGGCCGCTGCCCAGGCCTGCGGCGAGCAGGCCACCGGGTAGGAGACGGGCCCGCGCTGGTGCCGCCGCATGAAGCCGCAGAACAATTCGGGTAGCCGCTTCTGGTCCTGGTAGAGGGCCGTCTCGAACATGCCCTGGAAGATCCGCGAGGCCTCCGGCTTCAGGTCGTAGCGCGCCAGCCCGAGTGCGATCAGGGCGTTGTCGTGCGGCCAGATCGAGCCGTTGTGGTACGACATCGGGTTGTAGCGGGCTTCGCCGCGCGCGATCGTACGTACGCCCCAGCCGTTGAAGCCGTCCTTCGACAGCAGATTGGCGGCGACGCTCGCCGCACGCGCCGGCAGGGCGATGCCGGTGAAGAGCGCGTGCCCCGCGTTGGAGGAACGCACGGCGCATTGGCGCTTCTCGCCATCCAGCGCCAGGGCATAGGTGCCGATTTCATCGCACCAGAACGCCTTGTCGAAGTTTTCGCGAAGCGCCGTTGCTTCGTCACCGAGGCGCTTGGCGAGGTCGTCGTGTCCGAGCAGCGTGGCGAGCTTCGCCGCCCCGTTCTTGGCCGCGTAGACGTAGCCCTGCACCTCGCAAAGCGCGATTGGCCCCTTGGCGAGATTGCCGTCGGTGTGGAAGATCGAGTCGTGGCTGTCCTTCCAGCCCTGGTTCTCCAGGCCCTTGTCGGTGTCGCGGGCGTATTCCACGAAGCCGTCGCCGTCCCGGTCGCCGTAGGTGTTCATCCAGTCGAGCGCGAGTTCGAGCGCCGGCCAGATCGCCGCGATGGTGTCCCGGTCGCCGGTGACGGCGTAGTATTCCCAGGCCAGCATCACGAAGAGCGGCGTGCCGTCGATGGTGCCGTAATAGTGCCGGAAGGGCACCTCGCCGAGCATCGCCATCTCGCCGCGCCGGGTCTCGTGCAGCACCTTGCCGGGCTGGGCGTCGGCGGCGGGGTCCACCGCCTTGGCCTGGGTCGAGGCGAGGTAGCGCAGGACGCCCTTGCCGAAATTCGGGTCGATCCAGAGCGCCATCATCGCCGTGATGATGCCGTCGCGCCCGAACACCGTGGAGTACCAGGGGATGCCGGCGAACGGATAGATGCCCTCCGGCGTCCGGGTCGCCAGCATGTAGAGATCGGCGGTGGCGCGGCATGCGGCCTCGTTGAACTGGTCGTTCGAGGAGATGATCGTGGTGATGCCGGCAGTGAGCTGGCGCAGGTCCCGCCGGGTGTCGCGATAGGCGCGGGCGAAGATCACGCCCTCGGCCAGACCCTTCGGATGGCGCGCGGAGGCCGTGCTACCCGCGGCCTGCGACAGGCCGGCGGCGGCATCCTCGCCGACACGCTCGGCAGCGGGGGCGCTGGTGAAGGCACGGTGCGATTCGAAGACCACGCGCAGGAACAGCGAGGCTCGCCCGCCCGGCGGCAGGGAGACCACAAACTCGGCCCGGCCCGGCTCGATGTGCTTCGGCGTCGGGCCGAAATGCAGGCTCGTGGTGCGCACCACCTCATCGAGACCGGCGTAGCGGAACTGCACCTCGGACGGGCTCGCCACCTGCACGCTGCGCTTGCCACGCACCGGCCGGTCCATGCCGCGCACCTCGAAGAGGTCCCGGAAATCGGCGTCGAAGGTGACCGCGACCTTCAAGGTGCGGTGGCGCGAATCGTAGTTGCGCAGGCCGATCCGGTCGTAGCAGGCCCCGCGGAACAGGAACTTGGTGCGCTCGATGGCGATCAGCTCACGCGGGATCGTGGTCTCGTCATGCGCGTCCATGCGGATGTCGGGCGTCGTCATGTCGACGCTGAGGGCGCCGTTGTCGTCCTGCATTACCGAGGAGAGCAGCAGCGGGCGCTGGTCCTCGATGGTGACGTGCATGCGCGAGAGATAGCGCGTGTCCTGAAAATACAGGCCCTCGGGGCCGGGCAGCACGCCAATGTCGCCGTAGCTGTCGAGGACCGCGAACGACTCGCCGTATTTCAGCGAACGGAGGGGACGCTCCACCAGGGAGGTCTGCGCCTCGATATGGTACTGCGGCAGAACTTCGTCGGCATCCTGGAAGCCTGCGGGGATCCGCGTCTCGTTCGCGGGCTCGGAGGTCGCCGTGAGGGTGTCCGCTGCCATGCCTGCGCGTCTCCGGAATGTGGGGTCGAATCAAAAGGGCCACCGGTCGCAAGGTGCGGCGCGGCAGCCCTCAGAGGCGGAGCGAGTACGGCTATCTTACGGCGCCAGCCCGATCAACGGCACCGAGCAAAATCGGTGCCGGAATTCGCCCGGCAACGGCGGGTCAGGCCGGCATTGCCGCGACGGAGATCGAGGGCATCGAGGAGCCGTTGAGTTCACCGTAATGCGTGGAGAAGGCGCCGGCATGAGGCAGCTTGATCACGTCGGCCGAACCAGCGAGCAGCCGCTGGTAGGCGGTGACGTACTTGCGGACCATGCACTCGGCGGTGAACTGCGATTCGAAGTGCTTGCGCACCCCGGCACGGCTCATGGACTTCACCGTATGGACGGCGGCGATCGCGTCATCCATCGAGTCGCACAGCACGCCCGAGACGCCGTCGGCGATGACCTCGGGCACGGAGCCGTTGCGGAAGGCGATCACCGGGGTACCGGCCGACATCGCCTCGATCATGACGAGACCGAAGGGCTCCGGCCAGTCGATCGGGAAGGCGAGCGCCAGGGCGTTGCCGAGGAAATCCTTTTTCTGCTCCTCGTTGATCTCGCCAATGAACTCGACGAGTGGGTGGTGGATCATCGGCTCGATGACCTCGTCCCAGTAATCCTGGTCCGCCTTGTCGACCTTGGCGGCGATCTTGAGCTTCACGCCCGAACGGATCGCCATCTCGATGGCGCGATCGGGCCGCTTCTCCGGCGAAATGCGCCCGAGGAAGGCGAGATAGCCGCCCTTGGCCTCGGGGTAGAACGGGCAGTTCTGCGCCGGCAGGCCATGATGGATGGTCGAGAGCCAGTTCACGTTCTCAGGCATCGGATCACGTTGGTTGTCGGAGATCGACACCAGAGGCATGCCCGTGAAGGTCCGGTAGACCGGCATGAAATCCGGCACGTCCAGACGGCCGTGCATCGTCGTGAGGCACTTGTGGTTCAAGTCCTCGAACATCGGATACTGCAGCAGGTCGATGTGGAAGTGCAGGACGTCGAATTCGTGCGCCCGCTTATGCACGTGGTGCAGCATCGCGAGGTGGCTCGCGGTGTGGTCGCGATAGCCCAGCAGGCGCAGGCCCTCGGGGGTGCAGGCCGCCAGCTTCGCCGAGGTCTCCGAATCGCCGCTCGCAAACAGCGTGACGTCGTGGCCCTGGCGGACGAGTTCTTCCGTGATCCAGGACACCACGCGCTCGGTGCCGCCGTAGAACTTCGGAGGTACCGCCTCCGAGAGCGGAGCAATCTGAGCAATGCGCACGAAGCGTCTCCTGTGAGGTCGAATGTTGCGCCGACCTAACGCCACACGGCCTGAGTGGGACATGAACGAAACAGACGGCCAAGGTTATGGTTCCCCGGTTGCATCGACCGCCAGTCCCCGCTGACAGATCGTCCGGGATGTCCCCGATATCCTCGTGTCGCGGCCTCGTCGGCATGCCCGCCTAGCCTGCGAAGGTGATTGCAAGAAACCGGCCGCATCCCCTGCGCGCATCCGTCGTGTTGTGGAGAACGGGATAGGAACTACCTGAGGAGCATGCCGGAAATTGTGCGACGCATGATGCCCTTGTTTCACTCCGGGGGGTCGTCTAAGCCTCGCGCCTGCGCAGCCTGGCATTGGAGCAATTCCATGTGGCCGTCGGCGCCCGAGGCGTTGCGAGCGCCCGCGAACCCAAGAGGTCCCGCATGACCGGCCTGATGGCGGATTACCTGCCCCTCATCGTCTTCATCGGCGTGTCGGTGTTCATTGCCGCAGCGCTTCTCGTGGCGCCGTTCCTTGTCGCCTATAACAGCCCCGATCCCGAAAAGCTGTCGGCCTACGAGTGCGGCTTCAACGCCTTCGATGACGCGCGCATGAAGTTCGACGTGCGATTCTACCTCGTCGCGATCCTGTTCATCATCTTCGACCTCGAGGTCGCGTTCCTGTTTCCGTGGGCGATCACCTTCGGAGAGCTCGGATGGTTCGGCATGTGGTCGATGATGGCCTTCCTTGGCGTTCTGACCGTCGGATTCGTCTACGAGTGGCGCAAGGGCGCTCTCGAATGGGACTAGCGCTCCCGAAGCGCTCGTCCTCGCAAGTCCGTCCGTCCGAAGCCTGATCCCGAGAAACCGATGGCCTTCAGCCCCGACCTCTCCCGCGCACCGGCGATCGCGCCGGCCCCCAAAGGGATCATCGATCCCAATACGGGCCTGCCGGTTGGCGCCAACGACCCGACGTTCCTGTCGATCAACAGCGAGCTTGCGGATCGCGGCTTCCTGGTCACCTCGACGGACGATCTCATCAACTGGGCCCGAACGGGCTCGTTGATGTGGATGACGTTCGGCCTCGCCTGTTGCGCCGTCGAGATGATGCAGATGTCGATGCCCCGCTACGATTGCGAGCGCTTCGGCTTCGCGCCCCGCGGCAGCCCGCGCCAGTCCGACGTGATGATCGTGGCGGGCACCCTCACCAACAAGATGGCGCCGGCCCTGCGCAAGGTCTACGACCAGATGCCCGAGCCGCGCTATGTCATTTCCATGGGCTCGTGCGCTAACGGCGGCGGCTACTACCACTACTCCTACTCGGTGGTTCGTGGCTGCGACCGGGTCGTGCCGGTGGACATCTACGTTCCGGGCTGCCCGCCGACCGCCGAAGCGCTGCTCTACGGCGTGCTCCTGCTCCAGAAGAAGATCCGCCGCACCGGCACGATCGAGCGCTAGGACAGGGGCCCGGCATGACCAACGGCATCAGCATCCTCGCCCACACGGCGCCCGACTTCAGCGCGGCCGCCCTGGAGCGCCTCGGCGAGCATGTCGCCGGTGCGCTTGGCCCCGCGATCGTCTCGCGCAGCATCGCGTTCGGCGAACTGACCCTCGTGGTGCAGGCCAGCGACATCGTATACGCACTGACCTACCTGCGCGATGATCCGGCCTGTGCCTTCCGCTGCTTCATCGACATCTGCGGCGCCGACTATCCGGCCCGGGCGCTGCGCTTCGACGTGGTCTACCATCTGCTCTCGCTGCGCCATAACACCCGCATCCGCGTGAAGGTGCAGACCGACGAGCAGACGCCCGTGCCCTCCGTGATCGAGGTGTTTCCGGCGGCGAACTGGTTCGAGCGCGAGACCTACGACCTCTACGGCATCCTGTTCTCCGGGCATCCGGACCTGCGCCGGCTGCTCACCGATTACGGATTCGAGGGGCATCCGCTGCGCAAGGATTTCCCGCTGACCGGCTTCGTCGAAGTCCGCTACGACCAGGACGAGGCCCGGGTGGTCTACGAGCCGGTCAAGCTGACCCAGGAATTCAGGAACTTCGACTTCCTGTCGCCGTGGGAGGGCACCGAGTACGTGCTCCCCGGCGACGAGAAGACGTCTCAGTGAGCGGCGGAGCGAGGCCATGACCGAGCACAACATCCGCAACTTCGCGATCAACTTCGGGCCACAGCATCCGGCGGCGCACGGAGTGCTGCGCCTCGTGCTGGAACTCGACGGCGAGATCGTCGAGCGGGTCGATCCGCATATCGGACTGCTCCATCGCGGCACCGAGAAACTGATCGAACACAAGACCTACCTGCAGGCGACGCCCTATTTCGACCGGCTCGACTACGTCTCGCCAATGAACCAGGAGCACGCCTTCTGCCTCGGCATCGAGAAGCTGCTGGGGCTCGCCGTGCCACGTCGCGCCCAGCTCATCCGCGTGCTGTTCTGCGAGATCGGCCGCATCCTCTCGCATCTTCTCAACGTCACCACGCAGGCGATGGACGTCGGTGCGCTGACGCCGCCCCTGTGGGGCTTCGAGGAGCGCGAGAAGCTGATGATCTTCTACGAGCGCGCGAGCGGCGCGCGCCTCCACGCCAACTACTTCCGGCCCGGCGGCGTCCACCAGGATCTGCCGCCCGCCCTGATCGACGACATCGAGGCGTTCTGCGATCCCTTTCTGCAGGTGGTCGACGACCTCGACAACCTCGTCATGGGCAACCGCATCTTCAAGCAGCGCAACGTCGACATCGGCATCGTCACGGTGGACGAAGCCATGGCCTGGGGCTTCTCGGGCGTGATGGTGCGCGGCTCCGGCATCCCGTGGGACCTGCGCAAATCACAGCCCTACGAGTGCTACGAGGAGATGGAGTTCGACATCCCCGTGGGGAAGAACGGCGACACCTACGATCGCCAAGTCATCCGCATGGAAGAGATGCGGGAATCCGTGAAGATCATGAAGCAGTGCTGCGCCAAGCTGCGCGAGCCTGCCGGCCAGGGGCCGATCGCCGCCACCGACGGCAAGATCGCCCCGCCGTCGCGGCGCGAGATGAAGCGCTCGATGGAAGCGCTGATCCACCACTTCAATCTCTACACCGAAGGCTTCCACGTGCCGGCCGGCGAGGTCTACGCGGCGGTCGAGGCACCCAAGGGCGAATTCGGCGTCTATCTCGTCTCCGACGGCACCAACAAGCCCTACCGCTGCAAGATCCGCGCTCCGGGCTTCGCCCACCTGCAAGCGATGGACTGGATGTGCCGCGGGCACATGCTGGCCGACGTGTCCTGCGTGCTGGGCACGCTGGACATCGTGTTCGGCGAAGTGGACCGGTGAGGATCAAGGTTCAGAACTGATGGCCAACCGCAGACTCGCCCCCGCCGCAGCGCAGCCCCAGACCTTCGCGTTCTCGCCGGAGAACGCCGAATGGGCACAGGGCCAGATCGAGAAGTACCCGGAGGGGCGCCAGGCCTCCGCCGTGATCCCGCTCCTGTGGAAGGCGCAGGAGCAGAACGGCGGCTGGCTGCCGCGCGCGGCCATCGAGGCGGTGGCCGACGAACTCGGCATGCCGCATATCCGCGTGCTCGAAGTCGCGACCTTCTACACGATGTTCGCGCTCGAACCGGTGGGTCGGTTCTGGATCCAGCTCTGCGGCACGGTGCCGTGCGATTCCTGCGGCGCGCGCGAACTCAAGGATTACCTGCAGCGCCGCCTCGGCGCCCCGGGCCATGTCAGCGCCGACGGCAACTTTTCCTGGCTCGAGGTCGAGTGCCTGGGGGCGTGCTGCAACGCGCCGATGGCGCAGATCAACCAGGATTACTATGAGGACCTGACGCCGGATCTCCTCGGCACGCTGATGGACGATCTCGCCGCCGGGCGCCCGGTCAAGGTCGGCTCGCAGGTCGGGCGCACCTCGTCCGAGCCGCTGGGTGGTGCCGAAACCTTGACCGACGCGACCCTGTTCGACGGGTCGCGGGTCGGCGCCTGGCGCAAGCGCTTCGAGGAGAAGGACGCCGAGGACGGCAGCGAAGCCGGCCGGGCGGAAGCCGCGAGTTCCGAGCAGCGCGCGGCCGTCGAGCCGAAGCCCGCCCGTCCCGATGCCGGCCGCGCGGTCGGCACCGCCGCCACGGACGCCCCCGCCCAGCGCAGTGCCGGCGGCGAGACGCCGGTGAAGTCCGGCGACACGACCGCCGCCACGGAATCGACGGTGCAGCCGAACCGGCCCGCGCACGCCGCGTCCGAGGCCATCGCGAAGGCCGAGGCCGCGGGTTCCGAGGCGGGGACGCAATCCGCGCTGCCGCGCAACGCACCGCCGCCGCAGCCTGCAACATCCGGCGCCAGCGTTGACGCTGATGCACCCGCCGCCCCCACGAAGGGGAACTGACATGCTCGCCGATCGCGATCGCATCTTCACGAACCTCTACGGCCTGCACTCGCCGGGCCTCGAGGCCGCGCGCCGGCGCGGCGCGTGGGACGGCACCAAGTTTTTCCTCGGCAAGGGGATCGACTGGATCATCGAGGAGATGAAATCCTCGGGGCTGCGCGGCCGCGGCGGCGCCGGTTTCCCGACCGGGCTCAAGTGGTCCTTCATGCCGAAGCAGTCGGACGGGCGTCCGCACTACCTCGTCGTGAATGCCGACGAGTCGGAGCAGGGCACCTGCAATGACCGGGAGATCATGCGGCACGATCCGCATCTCCTGATCGAAGGCTGCATGATCGCGTCCTTCGCGATGCGGGCGCATGCCTGCTACATCTACGTGCGCGGGGAATACATCGCCGAGCGGATCGCGCTGCAGCGCGCGGTGGACGAGGCCTATGCGGCCCGGCTGATCGGCAAGGACAACATCCACGGCTACCCGTTCGATCTCTACGTCCACCATGGCGCCGGCGCGTATATCTGCGGGGAAGAGACGGCGCTGCTGGAGAGCCTCGAGGGCAAAAAGGGCATGCCGCGGCTGAAGCCGCCATTCCCGGCCAATATGGGCCTTTATGGCTGCCCGACGACGGTGAACAACGTCGAGTCGATCGCGGTCGCGGGCACCATCCTGCGGCGCGGCGGCGCCTGGTTCGCCGGGCTCGGCACCAAGAACAACACCGGCACGAAGCTCTTCTGCGTCTCGGGGCACGTCAACAAGCCGTGCAACGTCGAGGAGGAGATTGGCATCCCGGTCCGCGAGCTCATCGACCGCCATTGCGGCGGCATGCGGGGCGGCTGGGACAACCTGCTCTGCTCGATCCCGGGCGGCTCGTCGGTGCCGCTGGTCCCGGCCGAGCAGATCATCGACGCGCCGATGGATTTCGACACGCTGCGGAACCTGAAGTCGGGCCTCGGCACGGCGGCCGTGATCGTGCTCGACAAGTCGACCGACATCGTGCGCGCGATCGCCCGCATCTCGTATTTCTACAAGCACGAGAGCTGCGGCCAGTGCACGCCGTGCCGTGAGGGCACGGGCTGGATGTGGCGCGTGCTGTCGCGCATGGCCGAGGGCCGGGCGCAGAAGCGCGAGATCGACATGCTGCTCGAGGTGACGACCCAGATCGAGGGCCACACGATCTGCGCACTCGGCGATGCGGCGGCCTGGCCGATCCAGGGCCTCATCCGGCACTTCCGCGGCGAGATCGAAAAGCGCATCGACCTCTATTCCAACAACCCCCATTCCGAGCCTGTGCTCATGGCCGCGGAGTGACGGACAGATAAGATGACAAAGATCGTCGTCGACGGGACCGAGGTTGACGTTCCGCCGGAATACACGCTGCTCCAGGCGTGCGAGCTGGCGGGCGCCGAGATTCCGCGCTTCTGCTTTCACGAGCGGCTGTCCATCGCGGGCAATTGCCGGATGTGCCTCGTCGAGCTGAAGGGCGCGCCGAAGCCGGTGGCCTCCTGCGCCTGGGGCGTGCGCGATTGCCGGCCGGGCCCGAACGGCGAGCCGCCGACCGTGCTGACCAAGTCGCCGCTGGTGAAGAAGGCGCGCGAGGGGGTGATGGAGTTCCTCCTCATCAACCACCCGCTCGATTGCCCGATCTGCGACCAGGGCGGCGAATGCGACCTCCAGGACCAGGCGATGGCCTATGGGGTCGACACCTCGCGCTTCCACGAAAACAAGCGCGCGGTGCACGACAAGTACATCGGGCCGCTGGTCAAAACCTCGATGAACCGCTGCATCCATTGCACGCGGTGCATCCGCTTCGTGGCCGAGGTCGCCGGCGTGCCGGATCTCGGCGCGACCGGCCGCGGCGAGGACATGGAGATCACGACCTATCTCGAACACGCGATGGGCTCGGAGCTGCAGGCGAACGTCGCCGATCTCTGCCCCGTCGGCGCGCTGACGCATAAGCCGCAGGCCTTCAACGTGCGGCCGTGGGAGCTGGCCAAGACGCCGTCCGTCGACGTGATGGACGCCGTCGGCTCGAACATCCGGGTCGACGCTCGCGGCAAGGAGGTCATGCGCGTCCTCCCCCGCGTGAACGAGGACATCAACGAGGAGTGGATCTCCGACAAGACGCGCCAGCACGTGGACGGCCTCCGCCTGCAGCGCCTCGATCGTCCCTTCCTGCGCGAGAACGGCCGCCTGCGCCCGGCCTCGTGGAACGAGGCGTTCGCGGCCATCGCGGCGCGCGTTAAGGCGGCGGATCCGAGCCGCATCGGGGCGATCGCGGGCGATCTCGCCGGCGTCGAGGAGATGTTCGCCCTCAAGCTGCTGCTCGAGAGCCTGGGCTCAAAGAACCTCGATTGCCGGCAGGACGGATCGGTTCTCACCCCCGCCCACGGGCGCGGCTCGTACCTGTTCAACCCGACCATCGCGGGCATCGACGATGCCGACGCGATCCTGATCATCGGGTCGAATCCGCGCCTCGAGGCGGCGATCATCAACCAGCGCATCCGCAAGCGCTGGCGGACCTCGCCGCTGCCGATCGCCGTGATCGGCCCGCAGGCTGACCTGACCTATCCCTACGCGTATCTCGGCGCCGGGCCGGACACCCTGGTCGAGCTCGTCGGCGGGCGGCACAGCTTTAATGACGTGCTGTCCAAGGCCGAGCGGCCGCTGATCATCCTCGGCGCGGGCGCGACCGCCCGGTCCGACGGCGCCGCGATCCTGGCCGCTGCCGCGCAGCTCGCCGGGGCCATCGGGGCCGTGAAGGACGGCTGGAACGGCCTCGCGGTTCTGCACACCGCCGCCGCGCGCGTCGGTGGGCTCGACCTCGGCTTCGTGCCGGGGGAGGGCGGCCTCGCCGCCCCGGCCATGGTGGCCGCGGGCAGCCTCGACGTGCTGTTCAACCTCGGCGCGGACGAGATCGACATCGCGCCCGGCGCCTTTGTGATCTACCAGGGCACGCATGGCGACCGCGGCGCGCATCGCGCCGACGTGATCCTGCCGGGCGCTGCCTACAGCGAGAAATCGGCCACCTTCGTGAACACGGAAGGTCGCGTGCAGATGACCAACCGCGCCGTGTTCCCGCCGGGCGACGCCCGCGAGGACTGGGCGATCCTGCGCGCGCTTTCGGACGTGCTCGGCAAGCGCCTGCCGTTCGACAGCCTCCCCGCGTTGCGGCGGGCGCTGTACGGCCAGCATCCGCATCTAGCCCGGGTCGAGCAGGTCGCTCCGGCAGAGGGCGCCCCGGCGCTGAGGCAGCTCGCCGCTCTCGGCGGCTGGCCGGGGCGCGAGCCGTTCGGGCCCGTGATCCGGGACTTCTATCTCACGAACCCCATCGCCCGCGCCTCGCGGGTCATGGCCGAATGCTCGGCCCTGCTCGGTGCGCCCTCGGCGCTCCAGGCGGCCGAGTAGGATCGCCTCATGAGCGCCACCGACATCCTCCTGACGGTCCTGCTGATCGCGCTGAAGAGCGTCGTCCTTCTGGTCGCGCTGCTCGTCTTCATCGCGTTCGCGCTCTACGCCGACCGCAAGATCTGGGCGGCCGTGCAGCTTCGCCGCGGCCCAAACGTCGTCGGCCCCTTCGGCCTGCTGCAGAGCTTCGCCGACCTGACCAAGTTCTTCTTCAAGGAGCCGGTCATCCCGGCTTCCGCGAACAAGGGCATCTTCCTGCTCGCGCCCTTCGTGTTCGCGACGGTTTCGCTCGCGGCCTGGGCCGTGATCCCGCTGGACGCCGGCTGGGCCATCGCCGACATCAATGTCGGCGTCCTCTACCTGTTCGCGGTCTCCTCGCTCGGCGTCTACGGCGTCATCATGGGCGGCTGGGCCTCGAACTCGAAATACCCC
>NZ_JAQGKL010000071.1 GCF_028290105.1 Methylobacterium sp.
CGGCCAAAGCCGATTCCGCCCTGCCCAAGGGCTATGGGCGCTCCCTTCTGGCACTGCACGACAAGCGCCCCTATGTGCAGACCCCGGACGAGATCGCGGCGCAGGCGGCCGAGGTGAAGGACCCGAACTACCGCATCGCGGTCGCCGAGGACGGCATCCACGTCTTCAACCGCGACGTCCATTCGATCGGCACCGACGCGATGGCCTTCTTCCCCGATCTCCAAAGGGCCGGCGACTTGGCGAGCGACGGCGCGCACGCCTTCTACCTCGGCGGCGAGCTGACAAAGGCCGAGACCGCGTGGCGGCTGGGCAAGCGCTACGTGCAGGACGAGGCCTTGACCTGGGGGGCCGCCGCCGACGACGAGGTGGAGGATACCACCGCGTTCAAGAAGGCCGGGCACACCAAGCATTCCGGCCCCGCCGGCGCCGAGACCGCACGCCGGGACGCGGTGTCGCCCGAGGCGGACGCAGCGACACCCGAGACCACCGGCCCGGGCGATGCCCGCGCCGCCGATTCGGTGTCGGCGACGCCTGCGGATGCCGGCGCCCGCATCGTCTGCGGCAAGCTCGTCCCGGCGGGAAAGGCGTGAGCCCGTGCCGCTGATCCTCGAGACCGTCGTCACCACCACCGCGCGCGACGGCGCGCTGCACCTCGTGCCGTTCGGCCTGATCCAGGACGGCGCGGACTGGATTCTCGCGCCCTTCCGGCCCTCCCCCACCATCCTCAACCTCGCCGACAACCCGGTCTTCGCCGCCTCCAGCCCCAGCGACGTGCGGGTGATCGCGGGGGCCGTCACCGGCCGGCGCGACTGGCCCACCCTGCCCTGCGAGCGCATCGCCGGCCGGCGTCTGGCCGAGAGCTTCGGCCACGCGGAGTTCGAGGTGGTCGCGGTGGAGGACGATGCGACGCGGCCGCGCTACCGGGCCCGGATGGTGCATGCGGCCGCACACATGCCGTTCTTCGGCTATAACCGGGCGCAAGGTGCGGTGCTGGAGGCGGCGATCCTCTCCACCCGCCTGCACATGCTGGACCCGGACAAGATTCTGACCGAGATGCGCACCCACGCCATCGCGATCGAAAAGACCGCCGGGCCCGCCGAGCGCGAGGCCTGGGACTGGATCGAGGACAAGGTCGCCGCGGCCCTGGGCCGCCACGACCGCATCCTCGAACGTTCCCCCCCAGCACCGTAGAACGTGCGTTCCCGAGGAGACGAAGACCCGATGAAGTTTCTTACCCTGACGACCGTGGCGGCCTTCGCCCTGGTCTCGTTCGGCGCCCAGGCGCACGGCCCGACCCGCAAGAAGGTCGAGGAGACCGTCGAGATCAACGCGGCCCCCGACAAGGTCTGGGCCGTGATCTCGAACTTCCAGGACATGAGCTGGCTGCCGCCGGTCGAGAAGACCGAGGGCAAGGGCGGCAACGAGGTCAAGGCCACCCGCACGCTGACGCTCAAGGGCGGCGCCACGGTGGACGAGGAGCTCTACAAGTACTCCGCCGAGAAGATGAGCTACTCGTACCGGATCACCAAGGTCGAGGTGACGACCCTGCCGGTGAACGACTACTCCTCCACGATCAAGGTCGAGGATGCCGGCGGCGGCAAGTCCAAGGTCGCCTGGGACGGCGCCTTCTACCGCGGCTACATGAACAACGATCCGCCGCCCGAGCTGAACGACGAGGCCTCCCAGAAGGCCGTGCGCGGCCTCTACCGCACGGGCCTCGACGCCCTGAAGGCCAAGGTCGAGAAGAGCGGTTCTTGATCGCTTTCGCGACAAGAACGGGGACGGGCCGGCGCCACGCCGGCCCGCTCCTCGTCGGCCTGATGTTGCTCGGCGCTCCCGCGCGCGCCGACGAGGCCATCGTCACGGCGCAGGGCGCCAACGCGCTGGCCATCGTCGACCTCGAGGCCGGCACGGTCGCCGCCCAGGTGCCGATCGACGGGGCACCGGCCGGCATCGCCCTTTCGCCGGATCGCGGCACCGCCTACGTGACCCGCCCCGAGGGGCCGGGCCTGGCGATCGTCGATCTCGCCACCCGCGCGGTCACGGGCACCCTGGCGCTGCCCGGCGGGCCGCTCGGAATCGCGGTCAACCCGAAGACCGGCGCGGTCTACGTCGCCGATTGGTACGGCAGCCGGATCTTCGTCGTCTCGCCCGACGGGGCGCGGATGGAGACGGAGATCCAGGTCGGCGCCTCCCCGTCTGGCATCGCGGTGACGCCCGACGGCGCCACGGTCCTTGTGGCCAACCGCGAGGGCGATTCGGTCTCGGTGGTCGACGTGGCGAGCGCCCAGGAGATCCAGAAGATCCCGGTGGGCCGGCATCCCTTCGGCATCACCCTCGATGCGGCCGGCGCCCGTGCCTACACCGCCAACGTCACCTCGAACGACGTCTCGGTGATCGACGTGGCGGGCCGGCGCGAACTCGGCCGCGTGACCACGGGGGAGCGCCCCTACGTGGTGGCGCTGGCCGGCCCGCGCGGCTTCGTCACTGACCAGTATTCGGGCACCGTCACGGTGTTCAACCTGAAGACGCTCACCAACGTCGCGGCCATCGAGGTCGGCGACCACCCCGAGGGCATCGCCGCCTCCCGCGACGGCCGCACCCTCACGGTGGCGAACTGGGGCTCCAACACCTTGAGCGTGATCGACGCGACCACGCTGAAGGTGACGGGGGAGATCAAGGTGCCGGACGGGCCGCGCGCGTTCGGGGACTTCTTGCGGTAGGCGGACCGCGCGACCCCTCACGCCGCCGAGGGCGGCTCTCGGTCCTCCGGGCCGTCGGGCGAATTCAGGATGTCCTCCAGTTCGTCCACCAGCATGTCGATCTGGTCGGAGCTTGCCAGGACCCGGAGGGTCTGTCCGGATTCGGTGGCCAGGGCCAGTTCGATCCCGCCGCCGGAGCGGGTCGCGAGGATGCGTGCGAGTTTCTGGGGCGTGCTCATGGGGGCTCCGGAACGTCAGGTGGGATCGGCGGCCAGCAGGGCGACGGCGACGGCAGGGCCGCAGGTCGAGGCCCAGTCGGCTCCGGCCTCGGACAGGTCGCCCGCGATGAGGTCGGTGAAGGCCAGGGCGGGCCGGCCGAGGCGTCCGGCGAGGCGCTCGGCCAGGAAGCGGCCCGCCCCGCACACGACGAGCGGTGCCTGCGCCTCGAGGTCCGGGCGCGAGAGCAGCAGGGCGGCGGCGTCGTGCAGCATCCGCACCTGGCGTTCCGCGAAATGCGCCGCCAGGGCGCGCCAATCCGCAGCATCTCCCTCGCCGTGGTCGCGCCCGACGATGCGCGCCAGCCGGGTCTCGCTCTCGCGAATCGACTTGCCCTTGAGGTCGACGCTGTTCTGTTGGTCGGCGCCCTCCGGCAGGTCGCCGAGGATGCGGTGGATGTCGGCGGTGGTGGCGAAGGTCTCCGCCATCAGCCGCGTGCGACGGCCCCGGAAGGGCGCGTGGTCCGCGAGCGCCACGAGGTGCGAGCGTACCACGCCGGTATAGACGAGCTCGCCCGTCTCCAGGCGCTCGGCGTCGCTGTAGCCGGTCGCAGCGGGCACGCCGCCCACGATGGGGATCAGGTCGGCGGTGGTGGAGCCGATGTCCACCAGGAGCCCGTTTGCGACCTGGCGTCCGATCAGCGCCGCCGTGGCGTGCCAGTTCGCCGAGGCGATGTCGGCCGCATGGGCCGCCGCCGCAGCGGGATCGCACGGGCCCGCGCGGCCCGCGTAGACCCGCACCCGGCCGGCCAGCGTCCGGGCGGCCCAGCCGGCGAGCTGCGTGACGCCGTCCTGCCGGTCGGCGAAGCAATCGGTGAGTTCCCCCGTCATGGTGACGACGTGGTCGGCCTCCCCGCGCGCCCAGTCCGGCAATTGCGCATGGGTCTCGTCGAGGGCGGGGAGCCCGCGCCAGAGGCGGCAGGGGGCCTGGACCACCGCCTCGACCCGCCCGTCCCGGACCAGGGCGGCCTTGACATGGACCCCCCCGAGATCCCAGCCGATCACCGGTCGTTCGTGGGATGCCGCAGGGGATCGATCTCTTGGTGTCACGGGTGGACCTGAACGCGGGAGGAAGCCGGATGGCGGACGGATTCGAGATCATTCCGGTGATCGACCTGCGCCACGCAACCGTGGTGCGGGCCCGGGCCGGGGACCGGGCCTCCTATGCCCCGATCGTCACGCCCTTGGCAAAGGGGTCGGCGCCCGCCGACGTGGCGCGCGGGCTGCTGACTGCGGTCACGGCCCGCATCCTCTACGTGGCCGATCTCGACGCGATCATCGACCGGGCCCCGCCCGACCTGACGAGCCTGCGGGCGATCGCGGCGGCCTGCCCAGGCACCACCCTCTGGGTCGATGCGGGGTTTGCGGAGGCCGCCATGCTCGACGCGTTCCTACGCGAGGGATTGGGCCGGCCGGTGATCGGCAGCGAGAGCCAGACGGATGCCGGCCTCGTGCGCGCTCATCGCGACCGGGCGGTGTTCTCCCTCGACACGCGCGGCGGCGAGCGGCTCGGGCCGGCGGTGCTGCACGAAGAACCGGCTCAGTGGCCGCGCGACGTCATCGTCATGACCCTCGGGCGGATCGGCGTCGGGGCCGGGCCCGACCTCGACCGCCTCGCGGAACTGGCGACCGCGAGCCCGGCCACGCGCCTGTACGCGGCGGGCGGCGTGCGCGGCCCGGCGGATCTGGAGGCGCTGCGGCGACAGGGGGCCGCCGGCGCCCTCGTGGCCTCGGCCATCCACGACGGGGTTATTCGCGGCGGGGGCAGCCACGATGGGGTCTCGCGTGGCTGAGGCGTCTGCCCAAAAAAGTAGGGCGGCCCGAAGGCCGCCCCATTGGATGTTCATCGTCCGAGGAAGATGGAAGCCAGTCGCTGGAGCAGGCCCCGCGGTGCGGGCGGAGGCGCGCTCTGCCCAGGACTGCCCCCAATCTACGTGTTCGACGCGAAGGGGTGCGAAGCGGAGTTGCGCTGCTCGGTGACGACAGCGGCGGTGGGCTCGCCCTTGACGGCGCGCTCGATGGAGAGCTTCACGGCGTCGTAGTTGTACTTCTGGATCTTGGCGTCGTCGGCCGCTTCCCAGTGAATGAACACGCCGACCAGGATGAACAGGTCGTCGGCCTCATCGGCGGGGATGGTGCCCTCGGCAACGCAATCCTGCACGGCCTTGGCGACGCCGTGCTGGGCGGGGCCGAACATCTGGACGGCCTGACGGGCGTCGTTGATGGTGACCTTGTTGAACATCAGGGTGTTGGGCTTGCAGGGCAGGTTCGGCGCGATGACCGCGAGCAGGCTGGTGAAGCCGTGCTTGTTGTTCACGAGGCCGTTGCAGAAGGCGGCTTCGGCCGGCGAACCGCGCGGTCCGATGATGAGATCGATGTGGGCGACCTCGTTGCCATCGCCGACGAGGGCTTCGCCGACCAGAACCTTGTTGATCTTCGCCATGTGGGGTTTCTCCCAGAGTCTTGAAAAGACGTGACCGCCCCCGAGCTTAGGGCGCGGCCGGCAGCTATCCTTGTTCACGGCGTCCGGCCCATCGAGGGACCAGACCGGTTAGCCCGGATCGCGGCGCGGACCCTACTCTGGGGTCTTGCCGGGAACAACCCTACGCGTGGCATGGAGTTTGGCAATTTATTCGCTTCGCGCCGGAACATTCGTTTGAGGTGAAGGAAAGCGTGCCACGGCGGCGTTTCAGGACTGCCCGTCCACCGCGCCGAGGAGACGGTCCAGGAACAGGGTGGCCACCGTAAAGTCGGCACTGGTGCCCGGGTTGAGCCGGTCCGCCTTCCAGGCCCGGTCCCGCGCCAGCAGCGGCCCCACGGGGCGCTCGGCGAGGTCGAGCGCAAGCAGGGCTTCCGCCTCGACGCGCAGGGCCTCCGCCCGCTCCGGGCCGTGCTTGCGCGCCACGTGGCTGTCCGGCACCCGCGCCAGATACGCCAGGAACACGGCGGTGATGTGCCAGGGCGGATCGAGGCGCCGGGTCCGCGCCTCGACGAGCGCCGGCAGGCCGATGGCGAAGAGGTCGTCGAAACCGGTGACGTAGGCGCGCGCGATGGCGTCGCGCGGAGCGGCCTCCGCCATGGCGGCGGGGAGCGAGAGGGGGGCCGCCGGATCCGTGACGTCGTGCTGCGCGGCCCGGCCGAGGCCCCCCGGATTGGCCCGGCGAATCGCCGCGAAGACGTCCGCCGCGTCCCCTTCGTCGAAGCCGGCCAGGACGGCGTTCAGGGTGTGGCGCAACGGCCCCTCGGTCTCGGCGGCCGCCGCCAGGGGTGCGCACAGGAGCAGGATGCCGAGATTCGTGTTCTGGCCGACCGCCTCCATCGTCGCCGCGACGGCCCGCAGGACCCGCCGGCCGACGCGGGCGCCGGCTTCGGCCAGGGGGAGCGCGGAGATCTCGGCGCTCGCCACGAAATCGGCCACCGCCATGCGGTGCCCGTCGGCGAAGGCGTGGACGTTGCCGGGCTTGAGGGCGTCGAGTTCGTCGAGGCAGCTCGCCCGGTAGGCCGCCGCGATCGTCTCGGGCGCGAGGCCGCTCACCCGAGGGCCGAGACGAGGCGGGGCGGGCGGGCGGCCCGCACGGCGTTGAGGAAGCCGCGCGCGACGGCCAGCGCGATGTCGACCTCGGTGACCCGCTGCAGGCCCGACCAGGCCGGCATCGAGTTGACCTCGAGGACGAGGTAGCCGCCCTGCCCGTCCTCGACGAGATCGACGCCCGTATAGTCCACTCCGACGGCCTGCGCGGCGCGTTCGGCGAGCTCGGCGGCGGCCTGCGGCATCGCCCAGGGCAGCGGGCGGCCCCCGCGATGCACGTTGGTGATCCAGCCGTCGCCCTCGCGGATCATGCCCGCGATGGCCCGGCCCTCGCAGACGAAGACCCGGTAGTCGCGCCAGAGCCCGTCGGTGCGGGCGATGTAGCGCTGGAGGTAGTAGACCCGGGACACCGCCTCCTCGCCGGGCAGGTCCTCGGGGCGCGCGATGAGTTGCAGGCCTTCGCCCTGCGAGCCGAAGAGCGGCTTCAGCACCAGGGGATTTTCGGGCGACGCCTCGCGCTCGACCAGGGCGGCGGCGGCCTCGCGCTTCGAGACCACGAAGGTCTCGGGCGTGGGCAGGCCGGCGCGGTCGATGAGCAGGCTCGTCATCGCCTTGTCGACGGAGCGTTCGATGGCATGGGGCGAATTCCACACCGTGACCCCGGAGGCCACCAGCGCGTGCAGCACGCCGAGGCGCATCGTGGTCGCCTCGAAGGTGCCGCCCGCGATGGTCCGCAGCAGGACGCCGTCGGGCAGTCCGTCCGCGAAGCCTGGCACGCGCAGGGGCTCGGCGCCCCCCGTCACCACCGCGACGTCGGCCAGCGAGAACAGCACCGGCTCGGCGCCGAGGCTTTCGAGGGCGGCCTTCAGGCGTGCCTTGTGCCAGTTGCCGTTATCGGCGCTCAGCCCGATGCGCATTGCTTTTCACAACCTCGACGTCGATCCCCTCTCCCCTCCGCGGGAGAAGGTGGCCCGCGCCAGCGGGGTCGGATGAGGGAGCACCATCTCCGGAGAGCTCGCCCCCTCTTGCGGGAGTTCGTGCCAGCCCGGTCGCTCCGCGACCACCCTCCCCCGCAGAAGGGGGAAGGTCGACGGCCCACCCTACCGGAACGAAGCTTCGACCAGCTCCGGCATCAGCCGGCCACCGCGAAAGCTCTTGCCGGTGTTGACGGAGGTGACGATGACTTCCGCCGGGCTGAAGAGCGCGCCGTCGATCTAGTAGAAATCGCAGTTCACGCGGGAGAAGATGTCGGCGAAGGGCGCGCCGTGGTCGGCGGAGTTCGAGGACGGGATCTGCTCGGCGAGCTGCTGCGCGTCGGCCTCGTCGGCCTCGACGAAGAGCTGCACCCGGCCGCCATAGATGATGGCGTCGTTGGTGCGGCCCATGGCCTGGATGAAGTCCGGGTGCGGGGGCGAGAGCGGAGCCGAGCCGATGCCGTCCACGATCTTGTGCAGGTCGAAGCCCACGGTGTGGGCCTTGTGCAGGGCGACTTCGAGCACGCGGGCGACCACCTGGGTGGAGCCGGCCAGGCTCTGCGTCGGGGCGTAGATGAAGGTCAGTTGCTCGGGCTTCAGGCCTGTGGCCTCGGCCACCTTGGCGATGACGGAGGCCGGCGGGCCGCCCGCCGCCTCCAGCACCAGGGCGGTCTGGCTCGCGCAATCCCGGTAGCCGAGCTCGGCGTAGAGGTCCTCCACCACCGCGACGGCCCGGCCGGGGCCGGAGCCGAGGGCGAAGAAGCCGGAATCGCCGGTCTCGTCGGCGAGCGACCAGCCCGCGTACTGGCTCCCCAGGCAGGCGATGACCGGATCGGCGGCGTGCACGATCACCGAATAGGGCCAGGACGCGATCGGCCCGGAGGGCGTGATCGAGACGGTGCCGAGGCCGCCGAGGCAGATCTCGGCGATGCGGCGGCCGGCCTCGATGGAGCCGCGCACGTTGGCGCCGGCATCGACCATGCGGGCGCCGTTCTCGGTGGTGACGGACAGGCGCAGTGCTTCGGCGTCGGCCACCAGCCGCTCCACCAGCGGGGCGGTCAGGGCGTTGACGCTTGGAAAGGGGCGGTTGGCGCCGCTCGGGCTCGTGGTCATGGGCGTTCCTCCGTCAGGGCGAGCAGGGTCCGCAGTTCCGCGGCCCGGCCTCGCAAGTGCGCTCTCGTGGCGGCCGAGTCCGGCCCTGTGGCGAACAGGGTGCACAGCGGCGCATCGCGCGCCACCATGGAGCCGGGTTTTGGGCGGTCGCGCACGAAATCCGGCCAGGTGATCGGCGGTATCGGCGCGTAGCCGAGGGCCGCGTAGCAGATTTCGCTGGCCGCCGCATCCAGGGGCGGCGGCTCGGGCTCGCACGGATGGCCCAGGCTCGCCGCGATGTGCAGTGCGAGCAGGGGCTTCGGGCGCCGGTCGAGCACGTCCAGGGTGGCGCCGGGGCGCGGGTTGATCTCGGTGAGCCACCAATCCTCGCCCGCGACGAGGCAATCGGCGCTGGCGAGCCCGGTGAGACCTGTGGCCACCACGAGGCGGGTGACGCCCTCGGTGAGCGCCGCCAGCATGGAGGAGGCGAGGAGCGGCGCCTCGTGGCGCCCCCGCTCGAGGGCGCCGGCATAGCGGAACGGCCGCAGGGGCGACGGCGCGCTCCACTGCTCGGTGAGGCCGACCACCCGGATCGCGGTGCCGTCGGCGAGGAACGACAAGGCCACGGCCCGGCCCGGCACCCGGGCCTGGAAATAGGCCCCCTGCGGCGCCCGGCCCGCAATTGCCGCGCGGATATGCGTGCCGCCCGAACCCCCTGCCCGCTTGAGAAGCCAGGCGCTCTTGTTAGCCACTGGCTCGCGGGTGATGGCGGGGTGCGGGACGCCGTGCGCGCGGCAGAGGTCCGCGAAGGCGAGCGGGTCCTTCAGGGCGGCCACGCAATCCGGGCTCGCGCCGAGGAGGCGGTGACGCCCGGCGATGGCCCGCATCAGGTCGGGGGCAGCCTCGAAACCGCTGCCCAGCACGATCCCGACCGGCGGCGTGGGCGCCGTCGCGGCGAGGTCGTCGAGGTGGCGCAGGACGACTTCGCCCCGCAGGCCTTCCCCGAACCGGCCCTCGGCCTGGCGATACCCCTCGGCCAGCGCCCGCGTGTCGGAATCGCCGAACAGGTCGAGGACGAGGGGACGCAGGCCCGCCCGCCGCGCCGCCTGGGCCAGGGCCCGGCCGGACTGGGCGGCGATGAGGACAGACCGGCCCGACGGTTCTGGTCCCGGTCCCGAATGGCCGGCCCTCAGCCCGCCACCTCGACGGCCAGCGTGTAGGCATCCCGGAAATCGAGGCAGAGCGGCTCGTCGGATTCGAGCATGCGGCGGAACAGGCGGGATTCCGTCTGGTACTTCACGTTGCCCACCGCCAGGGCGCCGATGCCGACGCCGCGGCCCGTGGGGAGGGGAACGTCGACGGCGTTGACGTCGATGCCCGCGATGCCGGCGGGCGGCACCGCGTTGACGTCCGAGGCGACCAGCAGGTTCGGGGCGGATTCGAGATCCTCCGCGGTGAGGATCGGGATGCCGGCGGGGCCGGCCGAGAGGATGACGTCGGCGTTGGTGATGGCCGCGCGCCGGGCGGCCACGGTGGAGCCGTCCACGGCCTCGACCTCGACGCCGAAGCGCCAGCGCATGGTGTTGGCGATCTTGCTCACCCGCTCCTCGCCGTCATGGCCCACGATGACGGCGTTGGCGCCGTGGAGCGCGCCGATCACGGCCGCGACGTAGGCCACGACCCCGGCGCCGCCGAAGATGACGATGCGCTTGCCGTCGAGCCCGGTGTCGAACTTGGCCTTCAGGGCGCGCGTCACCTCGGCGACCATGGCCGCCCCCGTGGTGAAGGAGCCGGCCGGGTCGGCGAAGATGTGGTTGGCGAACGGCGGCACCAGGGCCTTCTTGGCCCGGTCCACCATGTCGAGGGCGTCCTCGGCGTTCTTGCCGCCGATGAAGATGCCGGTGCGCACCCCGTCCTGGGGGGAACGGGAGAAGATCGAATCCTGCACGAGCGTCGTCACGTCCGCGAGGGTGGCGTTCGTGTAGGTGGCGATGGTCTCGAAGCCCGCATCGACGGCCATGTTCACGTCGAACGGGCTCATGTGCTTCTGGGGCGTGATCATGTGCAGGATCGAGCGGGCCATCATCGAACTCCCTTCATGGTGTGACGCGGCCCGATCGTGCGCCGAGGCGTCGTCTTGTCAAAGGCGATCCGGATCGGGCCGCCCGAGGCTCCGCTTTACCGCTTTTCGTCTTAAAGCGGCGTGACCGCGGCGCCGGTGTTGCGCCCGCGTGCGATCAGGAACCGGAGCGGGCCGGGCCGTTCGAGACGGGCGACCAGGGCCCGGGCCTCGGCCTCCGAGGGCAGCAGCGCGAAGCCGGTGGGCCCCCAGGAACTCTGGCCGTAGCCGGCGATCCCCTCGGCCGCGATGGCGGCCAGTGCCTCCGCTACGGCGGGGCTGGCGTAGCGCCCGCCCTGGTGGGGAGCGAAATGGTCGCCGATCAAACCCTGGATCCGGGTGATGCCGGCGCCGAAGCCGTCGGGCTCGGCGGTGACCACGGCGGGCAGCACCTGCATCAGCACGATGCGGCAGATCTCTGCGGCCTGGGCTTCCGGAAAGCGCGGCAGGTCGCGAAAGGCCGCCACCTCGCGGCTGCCGTGCACACCGGTCATGCCGGTGTCGAGGATCAGCACCACGCGCCAGGCCTCGGGATAGGCCAGCCGGGCGATCACCGGAGGCGGGTTGCCTTCGGGATCGCGTCCGGCATCGACGATGAGGCCCCCGTGCGTGAACGCCGCGAGACCGACCCCGGAGCGGTTGCCCCGGTCGAGGGCGTTCGCGAAATCCTCCGGCGCGAAGGGCCGTCCCGCAAGGCCGGCCAGGGCCGCCGCCACGCTTAACGCCAGCTGCGTGCCCGAGCCGAAACCCGCATGGGCGGGAATCGCGGACTCGATCGCCAGGGCGGCATGTCCGGGGATGCCGAGATGAGTGGCCGCCGCGAGGGCATAGGCCGCCGCGCGCCGCGCCTCCGGCCCGGTCACGTCGAGGTGGTCGCTCGGCCGCGCGGTGAGGGTCACGGCCGGCTGGTCGAGGGCGAGGCCGATGCTGCCGAAGCGCCGTCCGAGGCCGCCATGCAGGTCGAGGAAGCCGAAATGCAGGCGGGCCGGGGCGTGCACGCGCAGGCCCGAGGCCAAGCCCGAGGCCAAGTCCAAGGCCAAGCCCGAGGCCAAGTCGGCGGCGATGCCGGAGCCGCCCTGCCCGCTCGGGATCTGCGCCACGTCGATCCCTTCCATCGTGCGATGTCCTTGAGGTCCACGCGGCCTCGTGCCTCGGGTCGCCGGCTTCTCCCACGGAGCGCGGACCGGTCGCAAGCGCATCGGTCAATTCTCGCGCACCTCCGTCAGGGCCCTGATTCGGCCGACCCTGCCCAAGGGGGTTGCCTGGGGGGCGGCGGCGATGCAAACGTGCCGCCCCAACGACATGGACTGGCTCAGTCCCGCCGCGCGCGACGCCGAACACGGCGCGTGCCGGGCCCTCGATTTTCCAAGGTGCAACGCATGGCGGCCTGGGTGAAGGGTGGTGCGACGGATGCGGAGGCGGCGGTGGAGGCCGCCGCCACGCTCCTCGCTTCAGCGCAGAATGCCGTCCTGGCGGGTCTCTGCGCCGAGTTGAGCGCGGTGCGCGCGGCCTATCACCTCGCCGACGCCATCGGCGCCTCCGTCGATCCCGTGGCCGGCCCCAGCCTCTACGCGGAACTCGGCCCCCTGAGCCGCACCGGCGCCATGACCACGACGCCGGCCGAGGCCGTCGGCCGGGCCGATGCGGTGCTCATCGTCGGCAATGCGCCGTGGGACCGCGCGATCGTCCAGGACATCGCCGGATCGCCGCCGACCCGCGGCCGCGCCGCCGGTGCCGAGCGTACCATCCTGTCGCTGGGTGGACCGCGCAACGGCGCCACCCGGCACGTGGCCTATCCGGCGGAGGCCGGCGGGCTCGCCGTCTCGATCGCGCATCTGCGCGCCTTCCTGAAGGGCAACCTCGCCGGAGAGGCGGCCTATGCGGATCTGGCCAAGCGCCTGGCCGCCGCCCAGTACGGCGTCGTCCTGTACGATCCGGCTGAGATCGGCGAGCTCGGCGTCGAGATGCTCCAGGGCATGATCAAGGACCTCAACGAGGTCACGCGGTTCTTCGGCCTGCCCTTGTCCGATCCGTTCCAGGGCCGGGCGCTGCTCCAACTCGCGGCCTGGACCACCGGCCAGGCGCCCCGCGTGGGCTTTGGCCGCCACGTGCCCGAGCACGATCCCTGGCGCTTCGACAGCGCCCGCCAGATCGCGGCCGGCGAGGCCGATGCCGCCCTCTGGCTTGCGTCCCTCCCCGCCCCCCGGCCGGACTGGTTGGGCACCCTTCCGAGCGTCGCCATCGTGGGCGTCGGCAGCCCCGAGGCCAGCGGCGACGTCGCCGACGTGGTCTTCGCGGTGGGCGTGCCCGGCGAGAGCGCGGGCGGCTCCCTCTGGGACGAGCGGCGGGCCGCGATCGCCTATGCGCCGCCCGCCGGCCATACGGCCGAGCTGAGTGCCGCCGGCATCCTCACCGCCATCCACGAACGCCTCACGCAGAAGAAGGCCGCCGCATGCTGATCCGGATTCACGGAGGCCGGGTCGTCGACCCGACGGCCGGCCGCGACGCGGTCGGCGATGTCTGGATCGAGAACGGCCACGTGGTGGCGCCTTGCGACCGCGCGCCCGACCGGACCATCGACGCCACCGGCTGCGTGGTGATGGCGGGCGGCGTCGAGGTCCACTCGCACATCGCCGGCGGCAACGTGGTGATGAGCCGCCTGCTCCTGCCCGAACTCTACGCCAGCGAAGCCGCGCCCGAAGGCCACCCCTTCGCGCATGCCGGCGGCTCGGCCGCCTGGATCGGCGCCAACTACGCGCGGATGGGCTACACGCTCGCCGTCGAGCCCGCGATGCCGCCCTCCAACGCGCTGGCGACGCAGCTCGAACTTGCCGACATTCCACTGCTCGATCGCGGCGCGCTCACCGTGATGGGCAACGACGACCACCTGCTTCAGCTCCTGCGCAACCGCGAGGGCAAGGCGGCGGTGCGCGACCTCGTGGCGCTGTCCGTGGCGACATCGCGGGGGTTGGGCGTCAAGTGCATCAACGCGGGCGGCGCCTCGGCCTTCAAGGACGGGATGCTGAAGCTCAGCCTCGACGACGAGATTCCGGTCTACGGCCTCTCGACGCGCAAGATCATGGGCGCCCTCCTCGACGCGGTCGAGGAGATCGGCGTGCCGCATCCGTTGCACGTCCACTGCAACAACCTCGGCATTCCGGGCGCCGACGAGTCGTTCGTCGCCACCATGGAGGCGGCGGAGGGCCGGCGCATCCACTTCGCCCATGCCCAGTTCTACGGCTACGGCGTCGCCGATCCCGAAAATCCGCTCACCGGCGGCTTCCGTTCGGCGGCCGAGCGCATCACGGAAGCCATGGAGGCGCACCCGAATGCGACCTTCGACGTCGGCCAGGTCGCTTTTGGCCAGACCGTGACGATCTCGCTCGACATCCTGCGCCAGTTCGCCGGCCGCAAGGGCGCCAACCCGAAGAAGTGGATCCTCAACGCGGGCGACGCGGAGGGCGGCGGCGTGGTGCCGTTCCTCTACAAGCCGCGCGGGCCGGTGAGCTCCCTGCAATGGGCGATCGGCCTGGAGCTGATGCTGCTCGCCAAGGAGCCGGAGCGCACGATCCTGACCACCGACCATCCGAACGGCGGCCCGTTCACGGATTACCCGCGCATCATCCATTTCCTGATGGACAAGGAGGAGCGCGACCGCGAGATCGCGAGCCTGCACAAGGTCATCGCCGAGCGTTCCGGCCTCTGCGCCATCGAGCGCGAGTACAGCTTCTCGGAGATCGCCCAACTCACCCGCTCGGGGCCGGCCAAGCTCCTCGGGCTCGCCGACCGCGGTCACCTGCGCGAGGGCGCGCGGGCCGACGTCGCGATCTACCGCGACGATCGGAACCGTACCGCCATGTTCGCCCGGGCCAAGCTGGTACTCAAGGACGGCGAGACCATCGTGGAGGACGGCGAGGTCGTGGCCTGGCGTTCGGGCCGCACCCTCGAACTCCAAGTCGAGTCCGACAAGGCGATGGTGGCCCGCTCCGAGACATACCTGCAGGACCGCTTCGGAACGGGGCTGAGCGCCTTCGCGGTGCCGGACGAGGCCTTCCCGAAGCCGGACGTGTTCGCGGAGGTCGCATGTCGGTCCTGAACATGTCGCGCGTGAGCCTGTCGGACTCGATCGAAATGCGTCGCGTGAGGACGGGTGACTGAGATGACGGAACTCACCCTCAACGGCATCCCGGTGATCGACACCTTCGCGGAGGCGTTCGACGTCGCCGGAACGGCGATCATCATCACCAACGACACGGCCAAGTGGGCGATGATCGCCGCCGTCACCATGACGGGCTTCGCCACCTCGGTGATCGGCTGCGGCGCCGAGGCCGGGATCGATTGCGAGCTCTCCCCCGAGGAGACGCCGGACGGGCGTCCCGGGGTGCGCGTGCTGCTGTTCGGCTTCGAGCCGAACGGCCTCAAGGACCAACTCCTCAAGCGCGTCGGCCAGTGCATCCTCACCTGTCCGGGCACGGCCTGCTACGCGGGCGTGGACGGCCCGACGAAGATCAAGCTCGGCGGCGCCATCCGTTACTTCGGCGACGGCTTCGCGGTGGCCAAGCGCCTGACCGACCCGGTGACCGGCAAGGCCCGGCGCTACTGGCGCATCCCGGTCATGGACGGCGAGTTCCTGTGCGAGGACTTCGTGCGCGCGGTGGACGGCGCGGTCGGGGGTGGCAACCTGCTGTTTCTCGGGCGCAAGCACGCCGACACCCTCAAGGTCGCCGAGATCGCGGTGGACGCGGCCCGCGCGATCCCGGGCGCGATCCTGCCCTTCCCCGGCGGCATCGTCCGTTCGGGCTCGAAGGTGGGGGCGCGCACCAAGGGCATGATGGCCTCCACCAACGACGCCTATTGCCCGACGCTGAAGGGCCGGGCCGGCACCGAACTCGGCGCCGATGTCGGCGTCGTGCTGGAGATCGTCATCGACGCGCTGACCTCCGACGCGGTCGCCGAATCGATGCGCGCGGCCCTGCATGCGGCCACCGAAGCCGGCGCGGCCCATGGGCTCGTGGCCGTCACGGCCGGCAATTACGGCGGCAATCTCGGCCGCCACCATTATCACCTGAAGAACCTGCTCTCGAAGGAGCCGGGCAGCGGGGCTGGAGCGGCATGAGTATCCTCGCATGAGCACCCTCACCCTGCGCCAGGAGCCGCCGGAGCGGCTCGACCTCCTGCACGTCAACCCGCTCTCGCTGAGCGGCCTGAGCGAGGCGGAGGCCGCCAAGCTTCCCGTCGGCACCGGCCGTCGTGGCCTGACGCTCGGCGATTGCTTCACCCTGTCCCTCGACGGCTCCGACAGCCTGGTCATCGAGGGCGGTTCCGCGCGACTCGACCGGGTCGGTGCCTCCCTCAGCGGCGGCAGCATCCGGGTCGTCGGCGATGTCGGCCAGCGCCTCGGCGCGGGCATGACCTCCGGCGCGGTCACCGTCACGGGCTCGGCCGGCCCCTTCGCGGGTTCGGGCGCCACCGGCGGCACGATCACGGTTCACGGTGACGCCGGGGACCATGCCGGCGGCGCGGTCTACGCCGCCAAGGCGGGCCTCGACGGGGCGACCCTGGTGATCCACGGCCGGGCGGGGGACTATCTCGGCGACCGCATGCGGCGCGGCCTGATCCTGGTCGGCCAGGCGGGGGCCTATGCGGGCGCGCGCATGATCGCCGGGACCATCGCGGCGTCGAGCCTCGGGGACCATCCGGGCTACGGCATGCGCCGGGGCACGCTTCTGGCCGGCGCCATCGGTGCGCTGGCCCCCAGCTTCGTCGAGACCGGCACGCACGACCTCGTGTTCCTGCGGCTGCTCGCCCGCTCGCTTCGCCCCTTGAGCGCCACCCACGCCGATCTCGCGGCCGGCGCGCTCACCCGCTACTCGGGCGACCTCGCGACCCTGGGCAAGGGCGAACTCTGGGTGTCGGCGGCCTGAAGGCCGTCGCGGAGGGTGTCTCCGGCGTCGGGAACCGGCCCGTCGCGAAGCCGGCGCGCCTCGACCCCGGGACGACCGTCCCGGCCGGGCTTGCACAGTCCTCCCGATCGGACGACCTTCGTCGCCGACGGGGCGGCAATATCCTGCCGGACACCCGCGATCCTCTCGCGCGAACACGGCGTTCCCGATGCTCATCCTGCTCTCGATCTGCCTCCTGTCACAGCCCTCGCAGTGCCGCGAGGACAAGATCGACCTGTCCTTCGAGGCCCGCAGCCCGAACATCTGCCTGCGCAACTCGCAGAGCGCGCTCGCCAAGTGGCAGGCCGATCATCCGGAATGGCAGGTGACCAAGTGGCGTTGCGCCGTCCGGGGCAGCCAGCCGCGCGATTTGTGATCGGTGTCCGTCCGCGCCCGGCCTTGCCGCACGCACCGGTCCGAGCCTAGGACTGGCGCCCGGCGGGCGGTGACAACGGGATCGCCCGGGACGGGGTGATCAGGCCGCTAGGGGTGTCGGAACGCGCCCGGTGCAGGCCGGACAAACGCGTCGCGACGAACTGGCGACGTCGCGAACGGGCAAGACAACGTCGAGAACTGGCAAGACCATGCGCTCGCTGAAGGTCCGGTTCGCGCTGCTGCTGGGCGCCACGGCGCTCCTCGTCATCCTGGCGGCGTTGGGCGTGCTCGCCTCGATCGGCGCCGCCGAGCGGACCATCGACCGGACGCTGGCCGCCCAGGGACGCCTCGAACTCCTCGTCGAACTCTCCGGGCGCATGACCCAGTACGGGCTCGCGGCCCTCGAGGCGGTGAGCAACCCCGATGCGCAGCCCGAAGGGCTGGCGGTGGCCCGCGCCCATGTCGACCGGGCCCTGGTGGCGGTGGACGAGGCGCTCGGCCGAACCATCGCGGCGAGCGACGACCCGCAGGACCGCACGCAATATGCCGCCCGCACCCGGCCCCTCGCCCAGCTTCGCTCGGCGCGCGCGGTGCTCGACCGACAGGTGACGCAGGTGCTGCGCCAGTCCGACGACGAGCAGCGCAAGGCCGCGATCCGAGGCGCGCTGAACGGGTTCGGCGCCATGACGGGCCAGCCGCTCTCCTTCCTGATCGAGGTCGAGCGGCGCTCGATGATCGCGGGCTCGGATGCGGCGCGCAGCCTGTCCGGCACACTGCGCATCGCCTCGCTCGCGGCGGTGGCCGTGGCCCTCGCCATCGTGCTGCTGCTCTACCGGGGCGTGACCCGGCCGGTGCTGGCCCGTATCGAGGCCGTGCGCCGCGCCGCCAGCGCCGTCGGGCGAGGCGAACTCGACACCCGCCTCTCGGTGGCGACCCGGGACGAACTCGGCCTGCTGGTGGCGAATTTCAACCGCATGGCCGCCCGGCTGGCCCGCCGCGAGGGCCGGCTGGCCGCCGACCGGGCCGCCCTGGAGGACACCGTCGCGGCCCGGACCCTGGACCTTCGCGCCGCCAACAGCCGCCTCGAGGCGGTGGACCGCTCGCGCCGGCGCTTCTTTGCCGATGTCAGCCACGAATTGCGCACGCCGCTCACCGTCATCCTCGGCGAATGCGACATCGCCGCCCGCTCGGCCGGGCGTCAGGTCGATTTCACGCCGGTCTTCGCCACCATCCGCAAGCGGGCCCTGCGCCTGCAGCGCCGGGTGGAGGACTTGCTGCGCGTCGCCCGCTCGGAATCGGGGCAGATCGAACTCGACCGGCGCCCGGTCAACGCCCTGCCGATCCTGTCCGATGCCGTCGACGGCATGGCCTCGGAGGCCGCCCGCCGCCGCGTCGCCTTGAGCCTGTCGCCGCCCGAGCACGACCCGATGCTGCTCGCCGACCGGGAATGGCTGCGCCAGGTCGTGGAAAGCCTGGTCGACAACGCCCTGCGCCACGCCAAGGGCCTCACCCGGGTGACGGTGGCCCTGGAGCAGGCCGGCGCGGACCGGGCATTGGTGACCGTCACCGACGACGGTCCCGGCTTTCCGGGTGCCGGCGAGGGCCTGTTCGAGCGGTTCCGCCGCGAGAGCCCCTCGGGTGAGGCGGGCTTCGGCATCGGCCTGGCCCTGGCGCGCTGGGTCGTGGAACGCCATGATGGCATCATCCGTCTGGGCAGCGGACCCGGCGGCAGGGGTGCGCAGGTCGCCCTCGAACTGCCGGCACTGGGTTCCGACGAAGCCGTGCCCGACCACGCGACATACGATCAGGACGACCCGGACCGGGTGGGCAGGGAGAGTGTGGCATGACGCGCGTACTGATCGTCGAGGATGACAGCGACATTCGCGCCATGCTGGCCCGTGGCCTGGAGGCCGAGGGCTTTTCGGTCGGGGTGGCCGGCTGCGTCGACGATGCGCTGGCCGCCGCCCGCGCGGACGCGCCGGAAGCGGTGGTGCTCGACATCACCCTGCCGGACGGGTCCGGCCACGATGTCTGCCGCTCCTTGCGCGAGGGTGGCTATCCCGGGCCGATTCTCTTCCTCTCGGCCCGCGACGAGGTCCGTGACCGGGCCGAGGGGCTGGCGCTGGGGGCCGATGACTACATCGTGAAGCCCTTCGTCTTCGACGAATTGCTGGCCCGCCTGCAGACGCATCTCCTGCGCCGCAAGGCGGCGGATGCCCCCCGCACCATCGTCACGGCGGGTCGTCTGGTGCTCGACCTGAACATCCGGCAGGTCGGATTCGCGGATGCGACGGCGCGCCTCACCCCCCGCGAGGCGGAGTTGCTCGCGCTGCTGATGGACCACGCCAACCAGCCCGTGACGCGGGGCGACATCTTCGACAAGCTCTGGGCCGGCCAGGGCGGGCTCTCGCTGAATGTCGTCGATGTTTACGTGGGTTATCTCCGGACCAAGCTCTCGGATTTCGTCCGGCTCGGCGGCCCGGTCATCGTCACCGTGCGCGGGCGCGGCTTCATGCTCGACCTGAAAGGCCAGGATTTCCGGCACTGAAGCCGGCACGTCGCGTTAACGGCGCCCCGCGATTCGCGGGGGCGCTGGGAGAAACCGGCAATTTAACGCTTGAACTGCCGGGCCAAATTGTCGATATCACTCCGGCGACAGAAACCACTGCGCCGTCAGTGTCTTACGATCTTCTTAAGTGAGATCGGGATGCTGCTGACGTTCAGAAAAAACTTTCAGGAGAAACACCATGACCTGGGCTGCCCCCATCGTTTCCGAGATCTGCGTCGGCATGGAAGTCACCAGCTACGAGTCCGCTGAGATCGACACCTTCAACTAAGATTTCGTCGAGTCCGAGGGTCCCAAGGCGGCGTCGGTCACCC
>NZ_JAQGKL010000096.1 GCF_028290105.1 Methylobacterium sp.
CGCGCCGCCCCTGCGCCGCCAGGCGGTCGGCCCGCTCGTTGCCGACCTCGCCCGTGTGCCCCCGGACCCAGGTCCAGCGCACGTCGCGGCGCGCGGCGAGGGCGTCGAGCTCCTGCATCAGCTCCACGTTCTTCACGGGCCCGGTCGAGGTGCGCCAGCCCTTGGCCTTCCAGCCGCGCATCCACTCGGTCACCGACTTGATGACGTACTGGCTGTCACAGCGCATCTCGATCTGCGCGCCGTCCGTGAAATGTTGCAGCGCGCGGATCGCCGCCGTCAGCTCCATGCGGTTGTTGGTGGTGGCCCGCTCGCCCCCGCAGAGTTCGATCCGGCCGCTCTCGGCCTCGATCACGACGCCCCAGCCCCCGGGGCCGGGATTGGGGTCACATCCGCCGTCGGCATAGACGATGGTTCGCATGGATCTCGCTTCGGACTGTTCACGACGCGCCGCCCATAACACGGTCGGGCACCCCGCCGGCACCCGTTTCAGGCGCGGGCGGGATCGATGCGGTAGCGGATCGGCTTGAACGCGTTGTTGTTGGATTGCAGCGCCGAGCAGGCGGTCAGCCCGACGACGAGGTCGCATTCCGCCTCGAAGGTGACGTGGTCGCCGGCCCGGCTCAGGGGCGGCTCGACCTTCAGTTCGCCGGTGCCCCCGTCGACGGTGACGTTCATGAACACGTTGAAGGCCACCGGAATCCGGTCGGGCGCGACGCCGTAGGGCGCCAGTGCGGCCGCGAGATTGCCGAAGCAGCCGCGATGCGGGTGCGTGTCGCCGTAGATGATCCGGAAGGTGTCGGCCGAGCACGGGGTCAGCAGGAAGTCGTGGCGCCCCACCGTATCTTCGACGATACGCAGAAGCACGTTCGAGCGGTTGGAATAGATCGGGTCGCCGGTCGTCAGATAGATCCGGCTGGCGTAATCGAGGGTCCGGCCCGACGAGATCACCTCGTCGAGGTCGCCGCGCACGAAGGCGAGAAGGTCGGCCACCTGCTCGCCCTGCGGGTCGATCACGGTGAGGCGCTCGCCCTTGTCGAGAGTGAAGGCGACGCCGGAGCGCGGCGCGATTTCGTGCGTGACGGTCTCAGGCGGCATGGCTGAAAATCTGCACGAGACGTCGACCCCGGATCACGCCCCTGGCAGCGGCGCTCCGGCGAGAACCGTGGCCGTGAAGCGGAGTTCCCGCCGCATGGCCGCACGATTCGCCGGAGTCCCGATTGCGCTGGTGTCGGCGGGCCTCACTCTCGATCCGGCGGCAGTCCGAACCTTCGCCGGATTCGGGCATTGAACCGAGGACCAGAGGCAGGGCCGCAAACCCATGACGACGCAACCATGACCGGCCGACAGGGCGCCACGCGCTTCGCCAGAGGCGCCTTGCGGGCGTTGCGCCTTCTGGCAAAGCCCGTGCGGCGTTCGCAGGGTAAGGCCGGGACTGTGATCGAGACCTATCGCGGCTACGGCTCGCGCGACGAGGTCTTCCTGATCGGTCGGGTCTTTCGCCAGTCGCAGCGGAGCGCGACGGCCGTAAACGAGGGCTGGGCGGCGGAACTGCGCGACATCCGCCGGCGCATCACCCGCCGCTCGGTGGCGGGCGCGGTGCTGACCGCGCGGTTCTTCGGCTGCACGGAAGAGGTGGTGACCGACCGCGATGGGTATTTTCGCGTCCACCTGCATCCGCGTCTGCCCGCCCCGCCGGAAGCCTCCTGGCACACGATGGACCTCGATCTCGCCGGGCCCGAGCCCGTGCACGCCAAGGGCCAGGTGTTCATTCCCTCGGCGCAGTGCCGGCGCGTGATCATCAGCGACATCGACGACACGATCATGCGAACGGGCGTCGCCAACAAGCTCAAGATGCTCTGGCGCCTGTTCGTGGAGGATGCCGAAAACCGGGTCGCCTTCCCGGGTGCCGCTGCCCTGTACCGGGCGCTCTACGCCGGACCGTGCGGCGGGGAGGGCAACCCCATGCTCTACGTTTCGCGTGCCCCTTGGGGCATCTACGACATGCTGAGCGAATTCTTCACGATGCACCGGATCCCCGTCGGGCCGGTGATGTTCCTGCGCGAGTGGGGCCTGTCCTGGAAGAGCCCGCTGCCGCGCCGGGCGGAGGACCACAAGCGCGACCTGATCGAGCGCATGCTGTCGCTCTACCACGACCTGCCCTTCGTCCTCATCGGCGATAGCGGCCAGCACGACCCCGAGGTCTACGGGCAGGTGGTCGCCGCGCATCCCGGCCGGGTGGTGGCGGTCTATATCCGCAACGTCTCCCACGATGCGAGCCGGATCAGTGAGATCGCCAAGCTCGCCGAGGCCGTGGAGGCGGCGGGCAGCAGCTTGGTTCTGGCTGCCGACAGTCTCGCCATGGCCGAGCACGCCGCCGAGCACGGGCTGATCGATCGCAACGCGGTGGCGGAGGTGGCGCGGGAATGGAGCGCCGACGGCACTGCTCCGCGGACTCGCCGTCATGCCGGTCGTACCCAGGCTCGCGCCCTGCGAAAGGTTCTCGGTGAGACAGGCGCGACGCCGCCGAACGTCATCGTCGAGCCGCGGCGGCACGATCCGCCCGCCCTAT
>NZ_JAQGKL010000100.1 GCF_028290105.1 Methylobacterium sp.
GCCAAGGCGCCCCAGCGCGTCGCCGCCGTGGCGCCGGAGGCGACCTCCGCCATCGCCAACCCGCCGGCCTCCGCCCCGGCCTCGGGCGGCGGCTACGTCGTCCAGCTCGGCGTGCGCACCAGCGAGAGCGAGGCCCAGGCGGCCTTCAAGCAGATGCAGGGCAAGTACAGCCAGCTCTCCGGCCAGCCCGCCCTGATCCGTCAGGCCGAGGTCAACGGAAAGACCATCTACCGCGTCCGCGTCGGGCCCCTGGGCAAGAACGAGGCGGCCAGCCTGTGCACCCAGCTCCAGGGCGCGGGCGGCCAGTGCTTCGTGGCCAAGAACTGATCGTTTTGGTGCCCCCCGTTCCGCCCGCGATGCGCGGGCGGTTCCCCGAGGGCCGGACCTGAACCTGCCGGTCGGCTGACCGGCGGGAAGCGGCGCCTCCCTCGGCTGTGGCCGCCGCGCCACGCCGGCACGCCGGCAGCCCCCTTGTACCCGCCTTCGTCCCATCCGACGTTTTTCGGCCTCATCCCGCAGCGATTCGCGTTGCGTTCAGCCCGCGCCGTGCTCACCGGAGCCGGCCCCCGGTCCCAGCCCCGAGGACGCGTCCCCCGTCATGACCTCCCGTGCCTTGATCCTCGGTTGCGCCGGCAAGACCCTCTCGCTCGAAGAGGCCGCCTTCTTCCGCGACGTGGCGCCCTGGGGCTTCATCCTGTTCAAGCGCAACATCGGCACCCCCGACGAGGTCCGGGCGCTCACCGGCGCCCTGCGGGCCACGGTGGGGCGCGCCGACGCGCCGATCCTGATCGACCAGGAGGGCGGACGGGTGCAGCGCATGGGGCCGCCGCACTGGCCGGCCTACCCGGCGGGGCGCCGCTTCGGCGGCCTCAACGGCTCGGCCGCGACGATCGCGCGGCTCGGCGCCCGGCTGATGGCGCACGACCTCGCCAGCGTCGGTATCAACGTCGATTGCGCCCCCGTCCTCGACGTGCCGGTGGCGGGCGCCCACGACGTCATCGGCGACCGGGCCTACGACACGTCCCCGGAGCGCGTGGCCGAGATCGGCCGGGCGGTGGCCGAGGGGCTGATGCAGGGCGGCGTGCTGCCGGTGATGAAGCACATCCCGGGTCACGGCCGGGCGGCCTGCGACAGCCACAAGGGCCTGCCCGTGGTGGAGGCGGACCTCGCGGCGCTGAGCGCCCAGGATTTCGTGCCCTTCCGGGCGCTGGCCGACCTGCCCATGGCCATGAGCGCCCACGTGGTGCTCACCGCCCTCGATCCGGCCCACCCGGCGACGCAATCGGCCATCGTGATCCGCGACATCATCCGGGGCGCCATCGGCTTCGACGGCCTCCTGATGACCGACGACCTCTCGATGCACGCGCTCCAGGGCAGCTTCCGCGCCCGCACCGAGGCGTGCTTTGCCGCCGGCATCGATGTCGGCCTGCACTGCAACGGCGAGCCGGACGAGATGCGCGGCGTCGCCGAGGGCGCGCCGATCCTCGTCGGCGCGGCCCTGCGCCGGGCCGAGGCCGCGCTGGCGCGCCTGACCACGACCGCCGAGGCCTTCGACGTGCCCGAGGCCCGCGCCCGCTTCGCGGCGGCCCTGTCGTTCGCCGCCTGATCCCGGATCGTCACGTCCCCGAAGGACTTCACCAAGGCGAGGGACCTCACCGAAGCGAGGGACTTGATCCACGCGAGGGACTTTTCCGGGCGCATGGTCTATGAGCCCGTCCCGAGGTCCAAGAACGGATCGGGGAACGGATCGGGGCAAGGAACTTGCTTTCCCGCGATGCGGCGATCGCAACGGGGCCGGTGTCACCCGCTCTTCTTGTGCTCGAGGGGCCCGATCCTTAGGTTCGCCCTCAACCGACACACGTAACGGCGCCGCGCAGCGTTTGGGCTGCGGCGCGGGAGGTTGCCATGGGCAGCATGAGTATCTGGCACTGGATCATCGTCGCCGGCATCGTGATGCTGCTGTTCGGGCGCGGCAAGATCTCGGACCTGATGGGCGACGTCGCCAAGGGCATCAAGGCCTTCAAGAAGGGCATGGCCGAGGACGAGACGCCGGCCACCACCGCCGTGCCGCCGCCGAGCGCCGGCGAGCCGGTGCGCACGCTGCCCCACCAGGGCGAGCCGGCCACCGCCAACACGGTCGCGGCCGACCGCAAGGTCGTCTGACGCGCGACGCGATAGGGAGCGTGGCGGCCGGTCACGGGTCTGGCGGAATCCGCCGCGACCTGCGATGGCCGACGCGCCGTTGATGGGCAGCGCGCGGTCGCGGGACAGTCGACACCATGTTTGACATGAGTTGGGGCGAGGTGATGCTGATCGGCGGCGTCGCCCTCATCGTCATCGGCCCGAAGGATCTGCCCAAGGCCCTGCGCACGGTCGGCCAGATCACCGGCAAGATGCGCCGCATGGCCGGCGAGTTCCAGTCGCAGTTCAACGAGGCGATCCGCGAGGCCGAGTTCGACGAGATCCGCCGCGAGGTGGACGGCGTCAAGAAGGCGGCGGGCACGATGGGCCCGACCTTCAACCCGGTCCAGACCATCCGCGACGAACTCAAGGGCGCCGTCGACGGCCGCACCGAGACGAAGACGACACCCTCGCCGACGCAGGGGCTCGCCAACGTCGCCGAGCAGTTGGCCGAGCGCGAGAATACCATCCAGGCCCCGACCGCGCCCGTGGAGTCGCTGCCCGACCTGCCGCCGCGCGCGGCCCCGGAGACGCCGGCGACCCACGCCTGGAGCGCCGATCCGCTCGAGCCCCAGGCTTACGCCGACCCGACGCCCGTCGAACCGCCCCGCCCCGCGACGCCAGCCAAACCCGAGCTTGATTCCGGCCGATGAGCAACGAGACCGACGACGCCGAGATCGAAGCCTCGCGGGCCCCGCTCCTCGACCATCTCATCGAACTGCGCTCGCGGCTGATCAAGTCGCTCGCCGCCTTCGTGGTGATGTTCTTCGGGTGCTTCTTCTTCTCGCGGCACATCTACAACATCCTCGTCTACCCCTACGTCTCCGTGGTGGGGGTCGAGAACGCCAAGCTGATCGCGACGCACTTCCTCGAGCAGGTGTTCACCAACATCAAGCTCAGCGTGTTCGGCGCCGGCTTCCTGGCCTTCCCGGTCATCGCCACGCAGGTCTACGCCTTCGTGGCGCCGGGGCTCTACCGCAACGAGCGCCAGGCCTTCCTGCCCTACCTCGTGGCGACGCCGGTGTTCTTCATCCTCGGCGCCCTGGTGGTGTTCTTCCTGGCGATGCCGTTGCTGATCCAGTTCTCGGTCTCGCTGCAGCAGATCGGTCAGCCGGGGGAGGCGACGATCGCCCTCCTGCCGAAGGTGGACGAGTACCTCTCGCTCATCATGACGCTGATCTTCGCCTTCGGCATCGCCTTCCAGCTCCCGGTGATCCTGACCCTGCTCGGCCAGATCGGCGTGATCGACACGGCGTTCCTGCGCGAGAAGCGCCGCTATGCCATCGTCCTCGTCTTCGTGGCCGCCGCCGTGCTGACCCCGCCGGACGTGATCTCGCAGCTGTCGCTGGCGATCCCGATGCTGCTCCTCTACGAGGCCTCGATCTTCTCGGTGGCCCGCGTCGAGCGGCGCCGCGCGGCCCGCCGCAAGGCCGAGGGGCTGGAGCCGTAGGACGGCCGCTCTAAGAGGCGCTGCGCGCGTCCCCCGCCGGGGCGCCCGGCACCCGCCAGCGGTCGAGCTCCGCGTCGATCGCCCCTTGCGTGCCGCGCATGAACTCGGCGCCGCTCAGGCCCGGGGGGAGGGGAGCGAGGTAGCTCACCGTGACCGCGCCGGGCCTGTGCCGGGCGCCGCCATGGGGCCAGTACAGACCCGAATTGACCGCCACCGGCAGCACGGGGAGCCCGAGCTTGGCGTAGAGCAGTTCGACGCCGCGCTTGAACTGGACCGGCTCGTCGATGCCGCCGCGCGTGCCCTCGGGGAACATCAGCACCGAGCGCCCGTCCGCGATCGCCGCGCGGCTCTCGTCGATCATCACCCGCAGGGCCTGGGTGCCGTTGGCCCGGTCGATGATGATCATCGGCGAGCGGCGCAGGAACCAGCCCACGATGGGGATCGCCACGAGTTCGCGCTTGGCCACGATGGCGACGTTGGGCACCAGCACCAGGAAGGCGAGCGTCTCCCAGGCCGATTGGTGGTTGGCGACGATGAGGCAGGGCTCGGCGGGAATGCGGGCCCGCCCCTCCTCGACGTAGGTCAGGCCGACGATGCGCGCGAGGCCGAACAGGATGCCGCGCGACCACAGGCGGGTGAAGGCGCGGATCGGCCGGGCCGGCGCGCCGAGGACGGCGAGCACCGCGAGCGGCAGGATGAACAGGGCGGTCCAGCCGGCCCAGTAGGCGTTGAAGAGCGCGGAACGGATGCGCGACACTGAACGATCCCTCGATCTCGCTCGAGGCGGCCTGGCGATCCCGCACGGATCGTCAGGCGCCCCCAAGCGCGGCATTTCCCCGGCGACGGCGGCGGCGATCCGGTCTATGCCGGCCCGCCGCGCCGACGCGCGCACGATCCTTTAAACGTTTTCCAGCCTCACGCGAGCCGAACGCCGTGCGCTTCACCGTCACCACCTGGAACATCAACTCGGTGCGCCTGCGCATCGATTCGGTCCTGCGCTTTCTCGCCGAGGCGCAGCCCGACGTGCTCTGCCTGCAGGAGACGAAGTGTCCGGACGACGCGTTTCCGCTCAAAGCCCTGCGCGGCTCGGGCTACGAGAACGTCGTGTTCGCGGGCCAGAAGGGCTACAACGGCGTCGCGATCCTCTCCCGCTTTCCGCTCCTCACTCGCGACGTGATGGCCTTCTGCGAGCGTGCGGACGCGCGCCACATCTCGGCGGTGCTGGGGCCGGAGGCCGGCAAGGCCGCCGGCATCGTGCTGCACGATTTCTACGTGCCCGCCGGGGGCGACGTGCCCGATCGCGGCCTCAACCCGAAATTCGCGCACAAGCTCGACTTCCTCGACGAATTGCGCGCCTGGGGCGGGCGGCGGGTCACCGGACCGGCGATCCTGGTCGGCGACCTCAACGTGGCGCCCCTCGAACACGACGTCTGGTCCCACAAGCAGCTCCTCGACGTGGTCAGCCATACGCCGCTGGAAACCGAACGCCTGGAGACCCTGCGGGGCGAGGCCGGCTGGGTCGACGCCGCCCGCCTCCTCGTGCCCGAACCCGAGAAGATCTACACGTGGTGGAGCTACCGCTCCCCCGACTGGGCCGCCGCCAACAAGGGCCGGCGCCTCGACCACGCCTGGGTCTCGGCCGACCTCGCCGGGACCGTGCGGGACGTCACCGTGGCCCGCCACGCCCGGGGCTGGGAGCGCCCGTCCGACCACGCGCCGGTGACCCTGACCCTGGAACTCTGACGCGGCCTTCCGCCCCGCCGGCCCGAGCCCGGCAGGCCTGTCACCCGCCGGTCATGCGCGGGGCGTAGGGGCGGCGTCCATCGTCACCGATGGACAAGCGCGAGCGCCCGCATGAATCCAGCAGCCCGGGCGGTCCGCCGCGAAACCAGCCTCGGCCTGACCCGGGCCGTGCATCGCAGCCGGGCGCTCTCCCGGGCCGGCCTCTCCGAGCGGCTGTTCACCCTGGCCTTCAGCGGCCTGGTCTACCCGCAGATCTGGGAGGACCCGGTGGTCGACATGGCGGCTCTCGGCCTCGGGCCCCGCGACCACGTGGTGGCGATCGCGTCGGGCAGCTGCAACGTGCTGTCCTACCTCACCGCCGATCCGGCCCGCATCAGCGCCGTCGACCTCAATGGGGCCCACATCGCCCTGGGCCGCCTCAAGCTCGCGGCCCTGGCCCGGCTCCCCGACCACGCGGCCTACCTGCGCTTCTTCGGCCGCGCCGACGCGCCCGCCAACGTCGCGGCCTACGACGCGCGGATCGCCCCGGGCCTCGATCCCGCATCGCGGGCCTATTGGGAGGCGCGGCGCCTCGACGGGCGCCGGCGCATCGCGGCGTTCTCCGAGAACATCTTCCGGCACGGCCTGCTCGGGCGCTTCATCGGCACGGGGCACCGGCTGGCCCGGCTCTATGGCTGCGACCTCTCCGCGGTGCTCGAGGCGCGCGACCGGGCCGAGCAGCGCGCCCTGTTCGCCGCGCATGTCGCGCCCCTGTTCGAGAAGCGCCTCGTGCGCTGGCTGATCCAGCGCCCGGCTTCCCTGTACGGCCTCGGCATCCCGCCAGCCCAGTACACGGCGCTGGCAGGGGACCGCCCCGGCGGCATGGTCGCGGTGCTGCGCCACCGCCTGGAGCGCCTCGCCTGCGACTTCGACCTGTCCGACAACTACTTCGCCTGGCAGGCCTTCGGCCGGTCCTACGCGCCGGGCGACGGGGCCGCGCTGCCGCCCTATCTCCAGCCCCGGCATTTCGAGGCCCTGCGGGCGCGGGCCGAGCGGGTGAGCTACCGCCAGCAAGCGATGACGGCGTTCCTCGCCGCCAGCCCCGATGCGAGCGCGGACGCCTACGTGCTCCTCGACGCGCAGGACTGGATGAGCGACGCGGATCTCACCGCGCTCTGGACGCAGATCACCCGCACCGCCCGGCCCGGGGCCCGCGTCATCTTCCGCACGGCCGCCGACGAGCGCCGCCTGCCCGGCCGGGTGCCGGACGCGATCCTGAACGCCTGGGACTACGCGGAGGCCGAGAGCCGCGCGGGGCAGGCCCGCGACCGCTCCGCCATCTACGGCGGCTTCCACCTCTATCGCCTGCGCTCCGCATGACGGGCGCCGCCGAGGCGATGGACCGGATGTACCGGCACCAGCGCCACCTCTACGACGCCAGCCGCAAGTTCTACCTGCTGGGCCGCGACCGGGTGATCGCCGGCCTCGACGTGCCGGCGGGCGGCAGCGTGCTGGAGATCGGATGCGGCACCGGGCGCAACCTCCTGCGCATCGCCCGGACCTATCCGGACGCGGCCTGCCACGGCCTCGACGTCTCCGCCGCGATGCTCGACACCGCCGCCCGCGCCGTCGCGCGGGCGGGTCTCCCGGGCCGCATCCGCCTCGCGCAAGGGGACGCGACGGACTTCGATCCCGTCTCGCTGTTTGGGCAAGGCGCCTTCAACCGGATCGTGATCTCCTATACGCTGTCGATGATCCCGCCCTGGGAACAAGTGCTGACCGAGGCCGCCGGGCACCTCTCCCCGGGGGGCCGCCTGCACGTGGTGGATTTCGGCGATCAGACCGGCCTGCCCCGACCGGCGCGCGCGCTCCTCAACCGCTGGCTCGCGGCCTTTTCGGTGACGCCGCGCCGGACCCTGCCGGAGGTGGTGAACCGGGTGGCCGGGACGATGGGGGCCGGGGCGGAGGTGCGCCAGCTTCACGGCGGCTACGCCGTGCGCGCGGTGATTGCGCGCTGACCCCGAACCGCCCGCCGCCCGCGAATTCGTCGCGCCGGCTTCGGAACGCGAGGCCCGATCCCGCATTAGACCCGCAACGCGGCGGCCTCGGGGGCCGCCCTTTCCGATCGGAGATCGTCCCTCATGCGCAAGCTGCTCGTCGCCTTCCTTCTCCCCAAGCTCGTGTCCTACCTGCGCCGCCGCTATTCCGGCCGTTCGAACCCGCGCCACTATTCCTGAGCCGCACCACGATTCCTGAGGCAATGACGCGCAAAGCCGGGGCCTAAACGGGCTCCGGCGAACCTGCCCGACGCCGCCGTGCGGCACGGCGGCCATAGGCAAAGTAGATCGCCGGGCCAAGGACGAGCCAGATCACGAGGCGCAGCCACGTGTCGCCGGGCAGCCCCAGCATCAGGCCGAGGCAGGACAGGATGCCGATCACCGGCACCACCGGCATCCCCGGCACCCGGAAGGGGCGGGGCCGGGTTGGATCCGTCCGGCGCATGACCAGGACGGCGGTGCAGATCACCATGAAGGCGAAGAGCGTCCCGATGCTCACGAGTTCGCCCAGCAGGTCGATCGGAAACAGGCCGGCGACGAGCGCGGTGACCGCTCCGATGGCGACCTGGCTCGTGGCGGGGGTGCGAAAGCGCGGATGCACCCGCGCGAAGGCCGGAGGCAGCAGACCGTCGCGGGCCATGGCGTAGAAGATCCGGGCCTGCCCGTAGAGGGCGGCCAGCGCCGCCGTGGTCAGCCCGAGGATCGCCCCGAGCTTGATCCCGGCCGCGAAGGCGCCGAGCCCGACCACCTCCACCGCCTTGGCGATGGGATCGGGCACGTCGAGGGCCCGGTAGGGCACGAGGCCGGTGAGCACGGCGGCGACGGCCACGTAGAGCAGGGTGCTGATCGCCAGCGAGCCGAGGAGCCCGATCGGCGCATCGCGCTGAGGACGCCGCGTCTCGCCCGCCGCCGTCGACACGGTCTCGAAGCCAATGAAGGCGAAGAACACCACGCCGGCCCCGCGCAGGACCCCGCTCCAGCCGAACTCCCCGAAGGTGCCGGTGTTCTCCGGCACCAGGGGCGACCACAGGCCCGTGTCCACATGGGCCGCGCCGATGCCGACGAAGGCCAGGATGATCGCGACCTTGATCGCCACCATCACGGCGTTGACCCGGGTCGATTCGCGGTTGCCGCGCACGAGGAGCAGCGTCAGCACGGCGATGATGCCCGCCGCCGGCAGGTCGAACCACGCGGTGGTGCCCCCGGGCAGGGCGGTGCCGGGGGCCGCCGTCAGGCCGGGGGGCAGGTGCAGGCCGGCATCGCCCAGGAGCGAGCGCGCGTAGCCCGACCAGCCCACCGCCACGGTGGCGGCGCTCATGGCGTATTCGAGGACGAGGTCCCAGCCGATGATCCAGGCGCAGAGTTCGCCGAGCGTGGCGTACGCATAGGTGTAGGTGCTGCCGGGTGCGGGGACCATCGCGGCGAGTTCGGCGTAGCAGAGCGCCACGAAGGCGCAGGCGATGCCGCCGAGCACGAAGGACAGGGTCAGGCCCGGGCCCGCATAATTCGCCGCCGCCGTGCCGGTGAGCACGAAGATGCCCGCCCCGATGGTGGCGCCGACCCCGAGCGCCACCAGGTCGAAGGCCGAGAGGGAGCGCGACAACCCGCCCTGCGCATCGCCCTCTGAGCCGGCCGCCAGGATGTCGGCGACGGATTTGCGCGCGGTGAGGCCGTTGCCCATCATCGTCCAGACCTTCGCATGGCGGCGGATCGCACGCCAAACGGCGCAAGTCGCGCGCCAGTCGAGGTCCCGCCGCTCGGGTAGCGCCCTTGCGCCGGGACAACCCGTCCGTGTTGTCAGGGTCGGGCCGCTCTGGTAGATCTCGCGCCCATCATCAAGAGTCGGGGCGATCCCTGACGCCAACCTGCTCTCCCGAGCAAGGTGGCACCCTCCGGAACCGGCGGGGATGTGGCCGGACCGGCAACCAAACGGGCTTCGCCATATCGCTCCGGCCGGTCGTCGCGCTCCCGATGCGGGACCGAGCCAGACGAGAGCGAACCATGTCCGACGAGACCCGGCCCCCCGAGCCCCAGCAATTCGCGAGCGACAACTACGCCGGCATCTGCCCGGAGGCCTGGGCGGCGATGGAGGCGGCCAACCGGGGCTCGATGCCGGCCTACGGGGAGGATCCCTGGACGAAGCGGGCGGCGGACGAATTCCGGACCCTGTTCGAGACGGATTCCGCGGAGGTGTTCTTCGCCTTCAACGGCACCGCCGCCAACGCGCTGGCGCTGGCCTCGCTCTGCCAGTCCTACCACAGCGTGATCTGCTCGGCCTCGGCGCACGTGGAGACCGACGAGTGCGGCGCGCCGGAATTCTTCTCCAACGGCTCGAAGCTCCTGGTGGTGGCGAGCCCCGACGGCAAGCTCACCCCGGCGCTGATCCGGAATGTGGCCACCGGCCGCTCGGACATCCACTTCCCCAAACCCCGGGTGGTGACGATCACCCAGCCCACGGAGACCGGCCAGCTCTACAGCCTCGCCGAGATCCGCGAGATCGCCGAAACCTGCCGGGACCTCGAACTTCGCCTGCACATGGACGGGGCGCGCTTCGCCAATGCCTGCGCCAGCCTCGGCTGCACCCCCGCCGACATGACCTGGCGGGCCGGCGTCGACCTCCTCTGCTTCGGCGGCACCAAGAACGGCATGGCGGCGGGCGAGGCGATCCTGTTCTTCGATTCCGCGTTGGCGGAGGATTTCGGGTACCGCTGCAAGCAGGCGGGGCAGCTCGCCTCCAAGATGCGCTTCCTCTCCGCCCCCTGGGTCGGCGTGCTGGAGGAGGGCGCCTGGCTGCGTCACGCACGCCACGCCAATGCCTGCGCGCAGCGCCTCGCGGCGGCGGTGGCGGATGTCGCGGGCTTCGACCTGATGTTTCCCGTCGAGGCCAACGCGGTGTTCCTGCGCGCCGCGCCCGAGCACCTCGACGCGTTGCGCGCCCGGGGCTGGCGCTTCTACACCTTCATCGGCGGGGGCGCGCGCTTCATGTTCGCCTGGGATTCGGAGCCTGCGCGGATCGACGCGCTGGCGCGCGACATCCGGGCCGTGGGCATGTCCGCCGCCGCCGCGGCCTGAACCCGCCGGCGGCGCCAGGGCTGGCGTCAGGGCCGGTTTCGTGTATGGTCCGCGCCGCTCCGACCCGTGCGAACGGGGCCGGGGCACAAGCTGCTTGTGGGCCTGACCGTGCTGGACGACATCCCGGCACCGGCCACGCTCCGGGCATGGCGCGGCCCTCGTGACGAGGCCGCCCGTTTCTGAAAACCCGTACCGAAAGGCACTGCGATGTCGATCACGGCAGAGCGCAAGACCGCGCTCATCAAGGAATACGCGAACGGCGGCAAGGACACCGGTTCTCCGGAGGTCCAGGTGGCGATCCTCACCGAGCGGATCACCAACCTCACCGGCCACTTCAAGACCCACGGCAAGGACAACCATTCCCGCCGCGGCCTCCTGAAGATGGTCTCGCAGCGCCGCTCGCTGCTCGACTACGTCAAGCGCAAGGACGAGGCCCGCTACCGCAGCCTCA
>NZ_JAQGKL010000118.1 GCF_028290105.1 Methylobacterium sp.
TGCTGAAGAACAGGCCCGGCATTCCTCAGTTCATCCTAGATCGATCACAGTTTTGGAACGACAAGGGCGAAGATGTCGCGTGTGCGCTTACCTTCTCCGGCTCTGGCGGGAGAAGGCGTAACGCGAAGCGTGATGGATGAGGGCGGTCGTTGCAGCGTGAGGCCGGCGCCCTCACCCGTCTGGCTTCGCCAGCCACCCTTTCCCGCGTCGCAGGAGAGGGACGCACACGACGACCAAGCTACACCTGCTCCAGCTCGACCACCGTGCCGTTTAAGTCCTTCGGGTGCAGAAACAGCACCGGCTTGCCGTGCGCGCCGATCTTCGGTTCGCCGTCGCCGAGCACGCGGGCGCCGCCGGCTTTCAGGCGGTCGCGCGCGGCCAGGATGTCGTCGACCTCGTAGCAGACGTGATGCACGCCGCCATTCGGATTGCGCTCCACGAAGCTCTCGATGGGCGAGCCTTCGCCGAGCGGCGCCATCAGCTCGACCTTGCTGTTGGGCAGGTTCACGAAGACCACCGTCACGCCGTGCTCCGGCTGCGGCAGCGGCTCGGTGAGCGTGGCGCCCAGGGTGTCCCGGTAGATGGCGCAGGCGGCGTCGAGATCGCGCACCGCGATGGCGACATGGTTGAGGCGTCCGATCATCGTTTGCTTCCTCTTCGATCACCCGCTGCGCACGAGCACCCTCCCCCGGATCGGGGGAGGGTCGTTCACTCAGACCTCGACGACCTGGACGTGGCAGGCGGGCTTCTTGCCCCAGACCTCGTTGACGGCGGAGCGGATGCCGCGGTCGACGGCCTTCTCGACGGCCTCGGCGTCCTTGCGCTTGGGCTTCGACAGGCCCGAGAGGGTCCGCGACACCGACTCGACCACGACGTCGAGCATCGGCTGGCCGGTGCGTCCGCGATTGGGCAGGCCGATGATGTCGATGGCGGGCTCGCCCAGGATCTCGCCCTGGACGTCGATGGCGATGGCCACCGAGACGAGACCGGCCTGCGAGAGCTTGCGGCGCTCGGGGATGGCCCGGTCCTTGGCATCGATCAGGATGTTGCCGTCCTTGAACAGGCGGCCCGCTTTGACGTGATCGACGATCTCGGGCGTGCCGGGCGCCAGACGTACGACGCTGCCGTTGCGCGCCTTGACGATGTTCGGCACGCCCTGGGCGCGGGCGAAGCGGGCGTGCTCGTCGAGGTGGAGGGCCTCGCCGTGGACCGGGATCGCCGTCTGCGGCCGGGTCCAGGCATACATCTCCGCCATCTCGTCGCGCCGGGGATGGCCCGAGACGTGGACGAGCTTCGTGCGGTCGGTGACCACCTCGATGCCGGCATTGATGAGGTCGTTGATGATCGCGCCGACCGCCCGCTCGTTGCCCGGAATGGCCCGCGACGAGAAGATCACGCGGTCGCCGGCGGCGAGCGTGATGTCCGGGTGGTCGTCGCGCGAGACGCGGGCGAGCGCCGCCCGATCCTCACCCTGGGAGCCGGTGAGGAGCGCCACGACCTTGTCGCGCGGCAGGTAGCCATAGCTGTCGGACGAGCGGAACTCGGGCAACCCGTCGAGGAAGCCGCATTCGCGGGCGACCGCGATGACCCGGTCCATGGCACGGCCGACGGCGACGACCTCGCGGCCGCAGGCCTGGGCCGCCTCGGCGACGGCGCGCATGCGGGCGACGTTCGAGGCGAAGGTGGTCACCGCGACGCGGTGGGGGGCCTCCGCGATCAGCTCGCGCAGGGTGGCGGCGACCTCGGCCTCGCTCGGGGAGCGACCCTCGCGCACGACGTTGGTCGAATCGCTGATCATCGCGAGGATGCCCTCGTCGCCCAGCGCCCGGAAGGCGGACTCGGAGGTCACGTCGCCGAGGATCGGGGTCGGATCGAGCTTCCAGTCGCCGGTGTGGAGCACCAGCCCGTGCGGCGTGCGGATCGCCACCGCGTTGGATTCCGGGATCGAGTGCGAGACGGGCACGTACTCGATCTCGAACGGACCGATCTGCACCCGGCGGCCCGCCTGGATCTCTTTCAGCACCACCTTCGGGGCGCCCGGCTCGCTGAGGCGGCGCGCCTCCAGCAGGTTCTTGGCGAACCGCGTCGCGTAGACGGGCGCCTTGAGCTTGGGCCAGAGTTCACCGATGGCGCCGATATGGTCCTCGTGCGCGTGGGTGATGAAGATGGCGAGGAGGTCGTCCTTGCGCTCCTCGATGAAGCTCAAGTCGGGGAACATCAGGTCGATGCCGGGGAAACCCTCCTCGCCGGCAAAGCCCATTCCGCAATCGACCATGATCCACTTGCGCCGCTTGGCTGGTCCGAAACCGTAGAGCGCCGCGTTCATGCCGATCTCGCCCACGCCGCCGAGCGGCACGAAGACGAGTTCGTCTTGCCCTGTCGTCATTGTTCGTCAAACCTCAAGCCGCCGTCGCGGCCGTTCCCAGATGCACCTCGCCCGCCGTCACGGTCCGTCGCGTTCCGTCCTCCGATCGGATCACGAGCCGTCCGGCCTCGTCGATCGTCTCGAAAATTCCATGTACGAGAGTATCGCCTGTCCGCACGGATACCGGCGCGCCGATCCCGGCGGCGCCTGCGATCCAGCGCTCACGGATCCTGAAGAACCCGCGGCCACAATCCCAAAGTCGCGCGGCGTCGACGATTCCATCCGTCAGGTGGACGAACAGATCCTCGGCGCGCGTGTCGTACCGCAACTGCCTGAGGCACGTCGCCGAATAAGGCAAGCCCTGCGGGGTCGCAGCGACGTTGACGCCAAAGCCCATCACCACGGCGCGGCGCCCCCCCGGCCGGGTTTCGGCGTCCAGCAGAAGGCCCGCAAGCTTGGCGCCCGAGGCCAGCACGTCGTTGGGCCACTTCAGATGGACACCGGCGATTCCGGCGGCCCTGAAGGCGTCCGCCAGGGCGATTCCGGCGACGAAGCCGAGTGTCGGCACCAGCCCCGGTTCGACATCGTCGACCGGCCAGAGGAGGCTCGCGGTCAGGTTTCCGGGCAAGGACGCCCAGGCGTTGCCACGGCGGCCCCGGCCCGCGTCCTGCTGGCGGGCGACCACCCAGAGCGGCCCGGCCTCGCCGGCCCGGAACGCCTCCAGCGCCTCGGTGTTGGTGGAGCCGAGCCGGTCGTGGACGTGGAGGCGGTGCCCCTCTCCACGTGCCCGGACCCCGAGGCCGTAGCCGGTCAAGGACCTAGAACAGCGACTTGGCGGCCGCACCCGCCGCACCGACCAGGGGTGCCGGCACGATCCAGAACAGCATCACCACCACGCTCGCCAGGGCCAGGACGATGCGCAGGCCCGGCGGCATCGGCTCGTAGGCGGCGACCGGCTCGTCGAAGTACATCACCTTGACGAGGCGCAGGTAATAGAACGCGCCGACCACGCTGGTCACCACGCCGATCACCGCGAGCGCCACGAGGTCCGCCTTGATGGCGGCGGCGAACACGTAGAACTTGGCGAAGAAACCGGCGAGCGGCGGGATGCCGGCGAGCGAGAACATCATCGCGGCGAGGCAGAACGCCAGGACCGGATGGGTCCGCGAGAGGCCGGAGAGGTCGTCCACGGTCTCGAACATCTCGCCGCCACGGCGCAGCGACAGCAGCACCGCGAAGGCGCCGAGCGTCATCGCGAGGTAGATGATCATGTAGATCACCACACCGCGAACGCCCTCCTGCGAACCGGCGGCGAGGCCGACCAGGGCGTAGCCGATGTTGCCGATGGAGGAATAGGCCATCAGGCGCTTGAGGGAGCGCTGGCCGATGGCGGCGAACGAGCCGAGCGCCATCGAGGCGATGGACACGAACACGATGATCTGCTGCCAGACCGCCGTCACGTCGGGGAAGGCCCCGATGAAGAGACGCACCGTCATGGCGACGGCCGCCATCTTCGGAGCGGAGGCGAAGAACGCCGTCACGGGCGTCGGCGAGCCCTCGTAGACGTCCGGCGTCCACATGTGGAACGGCACCGCCGACATCTTGAAGGCGACGCCCGCCGCCACGAAGACGATGCCGAGCACAATGCCGAAGCCCGCCGTACCGTCGAGCGCCGCGACGATGCCGGGGAAGGAGACCGTCCCGGTGAAGCCGTAGACCAGCGAGGCGCCGTAGAGCAGCATGCCCGAGGAGAGCGCGCCGAGGACGAAGTACTTCAGGCCCGCTTCCGTCGATTTCAGGTTGTCCCGGTGGAAGGCCGCGATGACGTAGGCCGCCAGCGATTGCAGTTCCAGGCCGAGATAGAGGGAGATCAGGTCGTTGGCCGAGGCCATGACCAACATGCCGATGGTGCAGAGCACGAGCAGGATCGGGAACTCGAACCGGTCGATGCGCGCGCGCTGGAAATAGTCGCGCGAGAGCAGGATCGTGGCGGCCGAGCCGATCAGGATCAGCGCCTTCATCACCTTCGAGAAATTGTCGACGATGAAGGAGCCGTTCAGCGTGGTGACCTTGGTCCCCGGCTGGGACATCACCGCGAACAGCGCGACCACGAGCAGGATCAGCGCGCCGACATTGACGCCTTCCGCCGAGCGTTCGCCCCGGAACGCCCCGTAGAGGATCAGCACCAGCACGCCGAGGCTGAGGATCAGCTCCGGCAGGGCGGGCCCGAGCGCGGGCATGACGATCTGAGCGGCGTTCATCGGGTCAAAGCCTTCAGCGCGACGCGGGCGGCAGGGTGGCCGCGGCGGTCTGCGTGTTCGAGAGCGCGGTCCGCATGCTCTGCATCAACGCCTCCGTCGAGGGGGCGAAGGTGTCGAGCACGGGGGCCGGGTGGACGCCGTAATAGATCGTCAGGGCGACGAGGGGCGCGATGATGAGCTTTTCGCGAAGGTCGAGGTCGAGGATGCCCTGCAGGTTGGGCTTCTCCAGCTTGCCGTAGATCACCCGGGCGTAGAGCCAGAGCGCATAGCCGGCCGAGAGGATGATGCCGAAGACCGAGAAGAACGCGACGGTGGGGTTGGCCCGGAAGGCACCCATCATCGCCAGGAACTCGCCGACGAAGCCGGAGGTGCCGGGCAGGCCGACATTGGCCATGGTGAAGACCATCATGGCCGCCGCGTAGAGGGGCATGCGCTTCACGAGACCGCCATAGGCGGCGATCTCGCGGGTGTGCATCCGGTCGTAGACCACGCCGACGCAGACGAAGAGCGCGCCCGAGACGATGCCGTGCGAGATCATCAGGAACAGCGCGCCCTGGATGCCCTGCTCGTTCATCGTGAACAGGCCGAGCGTCACGAAGCCCATATGCGCCACCGACGAATAGGCGATGAGCTTCTTGATGTCGGTCTGCATCAGGGCGATGAGCGAGGTGAAGATGATCGCCACGACGGAGAGCGCGAACACCATCGGGGCGAAGGCGTGGGAGGCGTCCGGGAACATCGGCAGCGAGATCCGGATGAAGCCGTAGCCGCCCATCTTCAGGAGGATGCCCGCCAGGATCACCGAACCGGCGGTGGGCGCCTCCACGTGCGCGTCCGGCAGCCAGGTGTGGACAGGCCACATCGGCATCTTCACCGCGAAGGAGGCGAAGAAGGCGAGCCACAGCCACCATTGCAGGCCCACGGGGAAGCGGGTGTGGAGCAGGGTCGGGATGTCGGTGGTGCCGGCGTGCCAGTACATCGCCATGATGGCGAGCAGCATCAGCACCGAGCCGAGCAGCGTGTAGAGGAAGAACTTGAAGCTCGCGTAGATGCGCCGCTTGCCGCCCCAGATCCCGATGATGAGGAACATCGGGATCAGGCCGGCCTCGAAGAACAGGTAGAACAGCACGAGGTCGAGGGCGCAGAACACGCCGATCATCGTCGTCTCGAGGACGAGGAAGGCGACGAAGTACTCCTTCACCCGCGTGTTCACCGAGAGCCAGGAGGCGCCGATGCAGAACGGCATCAGGAAGGTGGTGAGCAGGATCAGCGGCATCGAGAAGCCGTCGACGCCGAGCTTGAACCGGGTGGTCTCGCTCAGCCAGGCATGGGTCTCGACGAGCTGGAAGCTCGCGGTGGTCGCGTCGTAGCGGCCCCAGGCCACCAGCGAGAGCAGGAAGGTGGCGATGGTGGTGGCGAGCGCCGCCCAGCGGGCATTGCGCTTCGAGGCCTCGGTCTCCTCACCGAGGGTGAGGATGAAGGCCGCGCCGCAGAGCGGCACGATGAGGAGGCCGGCGAGGATTCCGAGGCCGAACATCAGCGGGCGCTCCGGTGCGTGACAGCGGCCATCAATGCGCGACCTTGGGCAGGCCGGTCAGCATGTACCAGCTCAGGATGGCGGCGACGCCGACGAGCATGACGAAGGCGTAGTGGTAGACGTACCCGGTCTGCAGGCGGACGACGCCGCGCGTCACGTCGAGGACGCGGGTGGCGATGCCGTCCGGCCCCATGCCGTCGATGACGCGGCCGTCGGCCTCCTTCCAGAGGAACTTGCCGAAATCCTTGGCCGGCCGGACGAAGATCCGGTCGTAGAGTTCGTCGAAGTACCACTTGTTGAGGAGGAACCGGTACAGGCTCGGCTGCTGGGCGGCGAGCTGACCCGGCAGTTCGGGCCGGCGGACATACATCCAGTAGGCCAGCACGAAGCCGGTCAGCATCATGATGAAGGGCGCGTAGGACACGATCGCCGGCACCGCGTGGATGTCGTGCATGATGTGGTTGTCGGGGCCGTGCCCGAGGGCGTGGCCCCAGAACGCGTCCATGCCCTCGCCGATGAAGCGGTTCTTGAAGATGAGGCCGGCGAAGAGGGCTCCGAAGGCCAGCAGCGCCAGCGGGATCGTCATCACCAGCGGGCTCTCATGCGGCGTGTGCGCATGGTCGTGGTGCTCGATGGCGCTGTGCGAGGCGGGCTCGATGTCGTGGCCCTTGTCGTCGTGGGCGACGCCCTCGTGGTGGCCGAGGGCACCGTCGGCCTGCGCCGAGGCTCCGGCATGCGCCACCGCATGGTCGTCGTGATGCGTGGCCCCGTGGCCAGCCCAGCGCGCCGGCCCCTCGAAGGTCATGAAGAATAGGCGCCAGGAATAGAACGAGGTCATCAGCGCGGCGACGACCGTGCACAGGAAGGCCAGCGTGTGGCCCGGGCGCGTCGAGGCGTAGGCCGCCTCGATGATCGCGTCCTTCGAATAGTAGCCGGCGGTGAAGGGGAAACCGATCAGCGCCAACGTGCCGATGGTCATCATCGCCGATGTGAACGGGATGTAGCGGCGGAGATTCCCCATGTTCCGCATGTCCTGCTCGTGGTGCATCGCGTGGATGACCGAGCCGGCGCCGAGGAACAGCAGCGCCTTGAAGAAGGCGTGGGTGAACAGGTGGAACACGGCGGCCGAATAGGCACCGACGCCGAGCGCCACGAACATGTAGCCGAGCTGCGAGCAGGTCGAGTAGGCGATCACGCGCTTGATGTCGTTCTGGACGAGGCCGATCGTGGCCGCGAAGAACGCCGTGATGCCGCCGATGACCGTGACGACGACGAGGGCGTTGGGCGCGAGTTCGAACAGGGGCGAGAGGCGCGCCACCATGAACACGCCCGCCGTCACCATGGTGGCGGCGTGGATGAGCGCGGAGACGGGGGTCGGCCCCTCCATGGCGTCCGGCAGCCAGGTGTGCAGCAGGAACAGCGCCGACTTGCCCATCGCACCCATGAACAGGAGCAGGCAGGCGAGCGTCCAGGCACTCCAGTCGTAGCCGAGGAAGTGGAAGGTCGCGTCCTTGATCTCGGGCGCACGGGCGAAGATGCCGTCGAAGGCGATCGACCCGGTCAGCACGAAGACGAGGAAGATGCCGAGCGAGAAGCCGAAATCGCCGACGCGGTTGACGATGAAGGCCTTCATGGCGGCCGCATTCGCCGAGGGCTTCTCGTACCAGAACCCGATCAGCAGGTAGGAGGCGAGGCCGACGCCCTCCCAGCCGAAGAACATCTGCACGAGGTTGTCGGCCGTCACCAGCATCAGCATGGCGAAGGTGAACAGCGAGAGATAGGCGAAGAAGCGCGGCCGATGCGGGTCCTCGGCCATGTAGCCGATGGAATAGAGGTGCACGAGGGTCGAGACCGAGGTCACGACCACCAGCATGATCACCGTCAGGGTGTCGATGCGGAAGGCCCAATCGACCACGAGGTCGCCGGCGGTGAACCAGGTCGCCACCTGCACGCGGGTGGCGTGGTCGGAGCCCGGCACTTCGAGGAAGGCGCCCCAGGACAGCAGGGCCGAGAAGGCGAGGAGGCCGGTGGTGATGCCCTCGCTGAGCTTCGGGCCGAGCTGGCGGCCGAACAGGCCGGCGAGCAGCGCACCGACGAGCGGGAGGAAGACGATCGCGTGATACATCGCTGGCTTGTCCGGCCTCCTGGGTCGCGCCGAGGCCCGCGCGTCGCGCGGGCGCCCGAGGCGGCACCCTGTGGTTCGTGTCACCGCAGCGGCGTCGCGAAGCGTGCGGCGCCGAGCGTCGAGGTGGGTTTCCGTCCGGTCCCGCTCAGCCCTTCATCATGCTGACGTCCTCCACCGCGATGGAGCCGCGGTTTCGGAAGAACACGACGAGGATGGCAAGGCCGATGGCCGCTTCCGCCGCCGCCACCGTCAGCACGAACAGGGCGAAGATCTGTCCGGTGATGTCGTTGAGATGGGTGGAGAAGGCGACCAGGTTGATGTTGACCGCAAGCAGGATCAGCTCGACGGACATCAGGATGACGATGACGTTCTTGCGGTTGATGAAGATGCCGAGCACGCCGAGCGTGAACAGGATCGCGGCGACCGTCAGGTAATGGCTCAGGCCGATCATCGGATGTGTTCTCCGTTCGCCGCCATCAGACTTCGACGCCCTGCCGCGAGGGCACCTTGCGGGTCTCGACCGCCATGCCTTGCGTGCGCGCGTTCTGCATGGCGATGTTCTGGCGCTTGACGCCGGGGCGGTCGCGCAGGGTGAGCACGATGGCGCCGATCATCGCCACCAGCAGGATGAGGCCGGCGAGCTGGAAGAAGAAGACATAGTCCGTGTAGAGCACCCGGCCGAGCGCCTGGGTGTTGGTGACCGCCTCGGCGGCGGGCACCGGATTGAGCGGCGTCTGGACCAGCCCCGGATCGATGGTCCACGAGCCGACGACGAGCAGGAGCTCGATCAGGAAGACCGCGCCGATCAACGCGCCGATGGGCAGGTATTGCTGGAAGCCCTGGCGCAGCTGCGCGAAATCCACGTCGAGCATCATCACGACGAACAGGAACAGCACCGCGACGGCGCCCACGTAGACGACCACCAGGATCATCGCCAGGAACTCGGCGCCCATCATCACGAACAGCCCGGCGGCGTTCACGAAGGCGAGGATGAGGAAGAGCACCGAGGCCACGGGATTGCGCGAGGCGATCACCATGAAGCCCGAGGCGATGGTCACACCTGCGAACAGGTAGAAGAAGGCAGCGGCTGCGCTCATGCGTTTCTAGAGATCAGCCGTCCCGAGGACGGCCCCTTCTGCCGAAATTGTGCCACGGCCCACCAGCCGCCCGTCTATAGAACCCGCTCCTGCGGTGCACAACCGCCTCGGTGCCCCGGAGCCTTCCCCGCGGGCACGGAAACGGTTCGCCGTTCGCTCAGCGGTAGGGCGCGTCCACCGCGATGTTGCGCGCGATCTCGCGCTCCCAGCGGTCGCCGTTCAGCAGGAGCTTTTCCTTGTCGTAGAGGAGCTCCTCGCGGGTCTCCACCGAGAACTCGAAGTTCGGCCCCTCGACGATGGCATCGACCGGACAGGCCTCCTGGCACATGCCGCAATAGATGCATTTGACCATGTCGAGGTCGTAGCGGGTGGTGCGGCGCGTGCCGTCGTTGCGGCGCGGGCCTGCCTCGATGGTGATGGCCTGGGCGGGGCAGATGGCCTCGCACAGCTTGCAGGCGATGCAACGCTCTTCGCCGTTGGGATAACGGCGCAGGGCATGCTCCCCCCGGAAGCGCGGACCGCGATGGCCCATCTCGAAGGGATAGTTGATCGTGGCCTTGGGCTTGAAGAAGTATTTCATCGCCAGGGCGAACCCCGACACGAATTCCTTCAGCAACAGACCCTTGGCGACCTGATCGAGCTTCATGGCTCGGATCTCCGTGTGGGGTTGTCAGGCGCCCGGCGCGAGGCCGGTGAGCTTGAGGACGAAGGCGACGACGACGACCGAGACGAGCGAGAGCGGAAGGAACACCTTCCAGCCGAGGCGCATGAGCTGGTCGTAGCGGTAGCGCGGCACCATGGCCTTCACCATGGCGATCATGAAGAACAGGAAGCTGGCCTTGAGGGCGAACCAGATCAGGCCCGGCACCCAGGTGAAGGGCGCGAACGGGATCGGCGAGAGCCAGCCGCCGAGGAACAGCACGGTGCCGAGCGCGCACATGGTCATGATGGCCACGTACTCGCCGAGCATGAACAGCAGGTACGGCGTCGAGGAATACTCGACCATGTAGCCCGCCACGAGTTCGGATTCCGCCTCCGGCAGATCGAAGGGCGGGCGGTTCGTCTCGGCCAGCGCCGAGACGAAGAACACCACGAACATCGGGAACAGCCAGAGCCAGTACCAGCCCAGGATGCCGAGCGAGGTGTCCTGCGCCATGACGATGCGCGAGAGGTTGAGCGAGCCGGCGCAGAGCAGGACGCAGATGATGACGAAGCCGAGCGAGACCTCGTAGGAAATCATCTGCGCCGCCGAGCGCAGCGCCCCGAGGAACGCGTATTTCGAGTTCGAGGCCCAGCCGCCCATGAGCACGCCGTACACGCCGAGCGACGAGATCGCGAAGATGTAGGTGATGCCGACATTGAGGTCGGCGATGGCCCAGCCCTCGGCCAGCGGAATCACCGCCCAGGCGGCGAGCGCCAGGGTGGCGAAGACCAGGGGCGCCAGCAGGAACAGAGCCTTGTTGGCCCCGGCCGGGATCACCGGCTCCTTCAGGACGAATTTCAGGAGATCCGCGAAGGACTGGAACAGGCCCCAGGGCCCGACCACGTTGGGACCGCGCCGAAGCTGCACCGCCGCCCAGATCTTGCGATCGGCCAGCAGCGCATAGGCGATGAAGACGAGGAGCAGGGCCAGGAGCACGAAGCTCTTGAGCACCAGCAGGAGGACGGTGCCGAGGACTTCCCAGTTGGTCATCGCAGGAAATCCCTATTCGGCCGCTTCGAGGCCACGCACGCGGGCGAGGCTCGAACATTCGGCGAGCACGCGCGAGGCGCGGGCGATGGCGTTGCTGAGGTAGAAGTCCGGCACCGCCGAGGCGAAGCCGGCGCGGGTCGGCTCGCCGGCCAGCCCCGAAAGCGTCTCGACGCTCGCCGCCGCATCGCTCGGCGCCACCGCGTCGAGGGCGGCCAGGTGCGGATGCTCGGCGTAGAGGGCGCGGCGCAGCGCCCCGAGCGAATCGAACGGCAGGCGGTGACCGAGAACCTCGGAGAGGGCGCGAAGGATCGCCCAGTCCTCGCGGGCGTCGCCCGGCGGAAAGCCCGCGCGGTTGGTGGTCTGCACCCGGCCCTCGAGGTTCACGAAGGTGGCGCTCTTCTCGGTGTAGGCCGCGCCCGGCAGCACCACGTCGGCGCGGGTGGCGCCGCGATCGCCGTGCGTGCCCTGGTAGACCACGAAGGCACCGGGGCCGATCTCGACCTCGTCGGCGCCGAGGTTGAACACCACGTCGAGGGCGCCGCCCTGCGCGATCCCTGCGACATCGAGCCCGCCCTCCCCCGGCACGAAGCCGAGATCGAGGGCGCCGACGCGGGCCGCCGCCGTCTGGAGCACGCCGAAGCCGTTCCACTCCGGGGTGATGGCGCCGACGTCACGCGCCAGCCGCGCGGCGGCCCCGAGGATGGCGGCTCCGTCCGGACGGGCGAGAGCCCCCATGCCGACGATGATCAGGGGTCGGGCCGCGGCCTTCAGGGCCTCGGCGAAGCTGTGCTGGCCGGAGGCGAGATCCGCGAGGGTCTCGGGGCCGGCGCCGAGATAGGTATGGGGGTAGGTCAGGTCGACAGGCTCGCCGATCAGGCCGACGGCCAGGGGACCCATGCGCCAGCGCTTGCGGATGCGCACGTTCAGCAGCGAGGCTTCGAGGCGCGGGTTGGTGCCCACCAGCAGGATCGCGTCCGCCTCCTCGATCCCCGCGATGGTGGTGCCGAGGGTGTAGGCGGCCCGGCCCCAGGCCGGATCGATGGCCTCGCCCGCCTGCCGGCAATCGAGGTTCGTGACCCCGAGCGACGTCATCAGGCTCTTGAGGGCGTAGATCTCCTCGACACCCGCCAGATCGCCGACCACCGCGCCGATGCGCTTCGGGTCGGTGCCCTTCACCCGGGCGGCGATGGCGCCGAACGCCTCGCCCCAGGAAGCCGGGCGCAGGCGGCCGTTCTCGCGTAAGTACGGCCGGTCGAGGCGCTGGCTGCGCAGGCCGTCCACCGCGTGGCGGGTCTTGTCGGAGATCCACTCCTCGTTGATGCCCTCGTGCACGCGCGGCTCGATCTGCATCACCTCGCGGCCACGGGCATCGACCCGGATGGCGCAGCCGACCGCATCCATCACGTCGACGGATTCGGTCTTCGACAACTCCCAGGGGCGAACCTCGTAGCTCTGCGGCTTGTGGACCAGCGCGCCCACCGGGCAGAGGTCGGCGACGTTGCCCTGAAGCTCCGAGCCCATGGCGGATTCGAGGTAGCTCGTGATCTCCATGTCCTCGCCGCGCCCGATGGCGCCGAGATCCGGCACGCCGGCCACCTCCGCCAGGAAGCGGACGCAGCGGGTGCAGTGGATGCAGCGGTTCATGGCCGTGCGCACCAGCGGGCCGATGTACTTCTCTTCCACCGCGCGCTTGTTCTCGCCGTAGCGGGTCGAGTCGACGCCGTAGGCCATGGCCTGGTCCTGCAGGTCGCAGTGTCCGCCCTGGTCGCAGATCGGGCAATCGAGGGGATGGTTGATGAGGAGAAACTCCATCACCCCCTCGCGGGCCTTCTTCGTGGTTCCGGACCGCGTCAGGATCTCGGGCGGCTCGCCGTTGGGACCGGGCCGGCAATCCTTGACCGCGTAGGCGCAGGAGGCCACCGGCTTCGGGGCGCCCTTGAGTTCGACGAGGCACATCCGGCAATTGCCCGCGATGGACAGCCGCTCGTGGAAGCAGAAGCGCGGGATCTCCGCGCCCGCGACCTCGCAGGCCTGCAGCAGCGTGAATTCCGCGGGCACGTCGACTTCGATGCCGTCAACGATGAGCTTGGTCATTCGTGGGTCTCGGTCTCGAAACTACGGGTGGTGCGGGCTGCGGATCACTCCGCCGCCATCGGCACCGGATCGGAATGCGGGTTGGCGCTGTAGCGATCGATGCGCTTCTCGATCTCGGGGCGGAAGTGCCGGATCAACCCCTGGATCGGCCAGGCCGCCGCGTCGCCGAGCGCGCAGATGGTGTGGCCCTCGATCTGCTTCGTGACATCGAGGAGCATGTCGATCTCGCGGCGCTGGGCGCGCCCCTCCGCCATGCGCAGCATCACCCGCCACATCCAGCCGGTGCCCTCGCGGCAGGGCGTGCACTGTCCGCAGGACTCGTGCTTGTAGAAGTAGGCGATGCGGGCGATGGCCGAGACGATGTCGGTGGACTTGTCGAGGACGATGACGGCGGCCGTGCCGAGGCCCGAGCCGAGGTTCTTCAGCGTGTCGAAATCCATCTTGGCGTCGATGATCTGCTCGGCGGGCACCAGGGGCACCGAGGAGCCGCCGGGGATGGAGCAGAGCAGGTTGTCCCAGCCGCCGCGCATGCCGCCGCAATGCTTGTCCACCAACTCGCGGAAGGTGATGCCGAGTTCTTCCTCGACGTTGCAGGGCTTGTTGACGTGGCCCGACACGCAGAACAGCTTGGTGCCGGTGTTGTTCTTGCCGCCGAGACCCGCGAACCATGTGCCGCCCCGGCGCAGGATGGTGCCCGCCACCGCGATCGACTCGACGTTGTTCACCGTCGTGGGACAACCGTAGAGGCCCATATTGGCGGGGAACGGGGGCTTGAGGCGCGGCATGCCCTTCTTGCCCTCGAGGCTCTCCAGCAGCGCCGTCTCCTCGCCGCAGATATAGGCGCCCGCGCCGTGGTGGACGTAGATGTCGAAGGGGTAGCCGTGGACGTTGTCCTGTCCGACGAGCCGGGCCGCGTAGGCCTCGTCCACCGCGCGCTGGAGCGCGTGCTTCTCCGCCACGTACTCGCCGCGGATGTAGATGTAGCACGCATGCGCCGCCATCGCGAAGGAGGCGAGCAGGCAGCCCTCGATCAGGAGGTGCGGATCGTGCCGCATGATCTCCCGGTCCTTGCAGGTGCCGGGCTCCGACTCGTCGGCGTTGACGACGAGGTAGTGCGGGCGCCCATCGGACTTCTTGGGCATGAACGACCATTTGAGGCCGGTGGGAAAGCCCGCACCGCCGCGCCCGCGCAGGCCCGACTGCTTCATCTCCTCGATGATCCAGTCACGGCCCATTTCGAGCAGGAACTTGGTGCCGTCCCAGGCACCGCGCTGCTGGGCCGCTTCCAGCCCCGGCGAGTGCAGGCCGTAGAGGTTCGTGAAGATCCGGTCTTTGTCGGCGAGCGCCATCAACTCACTCCTTCGGCGCCACGCCCGGCGAGGCGTTCGGGTCGGCGCCGACCGGCTTCGTGTCGGACCCGTCGCGACGTCCCGCGCTGTCCGACGGCGGCGTTCCGGCCAGCGGCGTCGTTCCGCGCGCATCCGCCGCCACCCGGCCCTCGTCGGGCTTCGAGGGGGTGGCCGTGTACGACTTGTCGCTCTGCTGAGGACGGGTGGAGGTCTCCGGACCGGGCTGCACGACCCCGGTCGAGTCGGTCCGGGAGGCGCCTGCGCGCTCCGCCGGGTGGATGGGCGTCTCGCCGGCCGCCGCACGCGAGGCCGG
>NZ_JAQGKL010000239.1 GCF_028290105.1 Methylobacterium sp.
CCTTGGCGTGCTCGTACTCTTCCAGCACGACCACCCCGGCGCCCTCGCCCATGACGAAGCCGTCGCGGGCCTTGTCGTAGGGGCGGGAGGCGGCCGTGGGGTTGTCGTTGAAGCCGGTGGACAGCGCCCGGCAGGCGGCGAAGCCCGCGAGCGCGAGGCGGTTCACCGGCGATTCGGCGCCGCCCGCCACCATGACGTCGGCATCGCCGAACTGGATCAGCCGGGCCGCGTCGCCGATGGCGTGGGCCCCGGTGGAGCAGGCCGTGACCACGGCGTGGTTCGGGCCCTTGAGGCCGTGAGCGATGGAGATCTGCCCGGAGGCGAGATTGATGATGCGGCCGGGAATGAAGAAGGGGGAGATCCGGCGAGGGCCCTTGTCGTGCAAGGTCACGGAGGCGTCGTAGATGCCGCCGATGCCGCCGATGCCGGAGCCGACCATCACGCCGGTGGCGCACTGGTCCTCGTAGGTCGTCGGGTGCCAATCGGCGTCGTTCAGGGCCTCGCCGGCGGCGGCCATGGCGTAGACGATGAACGGATCGACCTTGCGCTGCTCCTTGGCCTCCATGAAGGCGTCGGGATTGAAGCTGCCGTTCGTGCCGTCGCCGAAGGGCACGGAACACGCGATGCGGCAGGCGAGATCGTCGACGGGGAACGCCGTCACGACCTTGGCGGCCGACTCGCCGGCGATCAACCGGCTCCAGGTGGCCTCGACCCCGCTGGCCAGCGGCGTCACCATCCCCAAGCCCGTCACCACTACCCGACGCATCGCACTATCCCGAACCGGTCCTGTCATCGAACGACGAATGGCGCGCGGGGCCGGTCACGACCCCGCTCGCGCGCGTTGCGTCCGTCTTAGGCGGAGTTCTTCTCGAGGAACTTCACCGCGTCGCCGACCGTCTGGATGGTCTCGGCGGCATCGTCCGGAATCTCGACGTTGAACTCTTCCTCGAACGCCATCACGAGCTCGACGGTGTCGAGGCTGTCGGCGCCGAGATCATCGATGAAGTTCGCGCCCTCGACCACCTTCTCCGGCTCCACGCCGAGGTGCTCGACAACGATCTTCTTCACGCGCTCAGCGATATCGCTCATCGGTCTTGGTCCTTAGCTCTTCAAGGTCGAGATGGTGCAAGGTCTTTGCAGGTGAACAAGGTCTTTGCAGGTTCAGGTGCCGTGGCCGCCGGCCCGTCCCGGGACATCTGATGAGATCGGGCGGCCGGTGTGTTCGATGGCGCGTTTCGGTCAAGTCACCCGACTTGTCCAGTCGGAGCTTGAAGTTTTTCAGACATCCGCAACCCGCTGAATCGGCACCCCCCTCGCACGGCAGCCGGGGTGTTAACACAGGGTTCCGACGCTGGCGAGGGCCGGTTCACAACCCGTTCATCGCTGTGGCTTTTTCGAGCCGCCGGGTGGTTTTGGCGGTGTGCGGTGCAGCGAAGGTTGCCCCTCCCCGACACGCTGGCGGCCGATCGATCGCGATCGACGGTCTGCGTCTCGAAAGACCTTCGGCGGTGCCCCGGAACGACGGCGCGCCGCTCAATACATCGCCATGCCGCCGTTCACGTGGAGCGTCTGGCCGGTGACGTAGGCGGCCTCGTCGGAGGCGAGGTAGATCGCGGCCGCCGCGATGTCGGTGCCGGTGCCGAGGCGCCCCATGGGGACGCGGCCGAGGATGCCCTCGCGCTGCTTCTCGTTGAGCGCGTCGGTCATCGGCGAGGTGATGAAGCCCGGCGCAATGCAGTTGACCGTGAGGTTGCGGGTGGCGACTTCCGCCGCCATCGCCTTGGTCATGCCCACCAGCCCGGCCTTGGCGGCGGCGTAGTTGACCTGCCCCGGATTGCCGGTGGCGCCCACCACCGAGCCGATGTTCACGATGCGGCCGTGGCGGCGCTTCATCATGCCCTTCACCGCCGCCCGCGAGAGCCGGAACGCCGCCGAGAGGTTGACGGCGATGACCGCATCCCACTCGTCGTCCTTCATGCGCAGCACGAGGTTGTCGCGGGTGATGCCGGCATTGTTGACCAAGATGTCGAGGCCGCCGAGGGCGGCTTCCGCCGCCGGGATCAGCGCCTCCACCGAGGCCTTGTCGGAGAGGTCGGCGGGCACGATTTGCACGCGTTCGCCGCCGAGTTCCGCCGCGAAGGCCTCCAGCGCCGCCTGGCGGGTGCCCGAGATGGCGACAGTCGCGCCCTGCGCGTGCAGGCCCCGCGCGATGGCGCCGCCGAGGCCGCCGGTGGCGCCGGTGACGAGGGCCTTGCGGCCGGTCAGATCGAACATGGGGGTTCCTGTCGTTCAGCCGAAGGCGGGGAAGCTTGCGATGTCGTCGGGGGTGCCGACCGCGCCGGCCGAGGCCCCGGCGGCGATGCGCTTGACGAGGCCGGTGAGCACCTTGCCGGTGCCGATCTCGGAGAACTGGTCGATGCCGGCGGCGGCCATGGCGGCGACGCTCTCGCGCCAGCGCACGGTGCCGGTGACCTGGGCCACCAGGGCCTCGCGGATCGCCGCCGTGTCGGTGACGGGGGCGGCCAGCACGTTGGCGTAGACCGGCACCACGGGAGTATGCATCGCGACCTCCGCCAGGGCCCGGCGCATGGCCTCGGCGGCGGGCGCCATCAGGGAGCAGTGGAACGGGGCCGAGACGTTGAGCATGACCGCGCGCTTGATGCCGCGCCCCTGCGCCAGCGCCACCGCGCGCTCCACCGCCGCCCGGGCGCCGGAGAGCACCACCTGCCCGCCGCCGTTGTCGTTGGCGACCTCGCAGACCGCGCCCTCGGCGGCCTCGTCGGCAATGGCCTGCGCGGTCTCCGCATCGGCGCCGATCAGCGCCGCCATGGCGCCCTCGCCCGGGGCCACCGCGCCCTGCATGGCGGTGCCGCGAATCCGCAGGAGCCGTGCGGTGTCGGCGATGGAGAAGGTGCCGGCGGCGGCGAGCGCCGTGTATTCGCCCAGCGAATGGCCGGCGACGCAGGCGACGTCGCGCCGGAGATCGAGGCCGCGCTCGGCCTCCAGCACCCGCAGGGTCGCGAGGCTGGCCGCCATCAGGGCCGGCTGCGCGTTGGTGGTGAGGGTGAGGTCCTCCACCGGCCCCTCGAACATCAGGCGGGAGAGCGGCTGGTTCAGCGCCTCGTCCACCTCCGCGAACACGTCGCGGGCCTGATGGAAATGCTCGGCGAGCGCGCGCCCCATGCCGACGGTCTGGCTGCCCTGGCCGGGGAAGATGCAAGCGCGCGCCATCGTGAAGCTCCTCGTCGTGCCGGGTCGACCCAAGTCGTTCCGGGTCGCCCCGGCTCCAGCAAGGGCGGCGCAGTCGCACCGCCCGCCACCTGTGTCAACATGGCACCGCACAGCGCCGGCCGAGGCTCAGCCCTCGTTGAAGAAGTCCACCGTGCCGGTATCGAGGCTGTAGGAGGCGCCCACCACCCGCAGCTTGCCCGCCTTCAGGGGATCGAGCAGGGCCGGCTCGGAGGCGAGGCGCAGGCGCTCGACCACGCGGTTGACGTTGGCCCGCACGCAGTTCTCCACGAAGTCGCCCGGCTTGTCGCGCTGGGACAGGACGGCGGGCACGATCGGCTCGATCATCCGGCCGATGGAGCCGGGATAGACCGTGTTGTTCTTGACCACGTCCACGGCGGCCTCGACGGCGCCGCAGCGGCTGTGGCCCATCACCAGGACCAGCGGGACGGCGAGTTGCGAGACCGCGTACTCGATGGAGCCGAGGGCCGCGGTGTCGACGCAGTTGCCGGCGTTTCGCACGATGAACAGCTCGCCGAGCCCGCGCCCGAACAGGATCTCGGGCGAGACGCGCGAATCGGAGCAGCTCACCAGGACCACGAACGGGGTCTGGCCCAGCGCGATCTCGATCCGGCGCTCGCGGCCCTGGACCGCCCGGACCGGGCTGTCGGTCTGGTAGCGGCGGTTGCCCTCTTTCAAAGTCTCCAGGGCCTCGTCGGCGGTCAGCGTCGTCTTCTTGGTGGACGGGCTGGCCGCGAAGGCGAGGTTGGGCAGTGCGGTCGCCGCGAAGCAGGCGGCCCCGAGTTGGCATCCGCAGCCGAGCAGGCTGCGACGGCTGAGCAGCGTCGTCATGGTGTGGTCCCCCCGTTTCGAGCCCGAATCGCGTCGGCGCGACTCGGGCCGCACTGTCTAGCTCGGGCCGGCCCCGGCCGTCGCCGGGTCGTTTAGCGCGCAGCCTGTCACGGATTGGCGAGCGAGCACCGAACGTGCGTGACGTGTTGCAGGCGGCGCTGCCGCTTGTTGCAGAGCGCCAAGGGGTGTATGGCACACGCTCAATCCGGAAATTTAGTCTGAGGAAGGAGCCGTCCGTCATGGCTCGCGTCACCGTTGAAGACTGCATCGACAAGGTCGAGAACCGCTTCGAGCTGGTTCTGCTGGCCAGCCACCGCGCCCGCCTGCTCGCCGCCGGCGCGCCACTGACCATCGACCGCGACCGCGACAAGAACCCCGTCTGCGCCCTGCGCGAGATCGGCGACGCGACGATCACGGCGGACGACCTTAAGGAACAGCTCATCCACTCCATGCAGAAATACGTGGAAGTCGATGAGCCGGAAGCGGAAACCGTTCCGCTGCTTTCGAGCTCGCCGGCCGCCTCCGCCGTCGCACCGCAATCCTCCAGCGACGACGGCGCCGTCCAGTTCGACCGCATGAGCGAGGAAGATCTTCTGCGCGGCCTCGAGAATCTGGCGCCCCCGACCGAGACGGACGAAGAGGCCGAGTAACTCCGGCCCCTCCGACAACGTCCTCGTAAAACCCGGCCGCCGCGCCGGGTTTTTTCATGGCCCCGGCCGGAATCGCGCCCCATGCGACGCCTTGGGGCTGGCGTCCCCGCGTGCGATGCGGGACACATCGCAAGGTCGCGCTTCCCTGCCGGTCGCGCCATCGTGGAAGGGTCCCTCGGCGGATGATGCGCCAATACGAGCTTGTCGAGCGGGTCAAGCGCTACAATCCCGCCGCGAACGAAGCCCTGCTCAACCGCGCCTACGTCTACGCGATGCGCGCCCACGGCACCCAGAAGCGGGCCTCCGGCGATCCCTTCTTTGCCCATCCCCTTGAAGTCGCGGCGATTCTCACGGACCTGAAGCTCGATGACGCCACCATCGTGGCGGCGGTCCTGCACGACACCGTGGAAGATACCGCCGCCACCCTCGACGAAATCCGCGAAATCTTCAGCCCCGAGATCGGCGCGCTGGTCGACGGCCTGACCAAGCTGAAGCGGCTCGACCTCGTCTCGAAGCGGGCGGCCCAGGGCGAGAATTTTCGAAAGCTGCTGCTGGCGGTCGCCGCCGATGTCCGCGTCCTTCTCGTCAAGCTCGCCGACCGCCTCCACAACATGCGCACCCTCCACCACATGCGCGTGGATAAGCGCGAGCGCATCGCCGAGGAGACCCTCGACATCTACGCGCCGCTCGCCGGCCGCATGGGCATGCAGGAATTACGCGAGGAGCTTGAAGATCTGGCCCTGCGCAACCTGAAGCCCGAGATCTACGCCACCATCGCCCAGCGTCTCTCGGATCTTTCGGCGAAGTCCGAGCGGCTTGTGGAAAGCATCGAGCAGGACCTGACCACCAAGCTCGCGGCTCAAGGGATCAAGGCGGTCGTCACGGGCCGGCAGAAGCGGCCTTATTCGATCTCCGCGAAGATGGAGCGCAAATCCGTTGCCTTCGAGCAGCTGTCGGACATCTTCGGGTTCCGCGTAGTCGTCGAAACCTTGGCCGATTGCTACGGTACGCTCGGCGTCGTCCATACGAGTTGGCCGATGGTGCCGGGACGATACAAAGACTACATCTCGACGCCCAAGCAGAACGATTACCGCTCCATCCATACCACCGTCATCGGTCCGAAAAGTCAGCGTGTGGAATTGCAGATCCGCACCGCGGCAATGGACGAGATCGCCGAGTACGGCATCGCGGCTCACGCGCATTACAAGGAGAGCGGTGGCAAGGACGAGATCGGCGGTATCCATCCGCGCCTCGCCACCGAGAGCGGCGCCTATCAATGGCTGCGCCGTACCATCGAGTTGCTGGCCGAGGGCGACAGCCCGGAAGAGTTCCTGGAGCACACGAAGCTCGAACTCTTCCAGGATCAGGTATTCTGCTTCACTCCGAAAGGGCGCCTGATCGCGCTTCCGCGCGGAGCGACACCGATCGACTTCGCCTATGCGGTTCACACCGACGTCGGCAACTCGGCGGTCGGCGTGAAGATCAACGGGCGCATGGCGCCGCTCCTTCACGAACTCGTCAACGGCGACGAGGTCGAAATCGCGCGGTCCGATGGCGCGTCCCCACCCGCGGCTTGGGAATCCCTCGTCGTCACGGGCAAGGCGCGGTCGGCGATCCGGCGGGCGACCCGCTCCGCCGTGCGGCGGCAATATGCGGGGCTTGGCCGCCAGATTCTCGACCGCGCCTTCGAGCGGGCCGCCAAGAGCTTTTCAGAGGACAAGCTGCGGGGTGCCCTGCCGCGTCTCGCCCGGCAAAGCACCGAGGACGTCTTCGCGGCCGTTGGACGGGGAGAAATGTTCTCTGGCGACGTGGTACGGGCCGTCTACCCCGACCACAAGGACGAGCGCCGCGGCGCGCCCGCACCGCTGCCGCAGCCGAGTTCGGGCGATGGCGCTGGGCGCCTCAGCCTGGCCAAGGACCAGACCATGCGTCTGACCTTCCCGGAGGGCCGGACCTCCGATCTCGACCGTTCGGATGGTATTCCGATCCGGGGCCTCGACAGCGACCTGCCGGTGAGCTTCGCGCCGAATGGCGGGGCAGTGCCGGGCGACCGCATCGTTGGAATCCTGACCCCTGGGGTCGGCGTGACGATCTACCCGATCCAATCGGCTGCCCTCGCAGATTTCGACAACGAGCCCGATCGCTGGCTCGACGTGCGTTGGGACGTCGAGGCCGGGACGAGCGAGCGCTTCCCAGCGCGTCTCGCGCTGCAATCGATCAACGAGCCCGGCGTGCTCGCGCAGATCGCCCAGGTGATCGCTGATCACGACGGCAATATCGACAATGTGTCGATGAAGCGGAAGACGCAGGATTTCACGCAGATCGTCATCGATCTATCGGTGTGGGATCTGAAACATCTGAACGCCATCATCGCCGAACTGCGCGGAAAGCGGACCGTCAATAAAGTTGATCGCGTCAACGGCTGAGTCGGCATCTCTTGACATATGAACCAGGAGGCACCGATTGTCTTTGGAGAACATCGCTTGGATGGCACCGCCGATCACATTCCAACAGTCTTACAGAGTTGATTATCCCGCGCGGTACGAGTCGCAGATGCTTTCGGTGTCCTGATCGTTACACCAACGCTCCGCTTCACCGGCCCATCAAAGGAACGGATTGGTAGAGATTATCGGCCATCTCGAAGTCCACGGCATTCACCCCATCCGCGCCAGCCATACAGTGAAGATAGAACTTATGGTTGTTCATAGTCTCAGCCTGGCGTGAAAAACTTGACTTTTCCCGAGACCACTGTCAGATAAGACCGTCTATTTTATTCATCTAATCTTGTTTACCAGATATTATTCCCTGGTTTCGATTGTTGATTCGATTTTTAATCGTTTGAAGTCAGTGATTTTGCTGCATTTCAGGCACCAGATTCGATCAATAAGTGAGCGCGGGATCATTTGAGACAAGACTTCATCAGATATTGGAATTCACGATGAGCGCACATCAGCGCAGTGCTCTGTTTATTGACGGAGCGAATCTATACGCCGCAACTAAATCCCTCGGTGCCGACATCGACTATCGGAGATTGCTGAAAGAATTTCAGTCTCGCGATCATTTACTGAGGGCTTTCTACTACACTGCGATCGTCGAAGACCAAGAGTATTCCTCGATCCGGCCATTGATCGATTGGCTGGATTACAATGGATTTTGCGTGGTCACGAAGCCAGCGAAGGAATTCGTCGACTCGCTCGGCCGCCGAAAGGTGAAGGGGAACATGGATATCGAGCTCGCGATCGACGCGCTCGAGCTCGCACCACGCATTGACCACATGGTGCTTTTTTCCGGGGATGGAGATTTCTGTTCTCTCGTCAAGGCGATGCAGCGGCGCGGTGTCCGCGTGACCGTCGTGTCGACGATCCAGACCCAGCCTGCCATGATCGCCGACGATCTCCGTCGCCAGGCCGACGAATTCATCGATCTCGCCCATCTCCTCGCGCGGATCGGTCGAGATCCCGGCGAGCGAACACCACGCAGCCCGGACCGGAATCAGGACGGACGGGGCCAGGAAAACCGGGGGACCGGCGACACGCCGACCCGCTCGCGTGGTGAGACTCCGGAACGTTCCGCTCGGCCGAGCCCTGCCCTCGAGAGCCGCTACGGGATCCGACAGGGCGACGAGACCCTGGAAGGCTAACGGCCGACCGGAGGAACGGCCCGATCAGTCGGATAGGGCCGTTCCTTTGAGGTAGATAACGATGAGGTCAGTCCTAACCCTTGTCACGCATGATGCGCGCGCGATCCCGCTGCCAATCCCGTTCCTTCGACGCTTCGCGCTTGTCGTGGAGCTTCTTGCCGCGTCCAAGACCGAGCTCGATCTTTGCCCGGCCCTGCTCGTTGAAGTAGATCTTCAGCGGCACCACCGTGAAGCCTTCGCGCTGGGTGGCACCGATCAGCTTGTTGATCTGCTTGCGGTGCAGAAGCAGGCGACGCGGTCGCTTGGTCTCGTGGTTGAAGCGGTTCGCCTCGATATATTCCGGAATGTAGGCGTTGAACAGCATCAGGTCCGTGCCGGATGGGCCCGCATAGGCTTCACCGATCGTGGCCTTGCCCTTCCGCAGGGATTTGACCTCGGTGCCCGTCAGGGCAAGTCCGGCCTCCAGCGTATCGGTGATCTCGTAGTGGTATCGGGCGGCGCGGTTGTCGGCGACGACGCGGCGGTTCGATTCAGGTTTAGGAGCCATCACAACGTCGGGTCAGGCCGACCGCGAAAGCGCGACCGGGCCGAGGGATATGGTTCGTCGCGACGCGCTCTGCCAGTCGGGCTCAGCCCGCGAGCAGGCCCGCGTGGCGAAGCGCAGCGTCGACGAGGGCCTTCGTCTCTTCGCCGACCGTGATCAGCGGCAGGCGAACCTCGTCGCTCATGTGGCCCAGCCGGGCGAGGGCATACTTCGCCGGAGACGGGTTAGGCTCAGCGAACATGCTGACATGCAGCGGCATCAGTCGGTCCTGGATCTGGAGTGCCTTGGCATAATCACCCGACAGAGACGCGTCCTGCAGGTCGGCGCAGAGACGGGGGGCGACGTTCGACACCACGGAGATGCAACCGCAACCGCCATGCGCATTGAAGCCGAGCGCCGTCGCATCTTCCCCCGAAAGCTGAATGAAGTCTTCGCCCATGGCTTGGCGTTGCAGGCTGACCCGGTCGAGCTTGGCCGTGGCATCCTTCACGCCGACGATGTTCTTCAGTTCATGCAGGCGCGCCATCGTCTCGACACTGATGTCGACGATGGATCGTCCGGGAATGTTGTAGAGGATGATCGGAATGCCGATGGCGTCGTTCACGGCCTTGAAATGCGCGTAGAGCCCTGCCTGGTTCGGCTTGTTGTAGTACGGCGACACGACCAGCACGGCATCCGCCCCAGCCTTTTCGGCGTGGCGCGCGCGCGTCACCGCCTCGACGGTGGAATTCGAGCCGGCGCCGGCGATCACCGGCACACGTCCTGCAGCCTCCTCGATGCAGATCTCGACGACGCGGTCGTGCTCGGCATGGGTCAGCGTCGGGCTCTCACCGGTGGTGCCGGTGGGTACGAGGCCGTGGATGCCCTGCTCGATCTGCCAGTTCACGAACTTGCGGAAAGCGGCCTCGTCGAAGGCGCCGTCCTTGAACGGGGTCACGAGTGCGGACATCGCGCCGCGAAGGCGTCGGGTGGAAGTCTCGGTCATCCTGGCGTTCCCAGCCGTCGGTCTCGTCGCGCCGGTCGTCCGGCAGCGGCACCGCTTCGCGCGGACGGGCAGACATAGGCCCTCGTCCGCACCGGCGCAAACGCTGCGTTGACGGGGTTAATGCCTTCTTAATGCCCTTCGGATGAGCTTGAAGATCTGTCCGCATTCCTTGGGACTGGAAGAACCATGGTGTTCTCGACGCAGCGGGCAGCCCTGATGCTGGCCCTCACCCTGGCTTCGGCCGGATCGGTCCTCGCCGCGTCCGGCGGTTCGGGTACAGACGCGCCGACGCTGCGGCCGGCGAGCGATGCGGTGGCGCCGTCCGCCGCGCTCCCCGACGCCAAGGTGCCGGATCCCGTCGCGGCGGATGCCCTGAAGATCGACGCCAAGGCGCCGGAGGCGGCACCTGGCCCGACGCTGCCCCCTGCGGCGAAGGCCTATGCTTCCGCCGACCCCGAAGCCGGCATCGCATTTCCGCTGCCGGACGCAACGGTGTCTCCGGCAGCACCCGTGCCCGAAGTGCCGGACCCGGCCCGTGCGGCGCGCGTCGCGCCCAACGTCGATCTACCTGCGCTGCGGCAAGCCATCGACGCTTACCGGAAGGGGCGCGTTTCGGAAGGGGACCGCCTGAGGGACGGGTTTACGGATCCGGCAGTCCGGGCGCTGCTCGAATGGGTGGCGATCCGCGCCGGGGCCGGGATCGGTTTCGAGCGTACGGTCGCCTTCACGCGTAGCAATCCCGATTGGCCGGCCGGTCCCCTGCTGCGTCGGCGCGCCGAGGAGGCCCTGCTGACGGAGCGCCGGAACCCCGCGACGGTCCGTGCCTTCTTCGCGGCCTCGAAACCCGCGAGCGCGCCGGGAAAGTTCGCCCTGGCGCTGGCGTTCAAGGCTGATGGCCTCGACGAGGATGCTGCGACGCTCGTGCGCGATCTGTGGCGGGGGGAAACCTTCGGGCGCAGCCTGGAAGCCAAGGTGCTGGACGCCTTTCCGAATCTGCTGACCCGGGTCGATCATCGCTACCGCATGGAACGGGCCCTCCTGAAGGAAGATTACGAGACCGCTGGCCGGGCCGCTGCATTTGCCGGCGGGGGATACGCAACGCTGGTCCGAGCCCGTCGCGCCGTCGAGGAAAAGAGCGCGTCGGCACCGGCCGCCCTCAACGCAGTGCCGCCCTCGCTGCGAAGCGACTCTTCCTACATCCTCTCCCGCGCCCAACATCTGCGCCGGCACGACAAGATCGTGGAAGCGGCGGCGATGATCGCCATGGCCCCCACCAACCCCGATGTGCTTGTCGACGGCGACGAGTGGTGGGTCGAACGGCGGATCGTGGCGCGCAAGCTCATCGACGCCAATGATCCTGGTGCTGCCTACGCGGTGGCCAGCGCGCACAGCGCTCGCACGGTCGAGAAACGCATTGAGGCCGAGTTCCACTCAGGCTGGATCGCCCTGCGCTTCCAGGACGATCCCACCAAGGCGGCACGCCACTTCGCGGAAGCCGGCCGCATCGCCGAAACCCCGATCTCCCTGGCGCGGGCGGCCTATTGGCAGGGACGTGCCGCCGAGGCTCTGCAGCAGACCGACGAGGCCAAAGCTTTCTATGAGCGCGCCGCGCTCCAGCCGATCGCCTATTATGGACAACTGGCCCGGACGAAGCTCGGACGCTCCAGCCTGTCACTGCGCAGCATTCCGGAACTCGACGCGAGCCAGCAGGCCGCATTCGATCAGAGGCTCTATGTCCGCGCGCTGAAAATGCTCGAGGCGGCAGCCCTCAAAGACCTCGCGCTTCCGCTCTACATCGACACCGCGAACCGTCTGACCGATGCCGCCGAGATCGACGCCCTCGGCAACGTTGCGACCGAGCAGCGAAATTCCCGTGCCCTGGTCGCCGTCGGCAAGATCGCCGTGCAGCGCGGCCTCCCCCTGGACGCCCACGCCTATCCCACCATCGGCATCCCGAACTACGAGGCCTCTGCCGCCGTGCCGCTGGTGGAAAAGGCGATGGTGTTCGCCATTGCCCGCCAGGAAAGCCAGTTCGACCCACTCGCGCAGTCGAGCGTCGGCGCGCGGGGCCTGATGCAGATGATGCCGGCCACCGCCCAGCGCACGGCCCGGCGGGTCAGCACCAGCTTCGACCAGGATCGGCTCACCAGCGACCCGGCCTACAACGCCCGTCTCGGTCAAGCACACCTCGGCGAACTGATGGAGGATTGGCGCGGCTCGTATATCCTCGCCTTCGCCTCCTACAATGCCGGCGGCGGCAACGTGAAGAAGTGGATCGACGCCTACGGTGATCCCCGGAAGGGCGGCGTCGACCCCATCGACTGGGTGGAGCGCATCCCGTTCACGGAGACGCGCAACTACGTTCAGCGCGTGATGGAAAACCTGCAGGTCTATCGCAATCGCCTGGACGGAAAGAGCGCGCTGCTCATCGACGGAGACCTCCAGCGCGGCGCTCGCTGACAGAGGCACCGCATGGTCGGGAAGGACTCGGCGCGCTACTTCGGCCCGAATCGCACACTCGCATCGGACCTGTCATGACCGAATCCGCCATCACCGCCGCGATCCTCGTGATCGGCGACGAGATCCTGTCCGGGCGCACCAAGGACAGGAACATCGGCACGATCGCGGATTACTGTACGGCGATCGGGATCGACCTCAGGGAAGTGCGGATCGTGCCGGACGAGGCGGAGCGCATCGTCATAGCCATCAACGCCCTGCGTGAGACCTACACCTACCTCTTCACCACCGGGGGCATCGGGCCGACGCATGACGACATCACCGCCGATTGCGTGGCTGCGGCATTCGGCGTGACGATCGATGTCGATCCACGCGCCAAGGCGATGCTGCTGGAACGCCACAAGCCCGAAGATTTGAACGAGGCCCGCCTGCGCATGGCGCGCATCCCGGCCGGCGCCGACCTCATCGCGAATCCAGTCTCGAAGGCGCCGGGCTTTCGCATCGGCAACGTCATCGTCATGGCCGGCGTGCCCGGGATCATGCAGGCAATGCTCGACAATATCGGCCCGACGCTGGCGACCGGCGCGAAGGTCCTGTCCGAGACGATCGAGGCGGGAAATCTGCCCGAAGGCACCTATGCGGGCGGCCTCGCGGCGATCGCCAAGGCCCATGCGACCGTCTCCATCGGCTCGTATCCGTCAATGACACCGAACGGCTTTGCCAATCGTGTTGTTGTCCGTGGCAGGGATGCCGAAGCGGTCGCCCGCGCGCGAGACGACGTCAGCGCGATGCTGGAGGGCTTGCGCGGCGCCCACGCCTGACGCGCAGCTGCTTCGGCTTCCAACGATACGTAGGAGCCGATGCGATGGGAGAGCGGACCGACGAAGGCAGGGACGCACAGCTGAAGAGCGTGGCCGATGCCGGCCGGCCGGATGCCTTCGTTCTGCACGAGGCGATCCGCCGAGAGGGCGACGAGGAGCTGCGCCGGCATGGCGGCGCCCTGCTGCTCTCGGCGATTGCCGCCGGACTGACCATGGGATTTTCCCTGATCGTGCCGGGTGTGCTCAAGGCGCATCTGCCTCACGCCCCGTGGACCGAACTCTTGACGAGCGTCGGCTACGCCACGGGCTTTCTCATCGTGGTGCTCGGGCGCCAGCAGTTGTTCACCGAAAACACGCTGACGCCCATCCTGCCCCTGCTTCACGACCGCACCGGGACGACCCTGTGGCGGGTGATGCGCCTCTGGAGCATCGTGCTGGTCGGCAACATCACCGCAACCGCCGTCATTGCGGCCGTCTTGTTCCACTCGGATGCATTCGAGCCGGGTGTTCGGGAGGCCTTCATCGAGATCAGCCGTCATGCGGTGAGTTCGGGTTTTGGCACCACGCTGATCAAGGCGGTGTTCGCCGGATGGCTCATCGCGCTAATGGTCTGGATGCTGCCGGCGACCGGATCGGCCGCACCCTTCATCGTGATCCTGATCACTTGGCTGGTTTCGATGTGCGGCCTCGCGCACATCGTCGCCGGATCGGTCGACACGTTCTACCTCGTCTTCGCCGGCGAGGTGACGCTGTTCGACTATGGCTGGCGCTTTTTCGTGCCCACCCTCATCGGCAACGTCTTCGGTGGCACAGCCCTGGTTGCGGTCCTGAATTTCGGGCAGGTGGCGCCTCAGGTCGAAGAGCAGAAAGCCGCCGACGGCGAGATCTGAGGGCGTCCTCGCCGGGTCCGACTGTTGCGCCCGAAGCCGGTGGATGCGGCACTCTGTCTTCAGGTGCGCACGACAGCCCGTCCCTTCACGGCGGCGGCGAGTGCCTTCAGGTTCCGGTTGAGATCGGCGATCTCGTTGAGCGCGATCGTCTTGTGGCCGTCTTTCACCGCGCGCTCGATGTCGCTGACCTGATCGGCGGCCATGCGCTTCAGTTCGGCGGCGAGTTGGTCCCGGGTCATCGTCGCTCCTGTCGCGGCGGGAGAGTTGCCCGTGCGGGATACCGCAGCATGCTTAACCCGCGGTTCCCATTCCGGGATGACGGCCTTCATGCCTGCACACCCAGATCGCCGCGCCGCGCTGCCTGCGCGGCACGCCCGGGAACGACGAATTTGGTACGGCGCCTGACGCTTCCCATGCGGGTGTGGCCTGGCGGGCATAGTCGCGTTCGGCAACCGCGAGTAGTTTGAGCAACAATTCTAGGACCTGGGACACACACCCCGATGATCGCAAAAACCTTTCTGGCCGGCCTCGCTTCGCTCGTCGCTATCGGCGCGGCCTCCGCCGCCGACCTTCCGCGCCGTGAAATGGCGCCCGTCTTCGTTCCCGTCCCGGTGTTCACCTGGACCGGCGTGTATTTCGGCACGCACAGCTCCTACACGTTCAGCGACAACCAGAACATCCGGACGCTGGGCAACAACCCGAACACGGCGACGAACGTCGCCCTCGGCCGCCGTGCGCCGAACTTCAAGGCCGAGCAGGACGGCATCGGCAACATCGGTGGCGGCCTCGGCTACAACTATCAATTCACGCCGGGCTCGGGCTTCGTGGTCGGTGCTGAGGCTGACGTGACCTGGACGGATATCGGCAAGCGCCGCGACTATTTCGGCCCGGCCATCGCCCAGAACAACTTCATTCCGGATCCGAGCAGCTACCGGAACCGCCTGAACTACCTCGGTACCGTGCAGGGCCGTCTCGGCTACGCCTTCGATCGGTTCCTGGTCTACGGGACCGGCGGCTTCGCTTACGGCGACGTGAAGTATCAGGCCGATTTCTTCAACACCGCGAACCGCCTCGCCTATACCGGCCGCTTCAAGGGCATGGAGACCGGTTACGTCTACGGCGGTGGCATCGAGTACGCGATCCCGACCGACAGCTTCCTGAACCGCTTCAACTTTATCGGCGGCCTCATCGGCGCCAGCGCCATCACCTTGAAGGCCGAGTATCTTCGTTACGATCTCGGAAGCCGCGACGTCCTGGTGAACAACACCGGCCTCGGCGCACCAGCGACCGGCTCCTACACCTCGCGTTTCCGGACCGAGGGCAACCTGATCAAGGCCGGCTTCAATTATAAGTTCGGCTCGCTCTAGACCGAGTCGCTGGCGATCCTTCCCGGATCGCCAGACGCAGACAGACTATGGAAAAGCCCCGCTCTCGCGAGCGGGGCTTTTTTGTCGGGGTGTTCGGTTCGAGACGTTTCAGGTCCGCCAGGGATGCGCCGGCAGTTCGGTTGCGCCGATGGTGCTCGCACCAGCCAGGGCTACAGCGTGATCGTTCTCCACCGTCGAGCCGCTCACGCCGATGGCGCCCGACATCTCGCCGTCCTTGTCGACGATCGGGATGCCGCCCGGAAAAGTGATCAGGCCCTCGTTGGAATGCTCGATGCCGTAGAGCGGCCCGCCCGGCTGCGAGAGAGCGCCGATCTGGCCAGTCATCATCCCGAAGAACACGGAAGTCTTGGCCTTCTTGTGAGCGATGTCGATCGAGCCGACCCAGGCGCCGTCCATCCGGTAGAACGCCTTCAGGTTGCCGCCGGAATCGACCACGGCGATACACATCTGGGTGCCAAGCTCCACGGCCTTGGCGCGGGCAGCCTCGATGGCCTTGTGCGCGTCGTCGATGGTCACGTGCATGATGATGTCTCCTGATTTGCCCGGTACGGGGCGAAAGTAAAAATGGCCGCCTCCGAAGAGGCGGCCAAGGTCTCAGGTCGAAGCGTTGGGTGCAGCGATCAGTTCGAGGCCATCGCGTTGGCCTTCTCGATCAGCGCCTCGGCCATGCGGATCGAAGCGATGTCGATGAGGCGTCCATCGAGGGAGACGGCGCCCTTGCCGGCCTTGGCGGCATCTTCCATCGCCGCGAGGATGCGGCGAGCCTTCTCGACTTCGGCAGCCGACGGAGTGAACACCTCGTTGGCCAGGTCGATCTGCGAGGGGTGGATCGCCCACTTGCCCTCGAAGCCGAGCGCGGCACAGCGGCGTGCGGCGGACGTGTAACCGTCCGGGTCGGAGAAGTCGCCGAAAGGACCGTCGATCGGGCGCAGGCCGTAGGCTCGGCAGGCCACCATCATGCGAGCCTGGGCGAACAGCCACGGATCCTGCCAATGCGTCTCGCGGTTGCCGGCCTCATCCTTGTCGGTGAGGACCGAATAGTCCTTGTTCACGCCGCCGATGACGGTGGAACGTGCCCGGGTCGAGGCGGCGTAGTCGGCCACGCCGAAGGACATCGCCTCCAGGCGCTTCGACGAGGTCGCGATCGCTTCGACGTTGGCCATGCCGAGAGCGGTCTCAATCAGAACCTCGAAGCCGATCTTCTTCTCGCGCTTCTTGGCCTGCTCGATCTGCGTCACCATCACGTCGATGGCGTAGACGTCGGCCGGCACGCCGACCTTGGGGATCAGGATCATGTCGAGGCGCGGACAGGCCTCAACGATGTCGACCACATCCCGGTACATGTAGTGGGTGTCGAGACCGTTGATGCGGATCATCATGGTCTTGTTGCCCCAGTCGATCTCATTGAGCGCCTGGATAATGTTCTTGCGGGCCTGCTCCTTGTCGTCGGGGGCGACCGCATCCTCGAGGTCGAGGAAGATCACGTCGGCCTTGGAGGTGGCCGACTTCTCCATGAAGGTCGGGTTCGAGCCGGGGACGGCGAGTTCCGAGCGGTGCAGGCGCGGCGTGGCCTGCTGGATCAGGGTGAAGCTCATTGGGATTCCTTCCTGTTTTGAAGTGTTCTGGACGTTCATGAGACCCGAAAGTCGGGCCACCATACCGATCAAGACGCGCGAGCGCGCCAGTCCGTGAGCCTTCGCGAGCCCCCGGTATCCTTACAAATCCATCAGCCCGTCGCGCCAAAGCCGACGGCGATGCAGTTGATCGAGAGCAGCAGAGCGGATTTCACCGCCTCGCGCTGATCCTCGTCGGTTTCCGAGCGGAAGCGGCGCAGCAACTCCACCTGCTCGCGGCTGACCTGATTGATGGTCGGCAGGCGCCCGTTCAGGCGGTCGCGGAACAGGGGAAAGCGTTCGGCGAGTTCGCTGTCGCCGCTGACGCGAAGCGCCATTTCGCGGGTCAGCGCGTACTCGGCCTCGATTAGCGGGAAAATGCTATCGCGGGCGCCCGCATCGGGAACGAGGCTCGCATAATCGCGGGCGATTTCGAGGTCGACCATTAACAGGGTCTTCTCGACCTCGTCGAGGATGAGACGAAACGGCTTCGATTCCGCGAACAGACGCTTCAGCTGGGCCTCACCCTGGGCGCCCCGCACATCGAGGAAGCTCTTCAGCCCCGAGCCGACGCCGTACCAGCCCGTGATGACGTGGCGGTTCTGAGACCAGGCGAACACCCAGGGAATCGCGCGCAGGTCCGACAAGGAGCGCGCACCGAAGCGGCGGGCGGGGCGCGACCCGATGTTGAGAAGCGCGATCTCGTCGAGGGGGCTCGCGGCCCCGAAATAGGTCACGAGGTCGGGATGCTGGATCAGGTTGACGTATGCCGCGCGCGATGCGCCGGACAGGGCCTCCAGGCAATCGTCGAACTCGTTGCGCGGGGTCTTGGCGGCCTCACGCTCGGACTTCAGGGCGTGCTCGAACACCGAGGATGCGAGCAGTTCCATCTGGTAGGCGGCCGTGCCCCTGTTGGCGTACTTGAACGAGACGACCTCGCCCTGCTCCGTGGTGCGGAAGCGCCCGTTGATCGAGCCCGGGGGCTGGGCCGCGATGGCCCGCGCCGTCGGCGCGCCGCCACGGCTGACGGAACCGCCACGCCCATGGAAGAACGCGATCGGCACCCCGGACGCCTTACCGAGTTGAGTCAGCTTGTCCTGCGCCTTGTAGAGCTCCCAGTTCGAAGCGACGAAGCCGCCGTCCTTGTTCGAATCCGAGTAGCCGATCATCACCTCCTGCACGCCGCCTTGCCAGCGGGTTGAGCGACGGACCACGGGAATCGAGAAGAGCTCCTTCATGATGGTGGGCGCGGCGCGCAGGTCGTCGATGGTCTCGAACAGCGGGACGATCGGCAGGCAGCAGATCTCAGTGCCCGACGCGTCGAGGAAGTTGCCGGCTTCCTTGGCGAGCAGGTAGGCGCCGAGGATGTCCTGCACGGAGCGGGTCATCGACAGGACGAAGGAGCCGAAGGCCTCGCGGTCGAGCTGTTCGCGCATCTCGCCAACGAGAGCGAAGGTCTCCAGCGTCTCGCGCGCGTCGTCGGGCAGGCTCTCGAAGTTGCGTTCGCCCTGGCGCGGCTTGGCGAGTTCTTCGACTAGCCACGCCTTCCACTCGGCGGAATCGATGTCCGGCGGGGTGCGGTTCTGGCCATGCACGAGTTGCCAGAGCGCATGCAGGGTCTTGGTGGTGCGGGTGGTGTTCTCGCGTAGATCCAGGCGAACCGTCGAGAACCGGAAGATCTCCACCATGCGCCGGACGGGGCGGACGAGGTCGACGGCGAGGGAAGCGCATTTCGCGTCGCTCAGGCCCTGCTCCAGGGTCCGCAGATCGTTGATGAGGCCATCGGCGCTCGGGTAATCGGGACCCGTCGAGCGCTGGCCCTTGTTGCGCAGGATCGTGGCTTCGAGTTTGCGCAGGATGCAGGTGAGGAACTGGCGATAGGCCTCGCCCGGATTGCGGTTGGCGATGGCGCGGCCATCCCCGCTCTCCGCAAGCATCTGGGCGAGCTCGGCCTTGAACGTCCCCGGCACCGGCAGCGACCGCTCCGTCAGCGAGAGCGTTCGGCCGAGCGATGTCACGCCATCGCGATAGCGGCGGAGCGAAGCCAGAGCGTTGCGCTGCAGGGTCGTACGCGTGACGGAGGAGGTGACGTAGGGGTTGCCGTCGCGGTCGCCGCCGATCCAAGACCCGAACTGGAAGAAGGGCGGCACCTCGAACTTCTCGTCCGGATAGTACTGCGCCAGGCTCTCCTCCAAGGAATAGAGCACCTCGGGCAGCATCTCGAACAGGGTCTCGTCGAAGAAGTGCAGACCCCAGGCGACCTCGCGCTCGACGGTCGCCTTTTCGAGATGAAGTTCGCCGGTCATCCAGACGAGCTCGATCTGGTCGCGCAACTCGTTCATCAGGCCGTTACGCTCGCGCTCGGTCCAGCGCGGCAGTTCCAGTTCGCGCAGCACGAGATAGATGCGCCGGAACTTCTCGAGCACCGTGACGCGCTTGCCCTCGGTGGGATGCGCGGTGATCGTCGGGCGGATGCGCAGGTCTTTCAGGAGCGCGTGGATCTCCGGCGCCTTGATGCCATTGGCAGCCGCATCGGCGAGCACGGCGCTGAAGCTTCCGCCCAAGGCCTCCCGACCCTTGGTACGCTCGACTTGCCGGCGGCGGCGCATGGCCGCGTTCTGCTCGGCGATCGACAGCAACTGGAACCAGATGCCTTGGACCTGGAGGGCGCGGGCGAGGAGCTCGGGCGAGAATTCCGAGATGTTCGCGCGCCCGTGGAGCACGTCTTCGAGCTCGGGCTCATGCCGGCGCGCTACCGCGAGCAGCGCATGGAACAGAATGTCGAGCGCTTCCTTCGACGAGGTTCCCGTGATGACGGGGGGCGCAAAGGTCTGGTCGATGGCACCGACCGGGGCGTGAAGGGTATCCGTCATGGACAAGGCCACCTTGTGTACGTTCTTCGCCGAGCGACCGCGACGGAAGCGGGCGACGGGTGCCACGCGGTTTGCCGTCGGTACGATCAGGCGTCGCGGTCGAAGCGTTTCGCAAGCTCCTCCCCCGCTGTCTAAGAGGGGAAAACCGCTTCCGGAAAGCTCATACCTTTTCCGGTCGCGCCGCAATTCCCCTCCCCCCAACAGGGGGGAGGGTAGATCACGTCATGCCGCCAGCTTGCGCATCACCTGCGCCACGGTCGAACCGAACTCACCGGGGCTCGGGGCGACGGTCAGGCCGTAGGAGCGCATGATCTCCGCTTTTTCGGCGGCCGAATCGCCGGTGGCGGAGATGATGGCGCCGGCGTGGCCCATGCGGCGGCCCTTCGGGGCGGTGAGGCCGGCGACAAACCCGATGACGGGCTTCGACATGTTCTCCTTGATCCAGGCGGAAGCCTCGGCCTCCTGCGGCCCGCCGATCTCACCGATCATCAAGACGGCCTTCGTCTCCGGGTCCTGCTCGAACAGGGCGAGGTGATCGAGGAACGACGAGCCGTTAATGGGATCGCCACCAATGCCGACCGAGGTGGTGATGCCGATACCTTCTTCCATCATCTGCGCGGCGGCCTCGTAGCCGAGCGTCCCCGAACGCGAGATCACCCCGACATTGCCCTTGAGGTAGATGTGGCCAGGCATGATGCCGAGCATCGCCTTGCCGGGCGAGATGATGCCGGCGCAGTTCGGGCCCACCACCATGGTGCGCTTGTCCTTGGGGTAGCGGCGCAGATACCGCTTCACCCGCATCATGTCCTGGGCCGGGATGCCGTCGGTGATCGAGCAGATCAGCGCGAGGCCGGCATCGGCTCCTTCCATGATGGCATCGGCCGCGAAGGGCGGAGCCACGAAGGTGATGGAGGTGGTGGCGCCGGTCGCCTCCACGGCCTCCTTGACGGTGTTGAACACCGGCACGCCGAGATGAGTCTTGCCGCCCTTGCCGGGGGTGACGCCGCCGACGACGTTGGTACCGTACGCCATCATTTCCTTGGCGTGGAAGGTGCCCTTGTCGCCCGTGATGCCCTGGATGATGATCGGGGTCTTCTCGTCGATCAGAATGCTCATGACGTATCCTCCCCTAATCTAGTTGGCGCGCTTGGCGGCGGCGCAGGCCTCGACGGCCTTGGCGGCGGCGTCGGACAGGCTGTTGGCGGTGATCAGGTCGAGGCCACTCTCGGCCAGGATCTTCTGGCCCGCCTCGACATTCGTGCCGGCCAGCCGAACGATCAGCGGAACGTCGATCTTCACTTCGCGTGCCGCCTGGATGACGCCTTGAGCGACCCAGTCGCACCGGTTGATGCCGGCGAAGATGTTGACGAGGATCGCCTTCACGTTGCGGTCGGAGAGAACCAACCGGAAAGCTGTGGCGACCCGGTCCGGCGAGGCGCCACCACCGACGTCGAGGAAGTTGGCCGGCTCGCCGCCCGCGTGCTTGATCATATCCATGGTGGCCATGGCCAAGCCGGCACCGTTGACGATGCAGCCGATCTCACCTTCGAGACCGATATAGGAGAGGTTGTGCTCGGCGGCCTGGGCCTCGCGGGGATCGCCCTGCGACGGATCGTGCATATCGGCGATGTTGCGCCTGCGGAACATGGCGTTGTCGTCGAAGGACATCTTCGCATCGAGCGCCAGCACCCGGTCGTCCTTGGTGACGACGAGGGGGTTGATCTCCAGCATGGTGCCGTCGCAATCGCGGAACGCCCGATAGGCGTTCATGATCGTCTTCACGGCGGCCGAGACCTGCTTGATGTTCAGGCCGAGCTGGAACGCGATCTCGCGCGCCTGGAATTGCTGCAGGCCGACGGCGGGCTCGACGACGACTTGGATCAGAGCTTCGGGTTCGTTGGCGGCGATCTCTTCGATGTCCATGCCACCGCGCTGCGAGGCGATGACGCGGACGCGCTCGGCCTTCCGGTCGAGGACGTAGCCGAGATAGAGCTCGCGCTCGAAGGGATCTGCGGTCTCGACATAGACGCGCTGGACGGGCTTGCCCTCGGGTCCCGTCTGGAGCGTGACGAGACGCTTGCCCAGAAGATCCTTGGCCGCGTCACGGACCTCGTTGTAGGTGCGGCAGAGCTTGATGCCGCCGGCCTTCCCGCGAGCGCCCGCATGGATCTGCGCCTTCACGGCCCAGAACGAGCCGCCGAGCTCGGTCGCCGCATAGACGGCCTGATCGGCGCTGAAGGCGACGGCGCCCTTCGGAACGGCCACACCGAAACCGGCAAGCAGCTCCTTGGCCTGGTACTCGTGCACGTCCATGAGCGTTCTCCTCGGCGTTTCTTCCTTGGCGCGACTGTCTCGTAAATTTCACTTCACGGAAAGTCCTCTGCCATTTATATTTTTTTAGATTGACCTTCACTCTGCCTTGAAGACAGACGAACTGTATTCATTTCTCACAAGAACTGCTCCGATGGCGTCGGAAGCAATTCTTGATAACCCGACGCGTAAGCATTGTCTCCGAGCGTCACGGTTGAGCCCGGAGCGAAGCCTCAATTCACCTTTGCCTTCACGACCTCGTAGATCGACTCGTTCAGTGGCCCGGCCGAGCCCAGGAGGGTTTCGAGTTCGCGAAGGCGCTCATCGGCGAAAGCACGATCGTCCAGGCCCTTGGCGTTGACGTAGACGTTGAGCGCCGCGCTCCGGAGACCCGCATGGGCGGAGAGCACCGCCACGCCGGCATCGGAGATGACGTTGAGGTTGCCCTTGTCCGCCACGATCTGCGAGAGGTCGATGACCTTGCGGCAGGCGCGGCAGCAGGCGAGCGGCACATCGGTGGCGATCTTAAGGGCGGCCTGGATCTTCTCGGCCCGGGCGGCCTTCTCCTCGTCCGTGGTCTTGGGGAGCCCGTAGGCGCCCATCACCGCATCGAAGGCCTCGACGTCGTCGGCGATCATGCCGGTGAGTTCGGCGCGCAGGGCCTCGGATTGTCCGAGGATCTCCTTCAGCTCACCCTCGACCTCGACGTACTTCTTCTTTCCGATGGTGAGGTTGCACACCATGCTCAGGAGCGCGGCACCCATGGCACCGGATATGGCGGCGGCACCGCCCCCGCCGGGGGTGGGGGCCGCGCTCGCCAGACCGTCGAGGAAGGTCTGAATGGTCTCGTTGGGGGGATTTTCCTTGGCGGCCATGGCGGTCAGGCCATCTTCTTGGCGAGGGCGTAGATCGCCTCGGCGTCGAGCACCTGCTCCGTGTTGTCGAAGAGCTGGCCGACGCAGGCGCGGTGGAGCTTGAGCTTCAGCCCGCCGATACCCAGCGCCCCGAACACCTTCTTGCCGTGGCGATCCTTGCCCTTGTCCATGGCCTCGATGCCGCCGAAGCCGAGGGGCGGCTGGGCGTTGTAATCGGCCACGAACTCGATGCTGGCCTCGTCCTTCCAGGCGTCTTCCGGCAGCAGCTCGAGTCCTATCGCGCCGGCCGAGAACACCAGGTTCTGGCCCTTGACGATGCTCGCCCGCGAGGCGGCGTCCGGTGTCTCGGCGGCCTTGATGTTCACCTTGAAGCGCTTGTTGATCTGGTCGGCGGCGGCCTGCGCCTTGTCGAGCGAGCGGCCGCAGAGGATGACCTCGGCGCCTTCCTGGGCCAGCAGCGCGGCGGAGCGCATGCCGACCGGGCCGGTACCAGCCAGCACCACGGCCTTCTTGCCTTCAAGCGTCCCGGCGGCCTTCTGCACCAGGGCGACGCCGGCGGCGGCGGTGGTGTTCGAGCCGTTGGAATCGAGCATGATAGAGACGCGGAAGGGGCCGAAGAAGCGCTTCTTGACCGCCTCGAACACCGCCTCGCCGGCCGCCATGCTGCCGCCGCCGACGAAGATCGCCGTCGACTTCTTCTCGGAGCCGCCGCGCGTGTAAATCGTGCCATCGACGAGCGCGCCGACAGTCTCCGGGGTCACGTTTCCGTAGCCGGTGATGTGGTCCGCGCCACCGTCGTAGCCCACGACCACGTCGAACACGCTCGGGACCGGATCGGTGTCGAATTGGAACAGCAGCTTTTTCATTTTTCTTGATCCCTAGACTGTCCGCGCTTGAGCACGGTTTGCGTTTGTTCTTGGTCCCGTCCGGCGCTGCTAAGCGACTCGGGCTTGCCGTATCCGATCAAAGCGGTCGGCGTCGTCAGACAACGTTCTTTGGCTCGCCCGCGACGAAGGCTTCGACGTTATCCACGAGCTGGTCGGCCAGGATCTGCATAGCCTCCTTGCTTGCCCAGGCCACGTGCGGGGTCACGATCAGGTTGGGCAGGTCGAGCTCGCACAGGATGTTGCCGTTCTTCGGCGGCTCGGTCATCACCACGTCGAAGCCGGCGCCACCAATCGTGCCGGCCTTCAGAGCCTCGGCCAGGGCTTCCTCGTCCACGAGGCCGCCACGCGCGGTGTTGATGAGGAGCGCGTGCTTCTTCATCTTCGCGAGTTCCGCGCGCCCGATCATGTTGCGGGTCTCGGGCGTCAGCGGCGCGTGCAACGTGATCACGTCGGATTCACGCAGGATCGTCTCGAAATCGACCAGACCCTCCTGCGGGAACACGTCGTAGGCGATCACGGTCATGCCGAGGGCTTCCGCACGCTTGGCGATGGACTTGCCGAGTGCCCCGTAGCCAACGATTCCGAGCGTCGAGCCGGCGATATCGTGGATCGGGTAGTCGAAGTAGCAGAACTGGGTCGACTTCGCCCAATCGCCCCGCCGCACCGAATTGGCATAGGGCACGATAGCGCGGCGCAGCGCGAACATCAGGCCGATCACGTGCTCGGGCACGGTGTTGAAAGCGTAGCCGCGAATGTTCACGACCGTGATGCCCTGGGCCTTGGCGGCCTCCTTGTCGACGACGTCGGTGCCAGTGGCGGCCACCGCGATCAGCTTGAGGTCGGGCAGCTGCTTCAGGGTGTCGGCCCGCATCGGGACCTTGTTGATCAGCGCGATCTCGGCGCCCTTCAGGCGCTCGACGATCTCGTCCGGCGTCCAGGTCGACTCGTACTCGACGTATTCGTGCGGAAAGTTGAACTCACGGACCTTGGCGTCCAGGGACTCGCGGTCGAGGAACACGATCTTCTTCGTCATGGAATCCTCTGGCCGATCCGGCCGGGTCACGGATAGGGTCGAAAGAAGGCGCCGGGGCTGGAAGCCCGCCCCGGCGCTTGGTCTCAGGTCTTCGAGAGCGGGTTCTCGCGCAGGTAGCTCGACGCGGCGGCGACGCCGGAGCCGGGCTGGACCTTCACGCCATGGTCGAGCATCGCCATCTCGGCGCCCGCGATGGCGCCCAGCAGCGACAACTCGTTCAGGTCACCAACGTGGCCGATGCGGAACACCTTGCCGGCGACCTTGCTCAATCCAGCGCCGAGGGCGAGGTTGTAGCGCACGTAGGCGTGCTTGATGATCGCTGCGGCATCGACGCCCTCGGGCACCAGGATCGCCGTCACCGTATCGGAGTTCCACTTCGGCTCCTTCGCGCAGGTCTTCAGGCCCCAGGCGGCCACGGCTTGGCGGGTCGCCTCGCCGAGCACGTGATGCCGGTGGTAGACGTTCTCGAGGCCTTCCTCGTTGAGGCAGTCCAGCGCTTCGCGCAGGCCGTAGAGCAGCGGCAGCGACGGGGTGTAGGGGAAGTAGCCGGCCGGGTTCTGCTTCTGGTGGTCGGCCCAGTCGAAGTAGACATGCGCGAGGCGGTCGTTCTGGCCCGACGAGGTGTCGGCCGCCTTGAGCGCCTTCGCGCTGACGCAGATCACGCCGAGGCCGGCGGGGAGCATCAGGCCCTTCTGCGAACCGGCGATGGCGCAATCCACCTTCCACTCGTCCATCTTGAACGGAAGCGAGCCAATGGAGGAGACGCCGTCCACGAACAGCAGGGCCGGGTGACCGGCGGCGTCGATCGCCTTGCGCACCGCGCCGACATCGCTCGTGACGCCGGTGGCCGTCTCGTTATGGACGACCATCACGGCTTTGATTTCGTGGTTCTTGTCGGCGCGCAGGGCCTCGCCGATCCGCTCCGGGTTCGCGCCGGTGCCCCACTCCTCGTCCTGAACCACGACCTCGAGGCCGAGGCGCTGGGCCATGTCGATCCAGAGGTGGCTGAACTGGCCGAAGCGCGAGGCCAGGACCTTGTCACCGCGCGACAGGGTATTCGTGAGGGCGGATTCCCAGATTCCGGTGCCCGAAGCCGGGAACAGGAAAATGGTGCCGTCGGTCGAACCGTAGACGGCCTTCGTGTCCTCGAAGAGCGGCTTGGTCAGCGCGGGGAAGTCCACCGACCGGTGATCCTCGGACTGCACCAGCATCGCGCGCATCACGCGATCCGGGATGTTCGTCGGGCCCGGGACGAACAGATGGTTCCGGCCGGGACGTCGCGTTGCCGCCATGATGTGTTCTCCGTTTCTTGATGGGCTGCCGCAGACCTGTCTCGTGCGGCGCCGCAGATGCGTCGATGGTTCTTACGGATCGCGCGGGCCGACCCGAATGGATCGGGAGGCCCCTCGCGGTCGCGGGTTCGATGAAACGTGGGACGATCGCGTTCGCGCTCAGTGTTTCGACGGACGGATGTCCGACGGCACCGAAGATCGACCTTCAGCACCCTTTGCCACGAGCGATACCGAATACCTCAAGCCTCTTCTCCATGGGCCGGGTCGCGCGCTCGAACTGCGCTCACCGCTGGGCCGTTTCAGCGTCGTCGTCCCCGGGAACGGCACCCTTAGTTCGCCTCGACGGGCTCCGGCCATGCGTCCTCGAACGCTGCCCGGTGGGGCACCTTGCGCCGGACTATGCCCGCCTTCCGCCCGAAAGGAAAACCCGAAATACTTGGTCTCAAATCAAAATTTTTTTCGTGGATGAAGGGCTTACGTCGCGGCGCGGGATACCGACCCGAATCGCGAAGTTGGCGTCATCAAACTGATACGGGAATTCGGTTTGGCTCTTCGGCGACGGAGGCTGTCCCGGAGGCGAGCGTGGGCGAAGACACCGAGACGACCCGCGTCCGGACATTGTTCCTGTCGGACATGCATCTCGGAACCAAGGGCTGCCAGGCCGACCTCCTGTTGGAATTCCTGCGCGACTACGATGCCGATGAAATCTACCTCGTTGGAGACATCGTCGACGGCTGGCAGTTGAAGTCCGGCTGGTACTAGCCCCAGAGCCACAACGATGTCGTGCAGAAGCTCATGCGCAAGGTGCGCAAAGGCTCGACGCTGGTCTACGTGCCGGGCAACCACGACGAGTTCCTGCGCGACTACATCGGCATGACCTTCGGCGGCATCGAAATAGCCGACCAGCGCATGCATGTGGCGGCCGACGGCAATCGCTACCTCGTCATCCACGGTGACCAGTTCGACATGGTGGTACGCCACGCCAAATGGCTCGCGTATCTCGGTGACGGCGCGTACACGTTCGCGCTCTTCATCAACACATACGTGAACACGGCGCGCCGGCGCCTGGGCCTCGCCTATTGGTCGCTTTCCGCCTGGGCCAAGCTGAAGGTCAAGAACGCCGTCAACTTCATCGGTAAATTCGAGGAACTGCTCAGCGCTGAGGCCAGGCGCGCCGGCGCTGACGGAGTGATCTGCGGGCACATCCACCACGCAGCCAACCGCCAAATCGACGGGCTGACCTACCTCAACACCGGCGACTGGGTGGAATCCTGCACGGCCATCGTCGAGCATTACGACGGCACCATGGAGGTGCTGCACTATCCGAGCCTGCTGCGCGCCCGCGCCGCGCAGGTCGAGCCGGTCGAGCATCAGCGGCCAGACGGGGCTCGGGCCGTCGCGTGAGGCTGCTCATCGCCACCGATGCCTGGCACCCTCAGGTCAATGGCGTCGTCCGATCGCTCGAGAACATGGCGGCGGCGGGTCCCGCCTTCGGCTTCGAGCCCATCTTCCTGACGCACCGGGATTTCGCGTCTCTGCCGCTGCCGGGTTACCCGGAGATCCGGCTGGCCTACGCCACACCGCGCCACGTCGCCCGGCTCTGGGACGACCTGCGCCCGACCCACGTCCACATCTCCACGGAAGGCACGGTCGGCTACGCCACCCGCCGTTACTGCCTCGCCCATGGCCGGCCCTTCACGACGAGCTATCACACGCGGTTTCCCGAATATCTTTCCGCCCGCGCCCCCGTCCCGGAGGCCTGGAGCTACGCCTGGCTACGCCGCTTCCACGGCGCCTCGAACGGCACGATGGTCTCGACGCCCTCTCTGGAGCGGGACCTCGGCGCCCGCGGCTTCATCAACCTAATGCGCTGGACGCGGGGCGTCGACACCGACCTGTTCCGTCCGACGCCGGGCAAAGTGCCGGAGCCTACGGATCTCGCCGGACTCGCCCGGCCGCTCTTCCTGTCCGTCGGGCGCCTGGCGGTGGAGAAGAACCTCGACGCATTTCTTCGTCTCGAACTCCCAGGCACCAAGGTCGTGGTCGGCGACGGGCCCGACCGCGCCCGCCTTGCGGCGATCGACCCTGGGGCGCGTTTCCTCGGGACGCGCACGGGTGCCGAACTCGCCGCCCTCTACGCGGCGGCCGACGTCTTCGTGTTTCCGAGCCTGACGGACACCTTCGGGATCGTACTCCTTGAGGCCCTGGCCTGCGGCGTCCCGGTCGCGGCCTTTCCCGTCACGGGGCCCCTTGACGTCATCGGTGCGACGGGCGCCGGTGTCCTCGACGGAGACCTGCAAGCGGCGGCCCTGGCGGCGCTGAGCATCCCGCGCGAGCGCTGCCGGGCCGAGGCCCTGCGCTACACCTGGGCGGAAAGCGCGCGCCAGTTCTACGATAACATCGCGGTTGCACACGGAACGGCGCCCGTGTGGGCCCGTGGCTCCGTTCAGGCGACGCAGGCCGCGATCGAGCTCGGCTGAATCGTAGACCGGTCCGGCGATTCGGCATAGGGACGGCGACCCCCGCCCCGGACTGCAACGCGATGCCGCCCTTCGACCCGAGTCTGGCCCCGAGCTATCCGGCGGTGATCGGCTGCGACGAGGTCGGGCGGGGCGCGCTCTGCGGTCCGGTTCTGGTGGCGGCGGTCTGGTTCGATCCGATGACGTTTCCCGCCGGTCTGCTGGCGCGCCTCGACGACAGCAAGCGTCTGAAGGCGGCCGAGCGCGAGACCCTCACCCCCCTGATCCGCGCGCATGCGCGGGTGAGCCTGGCGGCTGCATCGCGCGCGCTCGTGGACTGCATCAATGTGCGCGGCGCGACCCTCGATGCGATGCGCCGCGCGGTCGCCGCGCTGTCGCATGATGCACCCGTCCTCGTCGACGGACGCGATACCGTGCCGGGGATCGCCCTGCCCTGCCGGGCCGTGATCGGCGGCGACCGATTGGTCCCGCAGATCGCCGCCGCCTCCATTGTCGCCAAGACGGTGCGCGACGGGCTGATGCGGCGGCTGGCGATCCGCTACCCGGATTACGGCTGGACCAGCAATGTCGGCTACGGCACGCGCATCCACCTCGCCGGGCTCGCGGCGCGGGGACGCTCCCCGCACCATCGCCTGAGCTTCACCCGGGGCTACGATCTCAGAACAGGCTCAGCTGGTCGGTCGGAACCCTGAACAGGTCGGTGCGCAGGCGCCGGCGTTCCTCGGGATAGCCGAGGCGGCGGCGGGCCAGACGCATGCGTTGAACGATCAGGTCGGCATAGGCGCCGGTTCCGGTCATGCGGGTGCGATACGCGGAATCATAGGCCTTGCCGCCCCGCGCCTGGCGCACGAGCGACATGACGTGTCGCCGGCGGCCGGGGTAATGCTCCGCGAACCAGTCGTTCACGAGGGCGTCGAGTTCGAGCGGCAGCCGCAGGAGGACGTGGTTGGCCTCGACGGCGCCAAGTTCGCGGGCCCGGCCGAGGATCGTCTCGATCTCGTGGTCGTTCAGGGACGGGATGATCGGGGCCACGATGACCATCACGGGGATGCCGGCGGCGCTGAGCGCCCGGATCGCCTCCAGGCGCTTCTCGGGATGGGGCGCGCGTGGCTCCATCCGGCGCGCCAGGACGGGGTCGAGGGTCGTCACCGAGACCGCGACCTTGACGAGGCCGTCCCGAGCCATGTCGCCCAGGATGTCGATGTCGCGGGTGACGAGGTTCGACTTCGTCACGATCCCGACGGGATGGCGGAAGCGCGCCAGCACCTCCAGCACGGCGCGGGTGAGCCGGTGGCCGCGCTCGATGGGCTGATAGGGGTCGGAGGCGGTCCCGAGCGCGATGGTGGCCGGGCTGTAGCCCGGCACTGACAGTTCCCACTCCAACAGGGCGGCGGCGTTGGCCTTCTGAAACAGCTTCGTCTCGAAATCGAGGCCCGGCGACAGGCCGACATAGGCGTGGTTGGGTCGGGCGAAGCAGTAGACGCAGCCGTGCTCGCAGCCACGATAGGGATTGATCGAGCGGTCGAAGGAGATGTCCGGCGAGGTGTTGCGCGTGATCAGGGTGCGGGCCTGTTCCGCCAGGACCTCCGTCCGCAGCGGCCCGAGCGCCTCGGCCCCGTCCCAACCGTCGTCGAACGCCACCCGCCCCGCCGGCTCGAAGCGGCCACCGGGATTGGCGGTCGCACCCCGGCCGCGCCGTTCGGCCGGCTGAAGCGTCGTCTCCGGCAATCGTCGGACAGCCGGCGGCCGATGCGCCGAACCCTCGTCTCGCGGTGCAGGCATGCTTGGTCGGATCTCCCGGCGGCTGATTAGAACATTAGAAGAACATGCGGGAAGGTCGATGCGGATATTTCAGGCAAACCCGGGTTCGAGGATGATTTTGCTCGGACTCGGTGGCCCACACCCGGCCGACACCGCTTTGCGCGGCGCAAAAATGCGGTATGCGCGCGCATGATTTCGGCACTGATCTCCGTGGCACGGCCAACCGACCCCGACGCGATCGATCACCTCGCGGATACGCTCGGCTCCCTGGTGGCCGGCGTCGCGGCGGGCCTGATCAGCGATGCGGTGATCGTCGTGCCGGTGGCCCATGCGGCGATCGAGACGGTGGCGGAGGCGACCGGCGCCAAGGTCGTGCTGCGCGGCCGGGGCGCCTCGCCCTGGATGGCGGGCGCGCGGGCGGCCCGGCGGGACTGGGTCCTCTGCCTGGAGGCCGGCGATGTCCCGGTCGATGGCTGGATTCGCGTCCTCGACCGGTTCATCGGCACGGCACGGCCGGACGTGGCACTCGCCCGCCTGCGCCGCCCGCATACCGGCCTTCCGGCCCGGATCGCCGCGCGCGGCGAGGCCGTCATCGGCGTGCAGACTCCCCGTCCGGGCGACCTCGTGCGCCGCGACCGCCTGATCTCAGGCCCTAAATTTCCCCACCGCCTGAAGGTCCGCCGCCTGAGCGCACGCCTGGACCGCGCCTGACTGTTCGGAGCAAGCGCAGGCCGCGTCTTTTTTGTTGCGAGACGCGCCAGGGCCGTCGAAATACTCGGTTCACGTGCCGCGTCCGCGCCTGCGAACTGGCCTGCCCGCACTAGGCGCCCTCCTCACCTGCACCATCCGGAACCGTCGTTCTCCGAGGGCAATTTGGCGCCGGCACAGCGTTCCCATCCGGCCTGCCGGGAACTTCCGAGTCGCGCCGCTGGAGCCCAGGGCGCAGACCGGTCCGTCTGTTAGGTTTGCAGGGGGAGACGCAAGGATCGTCCCTCTTCATGGTAGGCGCCACCACGATCCCACATGGTAGGCACCACCACGATCCCGCCGGCAATCGGCGCTGGACAAACAATAGGGTACCCCCCTATACCTTTTCCCACTAGCGAAAGCCGTTCGCCCATGGCTCACACGATCAAGGAAAAGTCGAAGCTGCTGGCGCGGGTTCGTCGGTTGAAAGGGCAAGCGGAAGCCGTCGAGCGCGCCTTGGAGGCCGAACTCGGATGTTCCGACGTGCTGATGCTGGTCGCGTCGATGCGCGGAGCCATCAACGGACTGACGGCCGAACTGATGGAAGATCACATCCGTCATCACGTCGTGAACCCGGACAACGATCCGGATTCCGATCGCGCCAGGGGAGCGGCCGAGCTGATCGAGGTGGTTCGCACCTACATGAAATAAGGACCGCCCTCGCCCATGGCCCCATTCACCGAACTGCTCGCGCAGGGAACGGCACATGCCTGGCTCTTCATACCGAGCGCGATCCTGCTGGGTGCCCTCCACGGCCTGGAGCCCGGCCATTCCAAGACGATGATGGCGGCATTCATCATCGCGGTCCGGGGCACCGTCATGCAGGCGGTGCTGCTGGGACTGGCCGCCACGCTCTCGCACACCGTCGTCGTGTGGGTCATCGCGCTCGGCGGGCAATATCTGGGACAACGCTATGCCGGCGAGGCCAGCGAGCCATACTTCCAGATCGCCTCGGCCGTCATGATCGTCGGGATCGCGCTTTGGATGCTCTGGCGCACATGGCGCGGGCAGCCTGACGAGCACCACCATCACGCCTCGGACGTGAAGGAAGTCAAAACCCGCGAGGGCCTGCTGACGCTGGAGGTGTTCGAAGACGGGGTGCCGCCGCGCTGGCATGTGCGCAGCGAGCACGGCCCATTGCCGGATGCCCAGGCCCTGACCATCGAAACCCTGCGAGCGGATGGACGGCGCCAGACCTTCGGCTTCGTGTCGAACGGGTCCTTGCTCGAAAGTCTGGAGCAAATTCCCGAGCCCCACGCCTTCGCCGCACGGCTCAGCCTAGACGGATCCGGCGGAGTGGAAACCTACGAAGTGGTTTTCGAGGAACATGACCACGCGCACCTGAACCTCGGCGACGCCGACGACGCCCACGCGCGTGCCCATGCCGACGACATCCAGCGCCGATTCTCGGGCCGCAGCGTCACCACGGGCCAGATCGTTCTGTTCGGCCTGACCGGTGGCCTGATCCCGTGTCCGGCCGCCATCACGGTCCTGCTGCTGTGCATCCAGTTGAAACAGATCAGTCTCGGGTTCGTGCTGGTGGTCTGTTTCAGTATCGGATTGGCGCTGACGATGGTGTCGGCGGGGGTGCTGGCGGCGCTGAGCGTCAAGCATGTCGCCAGACGCTGGTCGGGATTCGGCGCCTTTGCCCGGCGCGCGCCCTACGCCTCGGCGGCACTGATCGTCCTGATCGGACTCTATACCGGTTGGCTCGGTTGGCAGGGCCTGCAGCATGGCCCTGGCCACCACGTAACCGTGGGCGAGCCTCGTACGACGGTCGATGGGTGATCCATCTGGCACGTGCGCCATTCGGCGGGACCACCGAGACGTACGGGAACTAAACCGAAATCGACGCGCCCCGGCGCAGGTGCTCGTCGAGGCGCGGGATGATCTCGACGAAGTTGCAGGGGCGGTGGCGATAGTCGAGTTGGGCGCCGAGGATGCCGTCCCAGGCGTCGCGGCAGGCGCCGGGGGAACCGGGCAGGACGAAGATGTAGGTGGCGTTGGCGACCCCGGCGGTGGCGCGGGATTGCAGGGTCGAGGTGCCGATCTTGTCGTAGGAGATGCGGTGGAACACCGCCGAGAAGCCGTCCATGCGCTTCT
>NZ_JAQGKL010000265.1 GCF_028290105.1 Methylobacterium sp.
ACATCAATCTGGCGCATCAGGCGGGCGCCGACGCGTTCATCCTGAAGCCCTTCGACATGTCGGTGCTGAAAGCCAAGCTGAAGCAGGTGATCAACCGCAAGCCTCGTCGCCGCGAGGCGCCGCTCGCCTCCGAATCCGCCTTGAGCATCGAGTTTCCGATGCTCGGCAAGTTCTAGCCGACACCCGCGCGAAACGGCGGTTCGCCCGGCGTCAGGCGGGGACGACCCGCCTGTAGAGATGCCATGTGGCGTGGCCGAGGATCGGCATCACCACCGCGAGGCCGACGAAGAGCGGCAGCGAGCCCATGACCAGCAGGCCGGCCACGATGAAGCCCCAGGCCAGCAGGGTGCGGGGATTGCGCCGGAAGGCCGCGAGCGACGTCTCGATCGCCGTCAGCATGTCCACGTCCCGGTCGACCAGCATGGGCACCGAGACGACGCTCACCGCGAGCACCACGAGCGAGAACGCGAAGCCCACGAGATTGCCGATCGCGATCAGGGCCCAGCCGCGCGGCGTGGTCAGCACCTCCCGCACGAAGTCGATGGCGGAGACCGGAATCGTATCGCCGTAGAGCGCCCAGAAGATTCCCTGTGCGGCCACCAGCCAGCAGGCGAAGATCACGCCGAGCAGCAGCCCGACGCCGATCAGGGCACCGGCCGCCGGCCGCGACAGGCTGGAGAAGGCATAGGCCCAATCCGTGGACAGGCCCGTCTCGCGCCGCCGGCTCAGTTCGTAGAGGCCGATGGCCGCGAAGGGGCCGATCAGGGCGAAGCCGGCCGCGAGGGGAAAGAGCAGCGGCAGGACCTGGGTGCCGAAGGCATAGGTCGCCAGAACGATGCCCACGAGCGGGTAGATCAACCCGATGAACAGCGCGTGGGTCGGCATCGCCAGGAAGTCGTCGATTCCGCGCCGGAGCGCGAAGGTCAGGTCGTTCGTGTCGATCGCGTTCACGACCGGCCGGGCCAGGGTGTGCCCGAAATCTTCGGCATGGAGTGTCGTCATCGCTCAGACCCTCGTGCGGGAATGACGCTCACGACCTCGACGCCCAAGCTGAACTGCGTACCTTCGGGCGAACGCGGCCGGGAACCTGAGCGATCATGCGTAGTCCCTTTCGCGGAGCCTGTCTGCGCCCCGGAAAACCACGGCCTGACATTTCCCGATACTTGACCGCCCCGGGGCGAAAACTGCGGCTCAGGCGGCGCGCTTCTGGTAATCCTTGATGTCGCTGAAGCGGACCTCAGGCGCCCGCTCCTCCTCGTAGCGCAGCGAAAAGGCGGTGGTGGCCATGAAGACCGGCGCGCCGTCGAGGTCGCTCGCCATGGCGGAGCCGTGGCTGCCGACGAACTTGTCGAGCTCCGTCTCCGTGTCGCTCGTGATCCAGCGGCAGATCGAGAAGCGGGTCGGCTCGTAGTCGATCGGCAGGCCGTATTCGGCCTGCAGGCGCTCCTTGAGCACGTCGAGCTGCAAGGCGCCGACGACGCCCACGATGGCCTGGGACCCGTCGTGCGGGCGAAACACCTGTACCACACCCTCCTCGCCCATCTGCTGCAGGGCTTCCCGGAGCTTCTTGGCCTTCATCGCGTCGGTGAGCTTGATCCGGCGCAGGATCTCGGGGGCGAAGCTCGGCACACCGCGAAACACGATCTCCTCGCCCTCGGTCAGGGTGTCGCCGATGCGCAGGGTGCCGTGGTTGGGTATGCCGACCACGTCGCCCGCGAAGGCCTCGTCCGCGATGGCCCGATCCTGGGCGAAGAAGAATTGCGGAGCCGAGAGCGACATCGGCTTGCCGGTGCGCACGAGTTTGGCCTTCATGCCCCGGTTCAGCCGGCCCGAGCAGACGCGCATGAAGGCGATGCGGTCCCGGTGGTTCGGGTCCATGTTCGCCTGGATCTTGAAGACGAAGCCGGTCATCTTCGGCTCGCTCGGCTCGACGAGGCGCTTGTCGGCGTCCTGCCCGCGCGGCGGCGGCGCGAAGCGCGCCAGACCGTCGATGAGGTCGCGCACGCCGAAATTGCGCAGGGCCGAGCCGAAGAATACGGGCGTGAGGTGCCCCTCCCGGAACGCCGCGAGGTCGAAGCGCTTCAGGCCGGATTCGGCGAGCTCCGCCTCCTCGCGCCAGGTCGCCGCCTCGCCGTTCTCGGTGAGAAGCTGATCGAACAGGGGGTCGTCCACGCCGGTGACGGGCACGGTGCCGGCATCGTCCGCCGCATCGAGGCGGCGGACGCGGCCGTTGCCGAGGTCGTAGGTGCCGGCGAAATTCCGGCCCCGCCCGATCGGCCAGGTCACGGGCGCGACATCGAGGGCCAGCACCTTCTCGATCTCGTCGAGAAGTTCGAACGGGTCTCGGGCCTCGCGGTCGAGCTTGTTGATGAAGGTCACGATCGGGATGTCGCGCAGGCGGCAGACCTCGAACAGCTTGCGCGTGCGGGCCTCGATGCCCTTGGCGGCATCGATCACCATCACGGCCGAATCGACGGCCGTCAGGGTCCGGTAGGTGTCCTCCGAGAAGTCTTCGTGGCCCGGCGTGTCGAGCAGGTTGAAGACGCAGTCGCCATACTCGAAGGTCATCACCGAGGTGACCACCGAGATGCCGCGCTCCTTCTCGATGCCCATCCAGTCGGCTCGCGTCGAGACGCGGTTGCCCGTGGCCTTGACCTCGCCGGCGAGTTGGATGGCGCCGCCGAACAGCAGCAGCTTCTCGGTGAGCGTGGTCTTTCCGGCATCCGGGTGCGAGATGATCGCGAAGGTGCGGCGCCGGGCGACGGGGTCGGCATTGGCCTCGGCGGGCTTGGTCTCGGCGGGCTTGGTCTCGGTCTGCATCAGCATGGCGGGCAAGGCGTTCCAGGTCCGCGCATGGCGGAGTGCGATCGCCACGGGGCGTCGCGGTGTGGCTGTGTAGGCGTATCGGCGGCCGAGCGCAAAACTCAGCCGCGCCCGAGATAGGGCATGTTCGTCGCGACCACCGTCAGGAACTGCACGTTGGCCGAGAGCGGCAATCCGGCCATGTAGACCACCGCGTCCGCCACGTGACGGGCATCCATGACCGGCTCGGGGCTGATGCTGCCGTCGGCCTGCCGGGCGCCCGTGGCGATGCCGGCCGTCATCTCGGTCTCGGCGTTGCCGACGTCGATCTGGCCGCAGGCGATTGCGTAGGGGCGTCCGTCCAGGGAGGTCGCCTTGGTGAGCCCGGTGATCGCATGCTTGGTCGCCGCGTAGGGCGCGGAATGCGGGCGCGGCACCTGTGCGGCGATCGATCCGTTGTTGATGATGCGCCCACCCTGCGGGGTCTGCGCCTTCATCATCCGGAAGGCGGCTTGCGTGCACAGGAACGCCCCCGTGAGGTTCACGTCCAGCGAGCGGCGCCAATCGTCGAGAGTCACGGCGTCGATCGCCGCGCCGGGCGTGAAGATCCCGGCATTGTTGAACAGGAGGTCGAGGCGCCCGAAGCGCGCGGCCACCCGCGCGAACAGGCGCGTCACCGAGGCCTCGTCGGCGACGTCCGTGACGACCGCCTCGGCGGCGATCCCGGTTTCGCGCGCGGCCGCCGCCACCGCATCCAGCGGGCCGAGCCGACGCCCTGCCAGGGCCAGGTCATAGCCGGCCCGCGCCAATCCGAGCGCCACCACCCGCCCGATCCCCGAGCCCGCCCCCGTGACGATCGCGATCCGACCGGCCATGCTTCGTCCTCTCCTGTGTACGGACGACCATAAAGCGCTCCCTCCCCCCGTTGCCAGCGCGGGAGACTGCGTCTAGACAACGCCACGCCAGCGCTTTGGGGCGTCGCCAAGTGGTAAGGCAGCGGTTTTTGGTACCGCCATTCCCAGGTTCGAATCCTGGCGCCCCAGCCAGCTTCTCATCTCAGAAGTAACGGCCTGCCACCGCGGACATCGCAGCCGTGGCAGTTGAGACCGTGTTTTGGGTACTCGCGAAAGCTCGGCTCAATTCCGTTGAGGCTGGACAGGGACAAAAACATCGGCTTCGGCTAGTGGGCCACCGATCCGGACGCGCGTCTTTTCATACGCTGTGTTCGTCGACCCTTGTCTTTCCTGGAGGCGAGCAAGGGTATCGTCGTCGGGCACGCGGACGACTTACAGATGTCTGACATGTCGTTCTACGACGAAATGCGCAACCTGCCGACCGGCCGATAAGTTCTGCGTTTCTGACCGGTCCCCACCAAGAGCCGATGAACCTTGATGGCGTTCCTCCGATATCGATCGTCAAATATCGGCCGACCGCAAAGGTCGGACATCTGAGCGACTTGCAGCGTCAGTTCATGACAGTAAATTCCTCGGTCGGCCGACGAGCGGAAATCAGAAATTG
>NZ_JAQGKL010000274.1 GCF_028290105.1 Methylobacterium sp.
AGCACGAGGGGTTCGAATCGGTAGGTCTCGGCGAATCGTTCGAGCGCATCCTCGCGGGCCTGCCCAGGGATCTGGGCCAGGACCGACAGGGCCGCGAGCCGGTCGGTCATCGTGGTGGCTTCGTCGATTTGGGCGCTCGCCAGTGCGGTCGCCGCCGCCGGGTCCGCCGCCGCGATCAGGTCGAGGGCGGCGTTGCGCAGGGAGCGGCGCCCGGCGGCCTCCGCGTCGGGACTGAAGGGCGTGCCGGGTGCGTCCGCGAGGGCGTCGCGCAGGCGCTGCAGGCGGTCGGCGAGGCCGGCGCCGAGGTGCCGGCGCAGGGCGTGGCGGGCATCGTGGATGGCGTCCGGGTCGATCTCCGCGCCGATTTCGTTGGCGACATCCGCCTCGCTCGGGCTTGCCAGGACCAGGGCCGCGAAGGCCGGGTCGGCCAGGGCCTCCCCATCGAGGAAAGCGCCGAGCGCGGTGGTGAAATCCGTGACGGCCCCATCCGGTGCGAGCCCCTTGCGGGTTCCCTCGACGAGGAGGCGCATGGCGACGCTCTGGGCCGCCTGCCAGCGGTTGAACGGGTCGCTGTCGTGGCGCAGCAGCGTGAGCCGGTCGACATCCGCCATGTCGATCTCGATCCGCACCGGGGCGGAGAAGCCGCGAAACAGGGAGGGCACGGGCGGCGCGGCGACCCCCGTGAAGGTCAGGCCATCGCTGGCAGAGTCCAGCACGAACACGCCGTCCCGGACCCGGTCGCTGACGGCCCCGGTGAGCGGACCGTCGGCGCCGACGAGGCCGAGGCTCACCGGGATCACCAGGGGCTGCGCGTCGGGGGCCCCCGGCAGGCTCTGCCGGAAGTCGAGCCGGTAGCTGCATGCCTCGGGATCGTAGGTGCCGCGCACGGCCACGCGCGGGGTGCCGGGCCGCTCGTACCAGCGCGCGAAGGCGTCGAGGTTCCGGCCCGAGCTTGCCGCGAAGGCCGCGAGGAAATCCTCCACCGTGGCGGCGGTGCCGTCGTAATCGGCAAAGTAGCGGTCCATCCCGGCGCGGAAGGCGGCGGCACCCAGCAGCGTACGCAGCATCCGGACGATCTCGGCGCCCTTCTCGTAGACGGTCGCAGTGTAGAAGTTGTTGATCTCGGTGTAGCGCGTCGGCCGGACCGGATGGGCGAGGGGACCGGCATCCTCGGGGAATTGCCGGGCGCGCAGGGTCCGCACCTCGCCGATGCGATGCACCGCGCGCGAGCGCATGTCGGAGGAGAATTCCTGGTCGCGATAGACCGTCAGCCCCTCCTTGAGGCAGAGCTGGAACCAGTCGCGGCAGGTGATGCGGTTGCCGGTCCAATTGTGGAAATACTCGTGCGCGATGATCGCCTCGATCGCCGCGTAATCCACGTCCGTGGCGGTCTCGGGCGAGGCCAGCACGTAGCGGTCGTTGAAGATGTTGAGGCCCTTGTTCTCCATCGCGCCCATGTTGAAGTCCGAGACCGCGACGACGTTGAACACGTCGAGGTCGTAGGCGCGGCCGAAGGCGCTCTCGTCCCAGGCCATCGAGCGGGCGATGGCCTCGAGCGCGTAATCCGCGCGGTCCGCCTTGCCGGGCTCGACGTAGACGGCGAGGTCCACCGCGCGTCCCTCGCTGGTGGTGAAGTCGCGGCGCACCCGGTCGAGGCGTCCGCCGACCAGGGCGAAGAGATAGGCCGGCTTCGGGTGCGGATCGTGCCAGATCGCGTAGTGGCGCCCGGGGCCGGCCTCCCCGGCCTCGACGGGGTTGCCGTTGCCGAGGAGCACCGGCGCCTCGTCGCGGTCCGCCTCGATGCGCGTGGTGTAGACCGCCATCACGTCCGGCCGGTCGAGAAAGTAGGTGATCCGGCGAAAGCCGTCCGCCTCGCACTGCGTGCAGTAGACGCCGTTCGAGCAGTAGAGCCCCATCAGCTTGGTGTTGGCGCTGGGGTCGACCAGCGTCTCGATGGTCAGCGTGAACGGGCCGGCGGGCGGGTTCGCAAGCGTCAGGGCCGAAGGAGTGGCCTCGAAGGCCTCCGCCAGGAGGGGAGTGCCGTCGAGGGCGAGGCTCACCAGCGTCAGGTCGTCCCCGTCGAGGACCAGCGGCGCTCCGGCGCATCCGGCCGGGTTGGGACGCAGGCTCAGTTCGGCGCGCACCCGCGTCGCGGTGGGGTGGAGCGAGACCGCGAGCGCCACGGTTCCGATCAGGTAGTCGCTGGGGCGGTAATCCTCCAGGCGGATCGTGATCGGTGTCTCGGTGCGCATGCGGCGTCCTCTGGCTGAGCCTTCATTTTGCGGGGCGGGAGGGGATGGCGCAACGCGCAAGGAGGCAGCCTCGTTGACGCGTGCGAGCGCCGGACCACATAGGCGCCATCCCTCGGAGAGCACTCAAGCCATGCGATTTCTTCACACCATGGTCCGCGTCGCGGACCTCGACCGGGCCCTCGATTTCTACGTGAACACCTTCGGGCTCCAGGAAGTGCGCCGGGTCGACAACGAGAAGGGCCGCTTCACCCTGGTCTTCCTCGCCGCCCCCGGCGACGCCGGCACCGCCCGCGAGACCCAGGCGCCCGTCATCGAACTGACCCACAACTGGGATCCGGAATCCTATTCGGGCGGACGCAATTTCGGCCACCTCGCGTACGAGGTCGACGACATCTACGCCTTCTGCGCCAAGCTTCAGGCGGCCGGCGTCACCATCAACCGGCCGCCCCGCGACGGCAACATGGCCTTCGTGAAGTCGCCGGACGGCATCTCGATCGAGCTTCTGCAGAAGGGCGCCGCCAAGCCCCCGCAGGAGCCTTGGTCGTCGATGGAGAACACCGGCACCTGGTGAGCCGTCCCCGCCGCTTCGCCGCGTGAGCGAGGCGGCGGGTTTCGCGACTTTGCCCGGCACGCGGCCGATCGCCCTTGACCTGCCGCGCCCGCCCGGCGCACATCCGCGCCGGATCAGTCGGCCGGGCGGCCGCTCCGGGCCAGGGTCCGACGACCCTGTCCGGGGAGGAAAGTCCGGGCTCCATGGAGAGACGGTGCCGGATAACGTCCGGCGGGGGCGACCCCAGGGACAGTGCCACAGAGAGCAGACCGCCCTGCTTCAGGCAGGGTCAGGGTGAAAGGGTGCGGTAAGAGCGCACCGCGGACGCGGCAACGCGGACGGCACGGCAAACCCCACCGGGAGCAAAACCGAATAGGGGCGACACGGCGGGCCTCACGGCTCGTTCAGGCCCTCTCTCCAGGCTCGTCGCCCGGGTTGGTTGCTCGAGGCGGTCGGTAACGATCGTCCCAGAGGAATGGCCGCCACGTTCGGGCGCCGCAAGGCGTCCGGGCCCTACAGAACCCGGCTTAAAGGCCGACTGATCCGCTTCCTGCGCCCGCGTTTGCGGCTGAAACCGCAGCCGAAACTTACGCTCGGTTAACCTTGCTGAGGTCTGATCGCCCCCGGCCGCCCCACCCGGCCCGGTTCGTTGACGGCGCTCAGAGGCCCATGGTACCCCGATTCATCCCGTCAACGGCGATTTTCGGATCGACGGACGCAGCCTGTCCCAGGCAGGCCGGCGTCCGCATGCGCGGTCGCGCCACGCGTCGACCCGGAGACGCCCCGTCTCTCCGAGCCGCGCCAGCGCGCTCCAGCCCCGTGGAAGGGACGCATGCGCCGCTTCAGTCCGGTCGAGCCCTCACATCTCTCATTTCCGTCCGTCGCGCGCGCCGAGGCTTCGCGATGACGCGTGCGCCGCGCACCACGCGCGCCATCGACGGAGCGCCGCACGTTCCCGTCCTCCTCGAGGAGGTTCTGAACGCCCTCGACCTGCCCGGGCGCGCCCTGGCGGTGGACGGCACCTTCGGGGCGGGCGGCTACACCCGCGCCATGCTGGGCGCCGATCCGTCCGTGCAGGTCCTGGCCATCGACCGCGACCCCGGCGCCATCGCGGGCGGCGCGCCGCTGGTGGCGGAAGCGGCCGGGCGCCTGACCCTCGTGCCGGGCCGTTTCGGCACCCTCGATGCCTGCCTGCGCGCCGAGGGCCACGCCCAGGCCGACGCCGTCGTCCTCGATGTCGGCGTTTCCTCGATGCAGATCGACCAGCCCGAGCGCGGCTTCTCGTTTCGCAACGACGGCCCCCTCGACATGCGCATGGAGCGCGCCGGACCGAGTGCGGCCGACCTCGTCAACGAATACGAGGAGGCGGACCTCGCCGACATCATCTACCATTACGGCGAGGAGCGCCGCTCGCGGGCGGTCGCCCGCGCCATCATCGAGGCGCGGCGCAAGGGCCGGATCGAGACCACGGGCGCGCTGGCCGAGATCGTGGCGAGCGTGGTCTGGGCGGACCCGGCCAGCGGCATCAACCCGGCGACGCGCACCTTCCAGGGCCTGCGCATCGCGGTGAACGACGAACTCGGCGAGCTGGTGCAGGCGCTGCACGCCGCCGAGCGCATCCTCAAGCCGGGCGGCCGCCTCGCGGTCGTGACCTTCCACTCGCTGGAGGACCGCATCGTGAAGCAGTTCTTCTCGGCCCGCAGCGGCCGGGCCGCCCAGGCCTCGCGCCACGTGCCGAGCCTGGAGGCGCCCGCACCCCGCAGCTTCACCGCAATCACCAAGGGCCCAGTCCTGCCCTCGGACGCGGAGACCGCCAGGAACCCGCGCGCCCGCTCCGCCAAGCTGCGCGCGGCGGGGCGGACCGACGCGCCGGCACCCGAGCCGCTGGCGGCCATCGAAACCCTCGCCGCCCTGCCGGTGCGGACGGGGCGAAGCGGAGGAGCGCGCCGGTGATCCGTTTGCTGAACCTCGTCGCGGTGCTGGGCCTGATCGGATCGGCGATCTACGCCTACTCGATCAAGTACGACACCCTCTACCAGGCCGGCCAGGTCTCGAAGGCCCAGAGCCAGCTCAAGCGCGAGCGCCAGGCCATCGCGGTCCTGCGCGCCGAGTGGCAGTTGCTCACCCGCCCGGACCGCCTGCAGGCGGCGGTGGACCGCTACCTCGCCCTCGAGCCGATCGGCACTTCGCATCTCGGGCGCCTCGCCGACCTGCCGGCGCGGCCGGACCGGGGCGACGAGATCGGCCGCCTGCTGGCCGCGACCGCGACGCCGAAGGAGAAGCCGGCCGCCGGCCGTGGCTCCGACGAGCCGCGCGCCACGGGCAGCATCACGCCGCGCACCACCACCACCAGAACTCCGACCACGACTTCGAGGTAGTGTCCGTGTCCGAAGTCCCGCATCCGGAAGTTTCGCCCGCCGACGCGCCCGAGCCGACCGTTTCCCCGGACGAGGCGGGGACGGTCCGGCGCGACCATGCCGCGACGCTCGCCGAACCGCCGGCCGAGCGCCTCGCCGAGACCACCGTGACGCCGGCGCTGCCGAAGGCCAACTGGTTCGTCGCCGGCGTCAAGGCGATGTTCCACCTGGCGATCGAGCGCTCCTACGCCCGCGTCGGCCTCGTGGGCCTCGGCTTCGCGCTCGTCTTCGCCACGATTTCCGGCCGCCTGATCTACATGGCGGCCTTTCCCGAGCCCGACAACGGCGACCGCCGGATCGCGGCGGCGGCCACCACCGCCATCCGCCCGGACATCGTCGACCGCAACGGCGAGATCCTGGCCACCGACATCCGCACGGTCTCGATCTTCGCCGAACCGCGCAACATCTACGACAAGGACGAGGCGGTCGAACTCCTCACCGCCGTGCTGCCGCAGATCAACGCCACCGACCTGCGCGCCAAGCTCTCCACCAAGAAGGGCTTCGTCTGGGTCAAGCGCGAGATCACGCCCAAGCAGCAGGCCGAGGTCCATCGCCTGGGCATCCCCGGCATCGGCTTCCTGCCCGACCACAAGCGTGTCTACCCGAACGGCACCGCCGCCGCCCACATCCTCGGCGTGACCAACCTCGACAACATCGGCATCGCGGGCATCGAGAAGTACATCGACAACCAGGGCAACAAGGCCCTCAACGATTTCGGGCTCGTCGCCAAGCAGACCGATCTCGCGCCGATCCAGCTCTCCATCGACCTACGCGCCCAGTTCGCGGTGCGCGACGAGCTCGCCTGGGGCCTCGACCACTTCAAGGCCAAGGCCGCCGCCGGCATGATCCTCGACGTGCAGACGGGCGAGGTGATCGCGCTCGCCTCCCTGCCGGACTTCGACCCGAACGACCCGGCCGACGCGCTGAACCCCGACCGCATCAACCGGATGAACGTCGGCGTCTACGAGATGGGCTCGACCTTCAAGGCGATGACCCTCGCGATGGCACTCGATTCCGGCAAGTACAACGTCAACTCGACCTTCGACACCCGCGGCGGCGTCCTGAACTGGGGCCGGCAGAAGATCCACGAATACCACGGTACCAACCGCGTCATCACCATGCCGGAGGTGTTCACGCACTCCTCCAACATCGGTTCGGCCAAGATGGCGCTCGGCATCGGCGTGCCCGGCCACAAGGCGTTCCTGAAGAAGATGGGCCTGACGGACCGGATGCGGACCGAACTGCCGGAGAGCGCCGAGCCCCTGGTGCCGCCGCGCTGGACCGAGATCAACACGATCACCATCGCGTTCGGCCACGGCCTCGCGGTGGCGCCGATCCAGGCGACGGCGGCGGTGGCGGCCATCGCCAATGGCGGCTTCCTGATGACGCCGACCTTCCTCAAGACCACCACCCAGGAGGCGATGGCCAAGGCCACGCGCGTGCTCAAGCCCGAGACCAGCGAGGCGATGCGCTTCATCATGCGCCTCAACGCCGTCGAGGGCTCGGCCAAGAAGGCGGCGATCCCGTATTACTTCGTCGGCGGCAAGACCGGCACCGCCGAGAAGGTGATCCACGGCCGCTACGTGAAGAACCGCCTGTTCACGACCTTCATGGCCGCCGCCCCCATGGACAAGCCGAAATACCTCTTCGTCACCATCATGGACGAGCCGCAAGGCCTGCCGGAATCGGGCGGCTACGCCACCGCCGCCTGGAATTCCGGCGTCGTCACCGGCCGGGTGATCGAGCGCGTCGCCCCGATCCTCGGCCTGCCGCCGCAATTCGATCCGCCCGTGAAGCCCTTCCCCCTGATGGTGAAGCTCGGCGCCTACCACGCCACGCAGGTGGACGGGCGATGAGGGCCGCCACCCTGGGCGGGCTGTTTCCGGAGGCCGATGCGGCTTTCGCGGATCTGCCCGTCACCGGCCTGACGGCGGATTCGCGAAAGGCCGGCCCCGGCATCGTGTTCGTCGCGGTTCCGGGGACCGTCGCGGACGGCCGCCAATTCGCCGCCAAGGCGGCGGCGGCCGGTGCCGTGGCCGTGGTCGCCGAAGGTGCGCGTCCGACCGATCTCGATGCGGCCGTGCCCTATCTCGGGGTCGCGGATGTCCGCCGCAGCCTCGCCCTAGCGGCGCGGGCTTTCTCCGGCCGCCAGCCCGCGCAGGTGGTCGCCGTCACGGGCACCAGCGGCAAGAGTTCGGTCACGGATTTCGTGCGCCAGATCCTGTCGCGTCTCGGCGCGAACGCCGCGAGCCTCGGCACGGTCGGCATCGTCACGGACAGGGGCGCTACCTACGGGTCGCTGACGACCCCCGATCCGGTCACCCTGCACGCGACCCTGGCGCGGCTCGCCGACGACGGCATCGCCTATCTCGCCATGGAGGCCTCCTCGCACGGGATCGAGCAGCGCCGCCTCGACGGCGTCGATCTCGCGGCGGTGGGCTACACCAATCTCGGGCGCGACCACCTCGATTACCACACCACCATCGAGGATTACCTCGCCGCCAAGCTCCGGCTGTTCACCACGCTGGCACAACCTGGCATACCGGCGGTGGTCAACCTCGACGGCGCCTATGCGGATGTCGTCGTCGCCGCTGCCTCCGCGCGCGGGCTCGACGTCCAGACCACCGGCATCAAGGGCGATACGGTCCGTCTCCTGGCGGCCCGCACCGAGGGCTTCCACCAGCATCTCCGCCTTCAGGCGCCCGGCGCCTCGGGCCATCTCGAGGAGTATGCGATCCGCCTGCCCCTCGTCGGCGGCTTCCAGGTCGAGAACGCGCTGCTCGCCGCCGCCCTCGTGTTGGCGACCCCAGCTGGAGCCGCCGACCGGCCGGGTGTCATCGCCGCGCTGGAACACCTCACAGGGGTGCCTGGGCGGATGGAGCGCATCGGCGAGGCCAATGGCGGCCTCTGCCTCGTGGATTACGCCCACAAGCCCGAGGCCCTCGACGGCGTGCTGACGGCGCTTCGCCCCTTCGCGACAGGGCGCCTGCGCCTCGTCTTCGGCTGCGGTGGCGACCGCGACCGGGGCAAGCGCGCGATCATGGGCGGGATCGCCGCCGCGAAGGCCGACGCGGTCATCGTCACCGACGACAATCCGCGCAGCGAGGAACCGGCCGCGATCCGCGCCGCGATCCTGGCGGCGGCCCCGGGGGCCGTCGAGATCGGCGACCGGGCCGAAGCAATCCGCTCGGCGGTGCGCGCCCTGGAGCCCGGCGACGTGCTCGTGGTGGCCGGCAAGGGCCATGAAACCGGCCAGATCGTGGGGTCACAGGTCCTGCCCTTCTCGGATCACGACGTGCTCCGGGCTGCGATCGCGGAACGCTCAGCATGACCCTCACGCCTCCGCTCTGGACCCCGGCCGCCCTCGAAGCCGCCACGGGCGGCACGCTGCACGGGCAGCCGAAGCCGATCACTGGCGCCTCCATCGACACGCGCACGCTGCAGCCCGGCGACCTTTTCTTCGCCATCCTGGGCGAGGCGCGGGACGGGCACGACTTCGTGCACGCCGCCCTGGAGCGCGGGGCCGGCGCCGCCGTGGTCTGGGCCGAGCGTGCGCAGGAATTCGCCTCCGTCGGTCCGGTCCTCGCGGTCTCGGGTTCGGGCGAAGACCCCGTCCTCGAGGCCATGCGGGCGCTCGGCCTCGCCGCCCGGGCGCGCAGCCACGCGGGTATCGTCGCGGTGACGGGCTCGGTCGGCAAGACCGGCACCAAGGAGGCCCTGCGCCACGTGCTGTCGGCGCAAGGGGCGACGCATGCCTCGATCGCCTCTTACAACAACCATTGGGGCGTGCCCCTCACGCTGGCGCGCATGCCGGCTGAGACCGCGTTCGGCGTGTTCGAGATCGGCATGAACCACGCCCGCGAGATCGTGCCGCTGACCGCGATGGTCCGGCCCGACATCGCCCTCGTGACCACCGTCGAGCCGGTGCACATCGAGCACTTCGCCTCGCTCTCGGCCATCGCCGACGCCAAGGGCGAGATCTTCTCCGGGTTGGAGGTCGGCGGCACCGCCATCATCAACCGCGACAACCCGAGCTTCTCGCGGCTGCTCGCCCACGCGCAGGCCTCGCGGGCCGGGCGCGTCGTCACCTTCGGCGAGCATCCGGAGGCGGATGTCCGCGCCAACCGCATCGTGCTGCGCCCCGACCTCTCGGTGGTCGACGCGGTCGTCATGGGCATCCCCGTCACCTACCAGCTCGGCACGCCCGGACGGCACACGGCGATGAACTCGCTCGGCGTCATGGCGGTGGTGCATGCGCTCGGCGCCGACCTCGCCCGCGCGGCCCTGTCGCTCGCCGCCCTGCGGCCGCCGGTCGGACGCGGCGAGCGGACGGCCCTGGCGATCGGGGAGGGCGAGGCCTTCCTGGTGGACGAGAGCTACAACGCCAATCCGGCGTCGATCCGCGCGGCGCTCGCGACGCTGGCGGCCATCGAGACCGGCCCGCGCGGGCGCCGCATCGCGGTGCTCGGCGACATGCTGGAACTCGGGGCCCAGGGCGACAGCCACCACCGCGCGCTGGCCGGCCCCGTCGAGGAGGCCGGCATCGACCTCGTCTTCACGGCCGGGCCGCTCATGCGCAACCTCTTCGAGGCGCTGCCGGTGAGCCGGCGCGGCGCCGCTGCGGCCACATCCGCCGAGTTGCTCGACCCCGTGCTCTCCGTGCTGCGCCCCGGCGACGCCGTCATGGTCAAGGGATCGAACAGCATCCGCATGGGCCGGATTGTCGAAGCGCTCAAAGCCCGGTACGCGAAGGCCCAAGCCGAACCGCCCCACGCCGCCGCGCGCTGAGGGCGACTGACTTCGCATCGGC
>NZ_JAQGKL010000017.1 GCF_028290105.1 Methylobacterium sp.
GCATGCAGAATATTACCATCACCGAACGAGAGCGCGATGCTGTATTGGCCGCTTTGCGCTACTACCAATTCTATCGGCTTCAGGGGCATCCCTTTAGTCCGCATCAGGATCACTTGATCGATGCCATTGCCAGCGAGTCCGGCGACGCCCTCGACATCGCCGAAATCGACGACCTCTGCGCCGGCCTGAACGGCAACGACCACGCGCTCGCCGTCGTCGCACGGGCCAGCGCCAGCGCTTAGAGACATCCGCGAACGTGGGGCGCGCATCGCGTCGCCCCGAAGCCGGCTTCGATCATAGGCCAGCGCTCACGACGTCCGATCCGACCGCGGCACGGCAACGTGCCCGATCGAAATGACCCTACCGAATCGCGTGCAACCTGCCGAGATCAGGGCGCGCCGTCCACCTGCTTCTGCGCCCGGTCGACAGCGTCGCCGCAAGCCTTGGCATCGCCCTTCTTGTCGGCCGTGCGCGCCTCGTCGAGGGCCACCTTCGCCTGCATGGCCTTGTCGGCGCCCTGGCCGGCCTCCGCCGATTTCTCGGCCGGGGCTGCCGCGGCCGAGGCCCCGCCATCGCTCCCCGTGACGCCCTGGCCGCCCCGGGCGCTCGCCGAAGCCTTGCCGCTGGTGTTGGCGGAGATCGACTCCTTGGCCAGATCCTTCACCGGGCCATCGAGCTTGGCGATCCGGTCCGCGCACGGGGAGGCGAGGGCGGGAGCCGCGCTCGCAGCGAGAAGACCGGCGGCGAGCCACACGAAACGCGTCATCGATTGCTGTCCTTGGATTATCGTCGGCGGGGCCGATCGGGCCTGCCCATGCGTTGATCAACCGTGCGAATCGGGGTCGGGCTCCCTCGAAGCGTCGGAAAACCTGGTCCCTTCGCCGAGACCCTGGTTCGGTCGCGGCGCGTGCACACGAAAAAGCCCCCGGCCCGAGGATTCGGACCGGGGGCTTCGTTCTGTCGGCTCGGGTGATCAGGCGCTGAGCTGATCGCGAATCGGCAGTTGCCGGATGCGCCGGCCGGTGGCGGCGAAGATCGCGTTGGCGATCGCCGGGGCTACGGGCGGCACGCCGGGCTCGCCGACGCCACCCAGCGGTCGGCTGTAGTCCGGGTTCGGAAGCAGGTGGACGTGGATCTCCTTCGGCGCCGCGTCGATGCGGGTGATCTCGTAGCCGTCGAAGTTGTTCTGCTGCGCGCGTCCGTTCTTGAAGGTGATCTCGGACGAGAGCGCGAGGCCCATGCCCATGACCACCGCGCCCTCCATCTGCGAGCGGACCCGCTCCGGGTTGACCTGCGGCCCGCAATCGATGGCGATGTCGACGCGCTTGACCTGGACCTCGCCCTTGGGGCCGACCGCGACCTCCGCCGCCACCGCCGTATGGGTGACGAAGCTGTAATGGCCGGCGATGCCGAGGCCGGTGCCCTTCGGCATGGTGCGGCCCCAGCCGATGCCCTTGGCCGCCGTCTCGATCACGCGGCGCAGGCGCCCCGTGTCGATCGGGTAGCGGGCCGGGTCCTCGCCGTAGTTCCACACGTCGCTGATGCTCGTCGGGTCGATGACCCGGTCGGGACCGAGAAGCGCCAGCAGGTAGTCCTTGGGGTCACGTCCCGCCGCGTGCGCGAGTTCCGCCACGAAGGACTGGATCGCGAAGGCGTGCGGGATGTTCGAGACCGAGCGGAACCAGCCGATGCGCACGTGGGCATCCGCGCCCGGGTTCTCGAGGCGGATGTTGGGCACGTTGAGGGGCGTGTTGGTCAGGCCCATGCCGAGCTCGAAGGGCAGCTCGTGCTTGGGGTCGGGCGCGAAGATCGAGCCGATGGTGGGGGCCGCCGAGCGGTGAAGCCAAGCGACCGGCATGCCCTTGTCGTCGAGCCCGGCCTCCAGCCGCTCCACCGAGATGGTGTGGTAGTAGCCGTGGTGGAGATCGTCCTCGCGGGTCCAGATCAGCTTGACCGGGGCGCCGTCCACGGCCTGGCTGCAGAGGGCTGCCTCCAGCACGTAGTCGGGCTTCGACTTGCGGCCGAAGCCGCCGCCAAGCAGCGTCACGTTCACCCGCACCTTGTCGGCGGGCAGGTTCAGCTTCTTGGCGAGGCGATCATGCGTCGCCTGGGGCGCCTGGGTACAGGTCCAGGCTTCGCAGAACCCGTCCTTGATCCGCACGGTGGCGGCGGGCGGCTCCATCGGCGCCTGGACGAGGTGGGGCACGAAGTACTCGGCCTCGACCTTCGTCTTGGCCTTGGCCATCGCGCCGGCGACATCGCCCTGGTCGCGCACGACCTTGCCGGGCGCCCGCGCCGCCTTCTCCAACTCGCCCCGGAAGGCGACGGAATCGTAATTGGCGTTCGGTCCGTCGTCCCAGGTGATCTTCAGGGCATCGCGGGCCTTCATTGCCGCCCAGGTGTTCTTGGCCACCACGGCGACGCCGCCGATGGGCTGGAACTCGGACGGGATCTCGGGCGTGTCGATCTTGAAGATCTTCACGACGCCCGCGACCTTCTTCGCCTCGGTGTCGTCGAAGCTCACCACCTTGCCACCGTAGACGGGCGGGCGGGCGACGAGGCCATAGAGCATCCCCTCGAGGCGGGTGTCGATGCCGTACATCGCCGTGCCGACCGTGAAGTCGTGGTTGTCGATGAGGCCGATCTTGCCCTTGCCGATGAACTTGAAGGCCTTGGAATCCTTCAGGTTCACGCTCTCGCGGGCCGGCACCGGCAGGTCCGCGGCGGCTTGCGCCACCTCTCCGTAGCCGAGCGTGCGCTTCGACTTGGCGTGGGTGAGCACGTGGTTCTCGGCCCTGACCTCGGCGGCCGGGACGCCCCATTGCTTGGCGGCGGCCTGGACCAGCATGGCCTTGGCCGCGGCGCCCGCATGGCGCAGGTGCGGGAAGAAGTGGCGCAAGCTGCGCGAGCCGTCGGTGTCCTGATTGCCGAAGCGGGCCTCGTCGCCCCAGGCCTGGGCGACCTTCACCTTCGACCAGTCGGCCTCGAGTTCGTCGGCCACCACGAGCGCGATGGACGTGCGCACGCCCTGGCCCATCTCGGAGCGGTGGCAGGTCACCGTGACGGTGCCGTCCGGTTGAATCGCGACGAACACCTTCGGGTCGTCCTGCCAGCCATGCGGCATGGCATCGGCGCCGTACTTCTTCGGCTCGTCCTTCTTGTCCTCGGCCTTCGCCGGATCACGCCAGGACAAGGCGAGCACCAGGGCGCCCATGCCGCCGAGCATGGCGCGGCGGCTGACATTGGCGAGCGCCGTCGAAGGGGACGCGGCCTCGGCCGGCGCGGTGGCGAGATCCGCCATGGTCTGCGCTTCGTGGATCACAGGCGCTCTCCCTTGTTGGCGGCGGGCTTCTGGCCGGCGGCCTGGTGGATCGCGGCGCGGATGCGCGGGTAGGTGCCGCAACGGCACAGGTTCCCGCTCATCGCCTCGTCGATCTGCGCATCGGTGGGCTTCGGGGTGTCGGTGAGGAGCGAGGCGGCCTGCATCATCTGCCCGCATTGGCAGTAGCCGCATTGCGCCACGTTGAGGTCGCGCCAAGCCGCCTGGACCGGATGGTTGCCGTCGGGGGACAGGCCCTCGATGGTGACGACGGCCTGCCCCTCGGCGGCCGAGACGGGAGTGACGCAGCCGCGCACGGCCGTGCCGCCGAGATGGATGGTGCAGGCGCCGCAGAGCGCCTGACCGCAGCCGAACTTCGTCCCGGTGAGGCCGACCTCGTCGCGCAGGTACCAGAGCAGCGGCATGTCGGGATCGCCGTCGAAGCTGCGTTCAGCTCCGTTCACGGTCAGTTTGATCATCGGTGTATCCTGTCATGGATCAGGCCACGGGCCGGTCGGGATCGGCATCACGCCAATCCGTCAACCGGCGAAAGGCCGTCGGGGTCACATGTCGGGCGTCGGACATGGGCGACGTCGATCGCCGTCCGGCAAAGAGATCCTGAAGCACGGCGGCGGATCCGGTCCCTCGGAAAGGGCAACCGTCGCAGCGCACGAAGCCCCCACGCCCCGTACTTCGGAATGAATACAACTAAGCGCCGGCCCTGCTGCAGCGCAACCGGGGACCGGGGCCTCCACCCGCCACGGGTCGGCCGATCCGCCCTCGATGTGCCGTTGCGCACGGTGCGTCAGGGGCGAGGCGGCCCGAGTTCCGCGTTCGGGCGTTGGCTCGGTCCGCCGCTCCCAGCAAGGCGCGAACACCCCACCCAGCCGCTGCCTCAGGTCTCGACGAGGCCGGCGCTCGATCCCGACGCCTCGGAATCACCCGCCCCGTGCGGCAGGGCGAGGTATTCCGACGAGCGCATCTCGATGAGCCGCGAGACCGTGCGGTCGAACTCGAAGGCCTCGCGCCCCTCTGTGGCGGTGTAGAGGCCCTGGGGCTCGGCCGCCGCCGAGGCGATGAGCTTCACGTGCGCGTCGTAGAGGGTGTCCACCAGCGTGATGAAGCGCTTGGCCTCGTTGCGGTTGTCCGGCCCCATCACGGGGATGTCGGAGACGATGACGGTGTGGAAGGCGCGCGCCACCGCCATGTAGTCGGAGGCGCCGAGCGCCTGGGCACAGAGATCGGCGAATCCGAAGCGGGCGACGCCGCCGGTCTCCTCGGGCACCGTCACCGCGTGCCCCTTCACCCGGAGGGTCGCGGGCCGGCCCCGGGCCTTGCCGGTGAGGCCCTTGAAGGCGTGGGCCAGGGCCGCGCGCGCGGCCTCGTCCGCCGGCACATGGTAGACAGAGGCGCCGCCGAGCTTTTCCAGGCGGAAATCCGTGCGCGCATCGAGGCGCAGCACGTCGACGCGCTCCTGCAACTCGGCGATGAAAGGCAGGAACAGGGCGCGGTTGAGCCCGCCCTCGTAGAGCCGGTCGGGCTCGACGTTGGAGGTCGCCACCACGGTGACGCCGCGCTTGAACAGGGCGCCGAACAGGCGGCCCAGGATCATCGCGTCGGCGATGTCGGTGACGGTGAATTCGTCGAAGCAGAGCAGGGTCGCCTCGTCGGCGAGCGCGTCGGCCACCACGGGAATCGGGTCGTCGCCCTTGGCGGTGCCGGCCTTCAGGGCCTGCCGGTGGGCGTGGATGCGCTCGTGCGCGTCGGCGAGGAAGCCGTGGAAGTGCACCCGGCGCTTCGGCTCGGGGGCGGCCTCGTGGAACAGGTCCATCAGCATGGTCTTGCCGCGCCCCACGGAGCCCCAGATGTAGAGCCCCCTCGGCGGCGTGGCGGCATCGTCCCGGCGCCCGAACAGCCAGCCGAGCGCGCTGCCCTTGCGCGCCCGTTTGCGCCGGCCGAGTTCCTGCACCAGCCGGTCGAGGGCGCGCACGAGGTGGACCTGCGCGGGATCGCGCTCGATGGCGCCGGAGCGGGCCAGGGCCTCGTAGCGGTCGGAGACCAGGCCGGGAGAGACGGCGCCGGCGATCGCATGGCTCGACGGCGCGGGACCCTGGGAGGAGGGAGCGTTCACGGCGTGGGCGACCTGTGGGTGAGCGGGACGAGGTTCGGGACTGCGGACATGCCGGCCGTTTCGGTCTGACGCGGGCGCCACGCGGGATCAAGCCCGACGCCGACCCGCACCGGCCCGGGTCGTTTTGTTGCATTGCACAAACCGCATGGCGATGCCAGATCCGTCGGGCCTTGAGGGAGGCTACGCCCGGACACGGCGCGCTCCACGCGCCCCACATCCGGAGACCGGCAGCCGATGCCCGACACCCGTTCGACCCCGCACCCGATCATCCGCCGCCTGTGGCCCAATGACGGCCCAATGGTGGAGGCCTACTTCCTGCGGCTCGACCCCGAGACCCGCGCCAACCGCTTCATGGGTGCCCTCAGCGACGCGGCCGCCCTGACCTACGCCCGCAACGCCATGAGCGCGGAGGGGCTGATGTTCGGAGGCTTCATCGACGGGACTCTCCGGGGGCTCGGCGAGTTGCGCCCCGCCTCCGCGCCGCCGCCCGGCTTTATCCTCGGCGCGGAGGCGGAGGCCGCCTTCGCGGTGGAGAAGGCGTATCGCCGCAACGGGCTCGGCCAGGCCCTGTTTCGCCGCATCGCGGCAGCCGCGCGCAATCGCGGCGTGCGCGATCTGCACGTGCGCTGCCTGGCCTGGAACCGGCCGATGCGGGAACTGGCCACCAAGGTCGGGGCGGATCTCCGGATCAGCGGCGGGGAGGCGGACGGCGCGCTCCATCTCGCCCGCCCGACGCCCGCCTCCCTCTGGCAGGAGGGCGTGACCGAGGCGTTCGATTTCACCCTGGCGCTCACGGCGGCGTGAGCCGGGCTTTGCCGGGCATGGGCCGAGGGTTTATCGTGGCGTCGAGACCAACCCACCCGATGACCGTCGTCCGGGCCTGATCGTGCCCCGGCCGCCCGGAGATCCCGCTCGATGACGGCCGTTTTCCGCTGGTGCCTGCCCGCCATCCTCGTCAGTGCCGTCCTGACACTAGGCGTCGCGGGGGCCCAGGCGCGGCCCGACACCAGGGCGATGACCTGTGCCGAAGCCTCGGCGCTGGTGGCACAGGCCGGCGCCATCGTGATGAGCACCGGGCCCGCGACCTATGCACGCTTCGTGCGCGACGGCGGCTTCTGCCCCCTGCCGGAGACGACGCAGCCCTCCTGGGAAATCACCCGCGACAATCCGCAATGCTTCGTCGGCTATACCTGCCGCGACAAGTTCAACGAGGGCCAGGGACGCGACTGAGCGCAAGCCGTTCCCGAGGCGTGGCAGGCGGCCCACGGCCAAGCTGCCTTGTTGCCGCCCCGTCCCGTCCCGATGCTCGCGGGCAGAGATCGTCCCCGAGAGGACGACCTGAACCGACGCGGGGCCAGAGCATGGACAGGACCGGGATTTCGGAGGACCGCCTCCAACGATCGACGCCGTTCGCCGAGGCGCGCCTGGAGCGCTCGGTGGCCGATGCCCTGCGCATCATCGCCGCCGCCTGCGACGAGCGGAACGCCCCCCCGGTGAAGGCCGCCCGGCGCCAGCTCGCCGAAGTCTACGGCGCCACGCGCCTGAGCCGGCACCGTGAACGCCAGCGCGCCTCCGCCTGAAGGCCTGCTAGCGACGAGGCCGCTCGGCGAGCCAGATGGTGTGGCGCGCGCCCCGCGAACGCCCGGCCCGTACGCCGACCTCCTCGACCGCGAAACCGCTTCGCGCCAAGCGCTGCGTGAACGCCGGATCGGGGTGGGCCGACCACACCGCCAGCACCCCGCCGGGGCGCAGGGCCGCGCGCGCCGCCGCGAGGCCCGAGGCGTCGTAGAGCCGGTCGTTGGCACTGCGCGTCAGGCCATCCGGGCCGTTGTCGACGTCGAGCAGGATGGCGTCGTAGGCGGCGCGCCCGCTGCGGATCAGCCCGGCCACGTCGGCCACCTGCGCGTCGACCCGAGGGTCCGCGAGCGCGTCGGACGAGACCGCCGCGAGGGGGCCGCGCCCCCAGTCCAGCACCGCCGGCACGAGTTCGGCCAGGAGGATGCGGGCGTCCGCGCCGAGTGCGTCGAGGGCGGCCCGCAGGGTGAAGCCCATGCCGTAGCCGCCGATCAGCCAGCGCGCCTGCTGTCGCGGCCCGAGGCGGGCGGCACTCAGGGTCGCCAGCGCCTCCTCCGAGCCGCTGAGCCGGCTGTTCATCAACTCGTTGTGCCCGAGTTGGATCGAGAATTCGGTGCCCCGCTGGAGCAGCCGAAGGGACTCGGAGCCGCCGGGGACCGGCGCGGTGTCGAGGACGACCCAGGGGATCACGATCGGGGCTCGGGCGCGCGTGCGGTCATCCGCCCCGGCTAGCACGGGCCGCGCGCCGGATCACGCCCGGACGCGTTCCGCTTGCAAGCGTGGGAGGCCTTCCATCGGCATGACCACCCCACGCCCGACACTTCGCCGTCACCGCGACGGATCTCGGGCAGGCCCGAAATCCGTCGGCGACGAGCGTTTCCGGCAAACGCCCTAGAACAGCCCCTCGATCTGGCCATTGGCATCGAGGTGGATGCCCTCCGAGGCCGGGATCTTGGGCAGGCCCGGCATGGTCATGATCTCACCGCAGATCACCACGACGAAGCCGGCGCCCGCCGAGAGGCGCACGTCGCGCACCGCGATGGTGTGGCCGTCGGGCGCTCCCATCAGGTTCGGATCGGTGGAGAACGAGTACTGCGTCTTGGCCATGCAGACCGGCAGGTTGCCGTAGCCGTCCTTCTCGAACTGCGCGAGCTTGGTGGCGGCCTTGGATTCCACCTGGATGTCGCCGGCGCCGTAAAGCTTGGTGGCGATGGCGCGGATCTTGTCGGTGAGCTTGGTCTCGGTCTCGTAGGCGAAGCTGAGCGGCTTCTGCTCGCCGTTGGCCAGCTTCACGACCGCATGGGCGAGCTCTTCGGCGCCCGCGCCCCCTTCGGCCCAGTGCTTACAGGTGATCGCCTCGACCTGGAGCTTGTCGCGGCAGAGCTCCTTCAGCTTGGCATGCTCGGCATCCGTGTCGGCGTAGAAGTGGTTGACGCCGACGACGACGGGCAGGCCGAAGCCGCGCACGTTGGTGACGTGGCGGGCCAGGTTCGCGAAGCCCTTCTCGAGCGCCTCCAGGTTCTCGGAGCCGAGTTCCTTCTTCGAGACGCCGCCATGCATCTTGAGGGCGCGCACGGTGGCGACGATCACCACCGCCGAGGGCTTCAGCCCGGCTTGGCGGCACTTGATGTCGATGAATTTTTCCGCGCCCAGATCGGCGCCGAAGCCGGCTTCCGTGACGACGTAGTCGCCGAGCTTGAGCCCCGCGCGGGTCGCGATCACCGAGTTGCAGCCATGCGCGATGTTGGCGAACGGCCCGCCGTGGATGAGGGCGGGGTTGCCCTCGAGGGTCTGCACGAGGTTGGGCTGCAGCGCGTCCTTGAGGAGCACCGTCATGGCCCCCGTGGCCTTCACGTCCTTGAGGGTCACCGGCTTGCGGTCGCGGGTCTCCGCGATGACGATGCGGCCGAGGCGGGCCTCGAGGTCATCGAGATCACGCGCGAGACAGAACACCGCCATGACCTCGGAGGCCACGGTGATGTCGAAGCCGTCCTCGCGCGGGAAGCCGTTGGCGACGCCGCCCAGGCTCGACGTGATCGCGCGCAGCGAGCGGTCGTTCATGTCGACCACCCTGCGCCAGGCGATGCGGCGCACGTCGATGTTGAGCTCGTTGGCCCAGTAGACGTGGTTGTCGATGAGGGCGGCGGCGAGCGAGTGGGCCGACGTGATGGCGTGGAAGTCGCCGGTGAAGTGCAGGTTGATCTGCTCCATGGGCACGACCTGGGCCTTGCCGCCGCCGGCCGCTCCCCCCTTCATGCCGAAACAGGGGCCGAGCGAGGGCTCGCGCAGGCACATCACGGTCTTCTGGCCGATGCGGTTGAGCGCGTCGCCGAGGCCGACCGTGGTGGTGGTCTTGCCCTCGCCCGCCGGGGTCGGGCTGATCGCGGTCACGAGCACGAGCTTGCCCTCGGGCTTGCCCTCCAGGCTCTTGATGAAGCCGTGGTCGATCTTGGCGATGTGCCGTCCGTAATTGTGCAGGGCCTCGTCCGGGATGCCGATTCGGGCGGCGACCTCGGTGATCGGCTGGAGCGTCGCCGCGCGCGCGATCTCGATATCTGAAGGCATTCTTCGTTTCTCCCGGATTGTTCTTGTCCGGCTGTGCCCGGCGCGGGGCCGAACACATCCGCTGGCGTTCTGCGCTTGCCTGCCGAAAGGTCCGGATCCGCCGACGTTGGGCCGTGCGGACCGGCCGAACGGCCACGCGCTATGGATCGTATCAGTTTGCGCGAACGAACACGCAAAAGCGCGTCGGAAATTTTGAATTCCCAGGCAAAATTTTGTTTGGGATCAAGCGGGTGTCACCCCGTCATGGCACTGGCCGTGTAACCGGCCTCGGTCAGGGCCTCGGCGATGGACAGGGCCTGGGCGGTGGTGGTGACCGCGACGCGGCCGTGGTCGAGATCCACCGCCACCTTGGCGTCGGGATCGAGGCGCTGGATCGCCCGGCGCACCGCCGCCGCGCAGCCGTCGCAGGTCATGCCCTCCACCTGCATCAGAAGATCCGATGGCATCGCGTCCATGAGGTCCGCTCCGGGCTCGTCGTTCCGCCCCTCCATTTCGGCGCCGCCGCGGTCCGATGCAAGCGAGGCCGCCTGGAGCCCTGCAGGTGGGGTCACAGTTTGGAGAAATCGGTTGACCCGGGCGCACCGGTCCCTTGTGGGCCGCAAGTGTCTCGGCAACAAAGGAACGACTCGGCAATCTTGAATGAGGCGTCGGCGCGTCCGGCCCCGGTCTTTCCGTTTCCAGCGTTCGAGGATTTCGCATTTCGATGGCCCGGATCGTCGGCCGGCGTACGAGCCTCTGGGCCTTGAGTCTTCTCGGGCTCTGCCTCATCGGGCCGATCGCGGTCTTCTCGCCGCTCGGAGCGAGCCTCGCGCTCGCCGCCTTCGGCTCGGGCCTGGGCCTCGTCGCGCAGCGTCGCGCGAGCCGGCTCGGGGCGCGCTGCGACAAGCTCTCCAGCGAGGTCGACGTGCTGTCGCAGCGCCTGGTCCGCATCGAGACGGTGGCGCGCGCCATCGCCGAGCAGCAGGTGCGCGCCGCCGACGCCGGAACCGCGCTGCCGAATGGAACCTCGGCCGACACCAGCCATTTGAGCGCCGGGATCGAGGAGGTCACGGCGGAGATCGGTCTCCTCAGCGGCATCGTGCGCGAACTCGCCGCCGTGGTCTCGGCGCAGGACGGCGAGATCGCGGGCCTGAAGGCCGCGCCCACGTCGGTCGCCTCGCAAATGCCTGCTTCGACGCCCGCCCCGGTGCCCGCGCGCGCCGCATCGTCGATGCCGGAGCCGCGATCCGCCGAGATCGTGCCGCCGCCCCGGCGTTCGGACCCCGCCCTCCCGCCGGCCGCGCCGTGGAAGCCGCGCGCCCTGAGCCGGTCCGCGCTTCCGGAGCGTGACCCCGAGCGCGAGGCGGCCCTGATCGAGGCCTTCGACGCATCGGGGCTCGAAGTCCACCTCCAGCCCGTCGTGTCCCTGCCCCAGCGCAAGGTGGTGTCCTACGAGGCCCTGGCGCGCCTGCGCCTGTCGGGGGAAGTCCTGGCGCCCGACGCGTTCGTGCCGGTGCTGGAACGCCACGGACGCACCACCGACCTCGACCGCCGCATGCTGCAGCGTGTCGCCACCATCGCGCGGCATCTCGCCGGGCGCGGCAGCCAGGCGGCGGTCGCCTACGGCCTGTCGCCGCGCTCCCTGTTCGAGCCGGGTTTCCTCCGCTCCCTCGGCCGCCTCGTCGAGGGCGAGCCGGACCTCTCGGGGCGGGTGATGCTGGCCCTGCCGCAGGCGAGCTGGCGCAGCCTCGACGCCGAGCAGGCGGGGGTGCTCGCCGACCTGCGCGGGCGCATCGGCTTCATCCTCGACCGGCCCCTCGACCTGCGCCTCGATCCCCTGGCGCTGGCCGACCGGGGTGTCTCCCAGGTGAAGGTGCCCGCCGACCTGCTGCTGCGGCCGGGCTCGCGCCAGGCGATGCCCGACATCGCGCTGGAAGACCTCGTGGCGGCCCTGGGCCGGGCCGGTATCCGCCTCGTCGCCGACGGCGTCGAGCGCGAGACCGACGTGCCGGACCTCATCGAACTCGACGTGCCCCTGGCACAGGGCGGCGTCTTCGCGCCGGCCCGGGTGGTGCGCACCGAGGTGCTCAACGCGCCGCCGCCCGAGGCGCCGGAGCCCGCCCCACCGCCGAACGAGGACCCCGAGCCCCCGCCGCAGCGCCGCCCCTTCCGGGATTTCCTGCGCCGGGCCGGCTGAGATCCCTGGAGCCGATATCCGGGCGCGGTTTGATTTTCCGGGGCGTCCCGCCTACCCGGGCGCATCCCCCTCGCGCCCGCTTCCAGGTTCCCTCGCCGCATGACCGACACGCCCGCACCTTCCCCGGCGCCGGAACACCCCCTGAGGACGCATGTTCCGACCCTGCGCGGGCTGTCCGAGGTCGCGGAGGCCTACGACCTGATCCTGTGCGACGTCTGGGGCGTCCTGCACGACGGCACCAACGCCCACCGGGGCGCCAGCGACGCGCTGATGCGTTTTCGCGCCCTGTCCGGGCCGACGCGCCCGCGTCGTGTCGTGCTGGTCTCCAACGCGCCGCGCCCCTGGGCCGGGGTGCAGGCGATCCTCGACGGGTTCGGCATCCCCTGCGGCGCCTACGATGCCATCCTGACCTCGGGCGACCTCACCCGCAGCCTCATCGCCGGACATCCGGGGGAGCGCATCCACCATCTCGGGCCGGAGCGCGACGCCCCGATCTTCGTCGGCCTCGACCTCACCCTGGTGCCTGCCGAAGCCGCGCAGCGCGTGGTCTGCACAGGCCTGTTCGACGACACCCGCGAAACGGCGGAGGATTACCGGACCACGCTGGAAGGCATGCGCGCGCGCGACGTGCCCATGCTCTGCGCCAATCCCGATCTCGTGGTGGAGCGGGGCGGCCGGCTGATCCCGTGCGCCGGACTGATCGCGGAAGCCTACGAGGCCTTGGGCGGTCCCGTGACCTATGCGGGCAAGCCGCACCGCCCGGTCTACGAGGCGGCCCTCGCCATGGCGGGCGATCTCGATGCGCGAACGCCGCCGGAGCCCGCGCGCGTCCTCGCGGTGGGCGATGCGCTGCGCACCGACATCGCGGGCGCCTCGGCGTTCGGAATTCCCAACCTGCTCGTCGCGCGCGGCATCCATGCCGAGGAACTCGGGGTCTCGGCCGCGCAGGCGACGCTCGGCGACATCGCCGATTGGCTTGACCGCCAGGCGGTCCGGCCGGATGCGGTGATCGAGCGCCTGATCTGGTGATCAGGCGAACAGCGCGTCGATCTCGTCCTGGGCCACGGCCGGGCCGTTGATCTGCGGGCCGTTGAGGATGAGGAGTTCCCGGCGGACTCGGCGCTCCACCTCTTCGGGGTCGATGCCGCCCTCGTCCTTGGCCTTGACGGCACTGGCGAAGCGCGAGAGCCGGCTCTCCAACTGGCGCAGTGCCTCCACCACCTTGGCGATGCGCTGGCCGGTGATGTCCTGGAAGGTGCAGGCTTCGAAGATGTCGTTCATCCGGGCCTCGACGGCGGCCCGGTAGTTCTTGTCGTCGGGCAGGCCGAGGATTTCCTCGGCCGTGTTCATGATCGCGTTCGTGGCGCCCGCCGTGGCGGCCACCACGCTGCCGAGTTCCTCGTGGGCCATCGGCAGGCGGTCGCGGGTGAGTTCGTTGGCCCGGAGCGCGGCGATCTCGTTGCGCAGGTGCGCGATGTAATCCGCGATCTCCACGAGCTCATGGATCAGCGAAGGCTTGTCCGACGCGGGATTGACCTTCCGCGCCTGCTTGGCGAGTGCCATCGGTTCCGGCTCCCCGATCTCGTTGTTGTCCTGGGGCCCCTCAGGCGCCGCAGACCGCTTCGATCTTGCTCTTCAGCGTCGCGGCGTTGAACGGCTTGACGATGTAGTTGTTCACGCCGGCCTTCTTGGCGGCGATGACGTTCTCGGTCTTCGACTCGGCGGTGACCATGATGAACGGGGTGGTGCGCAGGGCCTCGTCGGCGCGGACGTGGCGCAGCAGCTCGTAGCCCGTCATCGGCTCCATGTTCCAGTCGGAGATGACGAGGCCGTACTTGCGGTTCTTGAGGCGCGCCAGGGCGGCGGTGCCGTCGGAGGCGTCGTCGACCTCCTCGAAGCCGAGCTGCTTCAGAAGGTTGCGGATGATACGGACCATCGTCTGATAATCATCGACGACAAGGATCGGCATGCCGAGATCGAGGGCCATGAGTCGGTGCGCTCCGTCAGGTGAGGGCCGGTGCGAGGCGCACGGCTCTCCTACAATGTGCCGGAGCGCCAAGTCCTGAACGCCCCTTGGCGCTGAAACTACGCAGCATCGCATTGCGAAGCGGTTAACTGCCCGCGCCCGAAACCTTGGCCCGTACTTCGCCGCCCGAGCGTGGCAGCGATGCATCGCGTTCGCCTTGACAAGGCCCGCCGGCTCGCCCCCTTCGACGGCACATCTCCCGCGATTCTCCTGCGCGCAGGCTCATGCCGGACCCGATCCCCGACACTCCCGATATCCCCCAGACCGCCGATCCCGGAGCGGCCAGCCTCGACGCCTTCGCGCGCGGGACGCTGGCCGATCTCGATGCGCGTGCCCTGCGCCGACGCCTCGTCGAGACCGCGCGCGGCCCAGGCCCGGCGGCCCGGCGGGGGGAGCACGCCCTCATCTCGTTTTCCTGCAACGACTATCTCGGGCTCTCCGACGATCCGCGCGTGATCGCGGCGGGACAGGAGGCCCTGGCCCGCTACGGCGCGGGGGCCGGCGCCTCGCGGCTGGTCACCGGCAACCACCCGGTGCTGTCGGCCCTGGAAGCGCGGCTGGCCGCCCACAAGGGCAAGGCCGCCGCCCTCGTCTTCGGCAGCGGCTACATGGCCAATCTCGGCATCGTCCCGGCCCTGGCGGGGGCAAAGGACCTGATCCTCATCGATGCGCTGGGCCATTCCTGCCTGTTCGCGGGGGCGCAGGTCTCGGGCGCGACGATGCTGCGGTTTCGCCACAACGACATCGACCACCTGCGCGACCTCCTAAGCGCCCGGCGCGCCCGGCACGCGCGGGCGCTGATCCTCACCGAGCGGGTCTTCAGCATGGATGGGGACCGCGCACCCCTCGCGGCCATTCTCGGGCTCGCCGCCGAGTACGATGCCTGGACGCTGGTGGACGATGCCCATGGCCTCGGGGTGGTGGAGGCGGGCGCGCGCGCGCCCCTCGAGATGGGCACGCTGTCGAAGACCCTGGGGTCCTATGGCGGGTATCTCTGCGCCTCGCAGGCCGTCATCGACCTGATGACGAGCCGGGCCCGCAGCTTCGTCTACACCACCGGCCTGCCGCCGGCCTCGGCGGCGGCGGCCCTGCGCGCGCTGGAGATCGTCGAGGCGGAACCCGAGCGGGCGGCCCGGCCCCTGGCCCTGGCCCGGCGCTTCACCGCGCGGCTCGGCTTGGCGCAGGCGCAAAGTCCGATCGTGCCCGTGCTCGTCGGCGGGGCGCCGGAGGCACTGGCGCTCTCGGCGGCCCTCGAAGCGCGCGGCTTCCTCGTCGTGGCCATCCGTCCGCCCACGGTCCCGGCGGGCACCGCCCGGCTGCGGGTGGCGTTCTCGGCCGCCCACACGGAGGATCAGGTGGACGCGCTCGCCCAGGCGCTGATCGATCTGGGCGCCGGACAGGCCGGACGTTGAGGCCGAGCGCCGTCCGACCGCTCAGTGGGCCGACGGCTCGGAAGCGCCCGCATTCCGGCGCGCCCGCATCCGGTTCACCCGGGCCTGTGCCCGCCGGCGCTCCGCGGCGAAGCCGATCCAGCGCGTGACGAGGGGCCCGCGCCACCGAATGCGTGGCGAAGCGCTCAACCCCTCGGTGGGCGCGGGACGGTCGCGCATGAAGGATTCCCCGTCAGCCGAATCGGCGTCCTGCGATTGCGCGAGCCCCCGCGCCTGGGCCTCGCGCGCGTTGTCGTTGAACGGCAGCGCGAGACGGGTGAGCACCACGGGCCTGCCCTCGGTCTCCCGCGCATCGGCCGGCGCGTCAGCGGCGTCGAAGTCGCCAGATCGGATCTTGCGTATGTCCGCCGTCATCGTGCGCATCGCTTGCTGTCCGAGATCCAGCCTCGCCCGCGACGCGGGCGGGCGATCCCGCCCTCGATCCAGGGCTCGGCTCAAAGCCCCATATTCGAACGACAGCTTAGTGATTTCCGCCGGGCGGTTGAGTCGGCGGATTGGTTCGTAAGTCCCAATCTCTTGTCTCGGTGTCCCAAAATGAGGCCCGTCATGGCATTGCCGGCCGCCGCCTCACGCGGCGGCGTGCGCTTGGCCGCCGGCGCGCTCCTGGGCGAGCTTGACCACGCTGACCTGATCGACCTTGCCGGTGCCGAGCATCGGGACGCGATCGAGCACCACCACCTCGGCGGGAATCGCGATCTCGGGCGCGCCCTTGCCCTTGGCGAAGCTCTGGTAGGCCGCGCGGGTCGCATCCTTCGCCTCGGTGAACAGCACCAGCCGCTCGCCCTTGCGGGCATCCGGCACGGCGGCGACCGCGCTCGGCGTATCCGGCCAGAGTTCGGCCGCGATGGCCTCGACGCCGGCGAGCGACACCATCTCGCCGGCGATCTTGGCGAACCGCTTGGCGCGGCCCTTGATCGTGACGAAGCCCAGCGCGTCGATGGCGACGATGTCGCCGGTGTCGTGCCAGCCTTGCGGAGGCGCCTCGATCGTGCCGGGCCGCTCGGGCCGGAGGTAGCCCAGCATGATGTTGGGGCCGCGCAGGGACAGGCGTCCCCCCTCCTCGATGCCGGGCACCGGCTCCAGGCGCCATTCCTGGCCGGGCAGGAGCCGGCCGACCGTGCCGAAGCGGTTGAACATCGGCGTGTTGAGGGCGACCACCGGGCCGCACTCGGTGACGCCGTAGCCCTCCAGGATGCGCAGGCCGAACTTTTCGCCCCAGGTCTTGCGGGTGGATTCCTTCACCGCCTCGGCGCCGGCCACGACGTAGCGCAGGGAGCGCAGGTCGTAGGAATGCGCGGTCTTGGCGTAGCCCGTCAGGAAGGTGTCGGTGCCGAACAGGACGGTGGCGTTGGAGCCGTAGATGAGTTCCGGCACGATCCGGTAATGCAGCGGCGAGGGGTAGAGGTAGACTGGAACCCCGGAGACCAGCGGCAGCACGAGCCCCGCCGTCAGCCCGAAGGCGTGGAACACGGGCAGCACGTTGAAGACCTTGTCGCTCGGCCCGAAATCGATCCGGGCGGCCACCTGCGCCGTATTGGCGAGCATGTTGCGGTTGGCGAGCACCACCCCCTTCGGCGCCCCCTCCGAGCCCGAGGTGAACAGGATCGCGGCCGGGTCGTCGCCGCGCCGGGCCACCAGGGGCTTTCGCGGGCCGAGCAGGCCGCGCAGCTTGTCGCCCGTGGTGATGCCGGCGCGGACATCCTCCAGGTAGACGAGGGCGACGCTGCCCTTGATCGCCTCGACGAGGGGGCCGAGGCGCCCCTTCTCGATGAAGGCGCGGGAGGTCAGGATGGTGTCCACCTGCGCGGTCCTGCAGGCGGACAGGATGTTGGCGGCACCCGCCGAGAAGTTGATCATCGCCGGCACGCGCCCGGCCGAGGCCAGGGCGAACAGCGTCACCGCCGCGCCGTTGGCGTTCGGCAGCATCACGCCGAGCGGCCTGTCGGCCGCGCCGAGGGTCCGGAGCTTGCGGCCCAGGATGTTGGCGCCCATCACCAGCCGGGAGAAGCTCAGGGCGCCGGTGGGGTCCTCGACGGCCGTGCGGCGCCAGCCGTGGCGCTCGCCCGCGTCGATGAGCGCCTGCATCAGGCCGCGATCGGTGTCCGTGGTGCGGAAGACGAGGTCCGACATGATCCCGTAGAGCGCCGCGCCCGCCGCCTGCCGGCGGGCCTTGCCCTTGAGGGCCGGGTCCACGGTGAGGGCGACCGGCGACAGGATCGTGACGGTGACCTTCGGCCACCAGCGACGCTTCACCTGGTTCTTCGAGAGGCGCGAGAAGGCGGTCTTCTCCAGGCCCTCGATCTTCACCGGCACCACCATGGCCCCGGATTTGTCGGCGATGAGGCCGGCCCCGTCATAGACCTTCATCAAGCTGCCGGTGACGGTGAGGCGCCCCTCGGGGAAGATGATCAGGGTCTCGCCGCTTTTCACCGCGTTGATCAGGGTGCGGGTGGCCAGCGGCCGGGTCGGGTCGAGGGGCATCGCCTTGGTGAGGCGCAGGAAGGGCTTCACCCACCAGCGCTGCGCGATGCCGTGATCGACGGCGAAGACCGGTTCCTGATCGAGGAGCGAAAGGGCGAGCGGCGCGTCGAGGAACGAGACGTGGTTGAGGGCGATGATGGCGTTCGGCCCCGCCTTGTCGACGTTCTCCAGGCCGCGCACCTCCAGGCGGTAGAAGGCCCGGAACAGGATCGAGAGGAAATCCCGGAAGGGGCTGGTCGGCAGCACCGCCAGGATCACGACCCCGGCCACGAGGTTGAGGATTCCGAGGAGGGTCAGGAGGGCGGCCATCGACCAGCCCGCGCCCTGCAGGGCGGCGAGCGCCAGGGCCCCCGCCACCATGAAGGCGGCGGTGAGCACGTTGACCGCGCCGATGACGCGGGCGCGCTTGTCCTTGTCGGTCCAGGCCTGCACGGCGGCGAAGGACGGCACGATGTAGAGGCCGCCCGCGACCGCCAGTCCGAACAGGTCGAGGGTGACGCGCAGGCCCGTGCCGGAGGTAAGGAACGCCCACGCGCCCAGGGGATCGCCGGAGACGAGGGGCAGATGCGCCACCGTCCAGGCGAGGTCGAGGCCGAACAGGCCCATGAGGAGGGCGCCGATGGGGGTGGGCAGCAGCACGATGCGGCCGCTGGCGAGCCAGGAGGCGAGGCCCGATCCCACCGCGATGCCGATGGAGAACACCGCGAGCAGGGTCGTCACCACGGTCTCGGAGCCGTTGAGGCTCTGGCGCACCAGCACGGGGAGCAGCGACAGGATCACGGCCCCCACGAGCCAGAACCAGCTCACGATGAGCGAGCCGCGCCACATCCGGGTGTCGACCCAGATGTCGCGCAGGAGGGCGCCGGTGGAGCGGACGACGTTCGGGTCGATGCGCAGTGTCGGGGCGGCCTCGCCGGTGGAGGGGATCGCCCGGGCCGAGAGCCAGCAGAGCACCGCGAAGATCATGATCATGGCGCTGAAGGCCAGCGCGCCGCCGCCCATCGCGGTGGCCAGGCCCGCCACGATGGTGCCGAGCAGGATGGCGAGGAAGGTCGCGGCCTCGACGAGCGCGTTGCCGGCGGTGAGTTCGTCCCGGCGCAGGTGGTCTGGCAGGATGCCGTACTTGATCGGGCCGAACAGGGCCGCGATCGTGCCGAACAGGCCGAGCGCCACGAACAGCATAGGGACGGAGTGCAGCGAGAAACCGAGGGCCGCCGCCGCCGCGCCGAAGATCTCGGCGAATTTCAGCCGCTTGGCGAGGAGCGCCTTGTCGTAGCGATCGGCCATCTGGCCGCCGAGCCCCGACAGGATGAAGAACGGGCCGATGAACACGGCGCCGGCCAGGGTCACCAGCATGGGCGAACCGCCGCCCTCGCCGCCGACCTTGAACAGGATCAGGAACACCAGGGCGTTCTTGAGGAAGTTGTCGTTGAAGGCCGAGAAGAACTGGCACCAGAACAGCGGCGCAAAGCGCCGCGTCGTCATCAAGGTACGGAACATGATGGTCTCCTCAGACGACGCAGGACCGGAACGACGCTGGATCGAGGGTGTGCATGACTGCCCGCCCGGCACCCTAGCGTCAAATGCTGAACCGCTCGTCTTTTGTACGGTGTTCAAAAACTAGTCCCGCTTCGCGCCGGGATCAACCGCGCTATTGCACGCCGTGCAATATGTGTGGCAGCCCCGTGCGAAGGCGCACGAGGACCGGTGCGCCGCGAGAAGGCGAACGAGCATGGCGCGTGAGACGAAGCGGGGCACGGGCCCGCGCGGCGAGCACAATCGGGACGAGTTCCTGGCCCTCGTCACCAAGGCCGCCGAGGGGCTCGTGCGGCGCGAGGGCCTGCGCGGGCTCGGCATGCGCCGGCTCGCCACCACCATCGGCTACGCGCCGAACTCGATCTACAACGCGGTCGGCGACCTCGACGCGGTGGTGATGCGGGTCAATGCCCGCACCCTGGAACGGCTGCACGCGACCCTCACGGCGGCGGTGCGGGCGAGCGCATCGTCACGGGACAATGCCCTGGCCGTCGCGGATGCCTACCTCGCCTTCGTGGCGGCCGATCCGCAGGTCTGGAGCCTGGTGTTCGAGCATCAGGTCGCCCCCGACAGCGCGTTTCCGGACTGGTACGCCGAGGCGCTGGGGCAGGCCACCGACCTCGTCGACCGCGTCCTCCTGCCGATGATTCCAGACCCCGACGAGCGCCGGCAGGCGGTGGCGACCCTGTGGGCGGGCCTGCACGGCCTCGCCTCGCTCTCGACCTCGCGAAAGCTCGCGGTGCTCACCCCGGAATCCCCGCGCGACCTCGGCCGCCTCCTGGTCGGGCGCTTCCTCGGGCCGGCCTGATCAATCGGACTGGCCGCTCCGGCGCGTGCGCATGCCAAGGAACAGGACCGGATGGGGATCGTCCGGCCCGCGTGAGGCCGGGGGAGGGAGCGCCGGCATGCGGTAGACCGGCCCGGGTCGGGTCTCGCGCATGACCCAGGTTTCGGGCCGGCGGGGCTTCGCCTGGCGTCGAACCGGCTTGCGAGACGGGACGAGGGACAGGCCGCCGAAGGCCAGGAGGCAGGAAATCCCGACCACCACCGAATGCCAGCTCGGTTCCGGCGCGATCATCATCGTGACGAGGCCGCCGACGGCGAAGGCGGCGGCCAGATTCCGGGTCGAGAGCGGATCGATCGGCATGCGACGAGTGTCTCCCGCGCTACCTCACGGGATCGTGAACACATTTGCTCGATTTGCGCGGATTATGCTCAGGCTCGGCGCCGGGCTTCGAAAACCGTTCCCCGCAATGCCGGCGCTGCCCGAAGCGACCGTATTTCGCTGCCGGGGCCGGTTCCGGCAGCATTCAGTGCCAAGGCACGGCGCGAACGTCGTTCCGGAGGTTCGAGTGGCATCGAAGCCGGGCAGGGGAAGCACCGGAAAGTTTTACCCGATGCATTAACCTTTCGAATCCAGTGTCCAGCGCCTGCCGGTTGTCATCGTTTTCTCCCGACGGCAGCCGAGATGAGGTTCGTCGTGTCCTTCCAAGCCCTGTCCATTCGGACCAAGCTGATCGCAGCCTTTTCGCTCGTCACGCTCTTCATCGTCGGACTGGGCCTGCTCGGGCTGTTCGGGACCCAGCGCATGCGCGAGCAATCCGTTGAGATCGAAACGAACTGGCTTCCGAGCATCCGCGCCCTGGGCGAGATCGACACGCTCACGGCGCGCATGAGCGCCGTGGTCCTGCGGCACACGCAGGCCACCGATCCGAAGCTCGTCGCCACCATCGAGGGGGACCTCGAACGGTTCGGCAAGAAGCTCGAGGAGCGCAAGG
>NZ_JAQGKL010000051.1 GCF_028290105.1 Methylobacterium sp.
AGGCCAGTGCTCGAGACCCTGATCGACCGGATCTACGAGGCCGCGGGCACGCCTGAACTCTGGCCGAACGTCCTCCAATGTTTCGGAGACTATGCGCAGTCGGACGGCGCCGTGCTGATGATGCTCCCGCCGACGGGAAGACCGCGCTGGATCGCATCCCCCGCCCTCGAACACCGACTGCGGCATCACACGGCGTCGACCTCCTGGCGCAGCAGCGGGCGCACGGCGCAGTGGCGCACGATTTCTCAGCCGGGTTTCGTTCGCGACGTGGACCTGATGCCCGCCCCGAATTCGGATCAGATCCGTCGCGTCGACGAGCCCTTCTGGCAGGTCGGGACGACGATTCCCCTGCCGACGGGCGACGTCGCGATCGTCACCGCCGAACGCCGCGCGGATCACGGCCCGCACGAAGCCGGCATCCTGCCGAGGCTCGATGCGGTGAGGCCACATCTGGTTCGGGCGTGCCAGTTGAGCGCCCAGTTCGGCTCCGAGCGCGCACGCGTCACCACGGCTGCACTGGGTCAGATCGGGCTCGCGGCCGCCGTCCTGACGGCGTCCGGACGCGTGCTCACGATGAACAGCCAGCTGCAGGAAAGGGACGAGATCCTTCCGGCGAGTCAGAACGGGATCATGTTCAAGAGCCTGGTCAACAGCAAGCTGCTCCAGGACGCCATCGGCAACGTCGTGAGCGGCCGCAGCGTGGCGCAGACCATGCCGGTGCGCACCTATGGCGATCAACGCGCGCTGATCGCCCACATCCTCCGCTTCGACAAACACCCCGGCGATGTCTTCGACGCGTCCGCGGTGCTTCTCATCCTGGTTCAGGTCGGTGCGCCGGCGGCGCCGGACAACAGTCTCCTGCACCTCCTGTTCGATCTGACACCCGCCGAATCGCGTCTCCTGCAGGCGCTCGCGGGCGGCTTGCGCCTGCAATCCTATGCCGAGAGCGTCGGTGTCCAGACCAGCACGGTTCGCACCCAGCTCACATCGATCTTCAACAAGACGGGAACGAAGCGCCAGGCGGAGTTGCTGAGCATCGTCGCATCGATCTCGATGTTCAACGGGCAGGCGGCGCGCTGCTGATCGGCGGCGCGGGCGCCGCGCCGAGGAACTTCTCGAGCGTCGCCACGGTCGGGAAGGCATGGAACGCGCCGAACTGACAGGTGGTGAGGGCCCCGCACGCGGCTGCGTAGCGGAGCGCGTCTTCAAGGGGTCTGCCGGCGAGGATGCCCGTGAGAAGGCCGGCCGCGAAGGCGTCTCCGGCTCCCACCGTGTCGATCGCCGCGACCGCGAAGGCCGGTTGATGCAGCGGCGGCGCGGTCGCCCGGAAGGCGATCGCGCCGCGCTCGCCGAGCGTGACGACGAGCAGTTCGAGGCCGCCGTCGAGAAGCTTCTCGATCGCGGGCGTCGTGGTCGTCGCATCGGCGGCCTCGCCGAAGGCGCCGAACCCGAGGTCGCTCGCCTCGACGGCGTTGACGACGAGGATCGACACGTTCGCCAGGATTTCGGGGTCGAGTGGGCGCACGGGCGACGGATTCAGCAAGGTGCGGATGCCGCGCGCCCGGGCCAGGGCGAACGCCGCGCGAATGGGAGCGTCGGGCGATTCGAAGGTCGCGGCCACGAGATCCGAGCGCGCCAGACGCGGGGCGAAGGGGCCGACATCCTCCGCATTGAGGGCGAGGTTGGCCCCGAGGCAGACGGCGAGACAATTCTCGCCCTTCGGATCGACGAAGGCGACACCGGCCCCGGTCGAGCCGGCGTGATGCACGAGCATCGCGGCGGAAAACCCGACCTGCGCGAAGGTCGACAGGACCACCGGGGAGAAGACGTCTTCTCCGACGGCGAAGATCCCGTCCACGTCGACGCCGAGCCGACTCGCGGCGAGGGCGAGGTTGAAGCCCTTCCCGCCGGGCTCGGCCAGGAAGGCCGAACCTCCGAGGGACTCTCCCGCATGCGGCAACCGTGGTACCTTGACCGAGCAGGCGATCACGAAGCTGCCGACGACGAAAACCTGCATGGGACACCCTGGCGTGGTGCGGCTCAGAGGATAGGACCGGAGGTCGATTGGACGAGCGCCCCGGACATCGGACACGCCACGCAGAAGGTGAGCCACGTTTCGCGATCGGTGACCACCCCTCGGTCCTGTCGCTGCTGCGCCTGCGCGACGACACCGCGATGCCTCTCTATCGCCAGATCGAGGAGCAGTTGCGGGAGCTGATCCTGTCGGGCTCGCTGCCGCCGGGCGTGATCCTGCCGGCGGAGCGTCAGCTTGCCGACCGGCTCGGGGTGAGCCGCGTGACGGTGCAGCGTGCCTACGCGGAACTGCGCGACGAGGAGCTCCTCGTCCCGAAGGGACGCTCGGGCTTCCTCGTCCGCCGTCATCCCGAGCCCGTGCGTCCAGGCATGGACCGCCTCAAGGGCTTCACCGAGGAAATGCGGGAACTGGGGAAAATCCCGTCCTCGCGCGTTCTGGAGCGGGTGGTCACCGAGGACCGCTCGATCGCCTCGATCTTCGGATTGCCCTCGACGGCACCCTTCCTGAGATTGACGCGCGTGCGCTCCGGGGACGGTGTGCCCATGTCGCGCGAAGTGGCCTGGTACAACGTCCGGGCGGTGCCCGCCCTCGAGGGCGCAGACCTGTCCGGCTCGGTCTATGCCTTCCTGGCCCAGCAAGAGGGCGGCCGCCTCGTGCGATGCGATCAGACGGTGGAAGCCACCATGCCGACGGCAGCGGAATGCGAGATCTTCGCCTTCGCGGCGCCGCTCCCCAGCCAGCTGATCAAGCGCCCCAGATACAATCAGCATGCGGTCATGATCTCATACGTCGAGGGGCGGTTCC
>NZ_JAQGKL010000060.1 GCF_028290105.1 Methylobacterium sp.
GGAGCAGCACGTCGTAGGCGCCGGAATAGAACACCGCTTCCTCCTCGGTCTCCGACAGCTTCGTCCAGTTCGCCACGGGCGGTGCCGCCGGCAGGGACGCCACCGGCAACCAGGCATGGCTCGCCCAGGGTCCGCGCAGTCGGCGCCGGGCCACCAGCACGCCGACCTCGAAGTGGTTCTCCGGCATCGCCTCGTCCTTCCTGTGATGCGCCAACGCGCCGCTGCGCCGTTCGGGTCTCAGGAGCCTGATGGAACGCCCGTCAGGGGAAGCCCGGCGATCAGGTTCTGCGGCTTCATCGTGACCAGATTGCCGGGCGTTCCAGCGAGCAGCAGGTAGACGGGCCTGTCGCCGACGGCTTCGTCCACGAAGGTCGTCTCCGCGAAGGTGAGGCGGTAGATCGCGATCACCCGCGCCTGATCGGCGTCCTCCACATGCTCGCCGCGCCAGAGGGCGTTGCCGATCCGGGTCGCCTCGGCGTCGAGACCGACGAACCAGCGCCAATCGGTCTCCTCCAGCCGATCCAGGGGCTCGACGCGCACCGAAACGTTGAGGAGATGTCCGACGAAGGCCTCGATCACGCGCGCCAAGCCCTCCCGGCTCTGCGCGCTGGAGCCGAGGTTCAGCGCCATCGAGAAGGCGTCCGAGCGGCTCCAGTAGCTCCAGGCATTCTCCGCGTTGAGGATGTCGAGTTCGTTGGCCGCTTCCTTGCCGAGCATCGCCACGAGGGGCGACAGGGGTGCGCTCCCTTCGCGCGCCTCGATCACCTCCGCATCCGCCAGGAGAACCGCCCCGTCGAGACGGCTGACCCGCTGCGGCCGGAAGAACAGTTCGGCGGCCCGCAGCACGAAGGGGTCGTCGCACCCGTCCAGGGCGTTGCGCAGGATGAGGTGGACGAGCTGGTTCAGGAACAGCGAGGGCGTCCCCTGCAGGCCCCCACGCACCAGCCCGAGATAGGCCGCCTCGATGGAGCGGGCGGCGAGCAGGCGGTCGCGGAAGGCCAGCAGCACCTCCCAGTTCTCGCGTGCATCGGCATCGGCGATGGCGGCGATCGCCCCCGGTGGAACGGTGCGGCGCGGTTGAGCCAGCAGGTCGGCGTAGAGCCCGCGCTCGGCCGCGCAGGCGTCCTCCGGCGGCGCGAGTTCGGGCCGCGCCAGATAGGCGAGGATCAGCTCGTCGGTGACCGCAAGGCCGCCGCCCCCGGTGCGCTGGGTCAGGTGGTGGCCGCTGGAGACCCAGAACTCGGTCATGGCGCCGAACTCCGCGGCTTGGGCTTGTGCATGGTTCAGGGTCCGGATGGCGTTCTGGCGAGGCCGATGAGGTCCGCCCGCTCCTCGGGCTCCGCCTCGTCGGTCTCCACGAAGTGAAAGGCGCGGGCATGGGCGTGCAGCCGGTCGGCCCCGGGCAGGCCGGCGCCGCGCTGATGCAGGGTGCGGAAGGCTTCGGAGATCTCGCCGTCTGTCACGGTGCGGTGCATCGCCACCACGCTCCCGATGGGCAGGTTGCAGAGGGAGGCGGCGAAATCGACCTCCTCGCGCGCTGCCGCCCGCGCTGTCTCCCGGTCCGGGGCGCCGAGGCGCTCGTGAATGTGCCGGGCCAGATCCTCGACGGCGGAATCCCGCTCGGATTCGTTCGCCTCGCTGACCACCACGAGGGTGGAGAAACCGAGCGAGCCGACGCCGACGAAGCCGGACCGGAAGGCTGCGCGTGCCTTGCCCTCGAGGGTCGTGAGATCCTGGTCCCAGAACAGGAAGGAGCCGGTGACCGCCCACTCGCCGGGCTCCGCCGGCTGCGCGAAGACGAAGGTGTCGGAGGGATCGAGGCGCAGGGTGCGCGGCAGCCGCAGCGCGCTCACAACCGCACCGTCCCGGTCCCGGGGTCGAGCCACGCGGCCTCGCGCAGCAGCGCCGCGAGCGGCCAACGCTCGGCCTCGCCCAGAATCACGTCGCCCTTGGTGTCGATCGTGACTGAGACCCCGGGCGGGGTCGGCAGATGCGCGAGGTAGCGGCCGGCGACGTCCTTGAAACCGACCTCCGCCCATCCGTCGAAGGCGCGGATCAGGTTGCGGGCGAAGCTCTCGACGAGGTGTGTCCGGATCCCTGGCGGAAAGCCCTCCTCGTCGAGGGCGGTCGATCCCGGCGTGAGGCCGGGATCGCCGGCGGCCGCCTTCGAGACGATCAGCATGAAGGAGAAGACCAGCCAGTCCGGCACCTCCGCATCCGGGCACCCCTCCGGCCAGGCGAGGCGCCCGCCGCCCAGGCGCGCGCCGTCGAAGACCAGGACGTCCGGCCAGACGAAGGTCAGGGGCATCTCCGGCGGTCCGTGCGCGCCGACGGCATCGGCCAGCGCCACCATCCCGGCCAGGAAGGCGCGGCGCGCCGTATCGAGGGGCTCGTCGGGTGCGAGCACCACGGCGACGTCGAGCACATCCGCGCGGTCGACCAGCACCAACGTGCCGGCCGCCTCCGATCCGTCGCGCCGCGCGATCCCGATCGCTTCGGCGAAGGCGTCGGCGGGCGGCGCGAGCACGCGGCCCATGAAAGCGGGCGGCAGGACAGGCGTCAGGGGTTCGGACTCGGCTGTGATGGATGTCATGGTCCGGTCGTCATGGCTTGCCCCCGCACATGTCCCACGCGAAGGGCGGCCGCAAGGGCAGGGCGGCGCGGCAAGATCGGCGGCGCGAGAGCCTGCCCGGTCAGACCCGAGCGGGACGCGGTGCCGCTGCGCGCCTCCGCCGGATCGCAGTTTTGAACGCTTCGAGTATATAAGATACGACGGACCCCGCCAGCGGCCCCTGTCCCCGGCGCGATCCAACCTCCACAGCCTTCAAGGTTTTGCTCGTGTCCGACCGTATCGTGTTCGCCTGCACCTGCGAGAAGACGATGCCGCTCGATGCCGATGCGATCGGGCGCGGCTGCGCGGGACGCCTGACGCTGGCCGACCAGCTCTGCGGGCGCGAGCTCGACCGCTTTCGCGCTGCGCTCGGTACGGGCGTTCCGGTCACCGTCTCCTGCACCCTGCAGGCGCCGCTCTTCGACGAGGTCGCGGCCGAACTCGGCGCCGAGGACCGGGTGTCCTACGCCAAGATCCGCGAGACCGCCGGATGGTCGTCGCAGGCCCGCACCGCCGGCCCGAAGATGGCGGCCCTGCTCGCCGCCTGCGCCGAGCCGCTGCCCGATGCCGCCACGGTGGCGATCGAGAGCGCCGGCGTGGCGCTGATCTACGGCCGTGACGCGACGGCCATCGAGGCCGGGCGGCGCCTCGCCGAGCACCTCGACGTCACCGTGCTGCTGACCCGGCCCGAGGCCGTGGAGCCGCCCCAGCGCAACGACTTTCCGGTGGTGAAGGGAACGATCGCAGGCGCCACGGGGCGGCTCGGGGCGTTCGACCTGCGCATCGACGACTACGCCCTCGCGTCGCCATCCTCCCGCGCGCAGCTCGAATTCGGCCCCGGCCGCAACGGCGCCACCTCCACCTGCGACATCGTTCTCGACCTCACCGGCGGCAGCGCGCTGTTTCCGGCGCACGACGTCCGCCTCGGCTACCTGCGCGCCGACCCGCGCGATCCAGCCGCCGTCGAGCGCGTCATCGCGCAGGCGTCCCACCTCGTCGGGACCTTCGACAAGACGCGCTTCGTCGATTTCCATGCCGATCTCTGCGCGCATTCCCGCTCGCGCATCACCGGCTGCACCCGCTGCCTCGATGTCTGCCCAACCGGCGCGATCACGCCGGCCGGCGATACAGTCGCGATCGACCCCTACATCTGCGCCGGCTGCGGCAACTGCGCCTCGGTTTGCCCGACGGGGGCCGCCGCCTACGCGCTGCCGCCGGCCGATGCCCTAATGCGCCGACTGCGCACGCTGATGCTGAGCTATCGCGCGGCGGGCGGCGAGGCCGCGACGATCCTGTTCCATGACGGCGAACACGGCGAGCCGCTGATCGACGCGCTGGCTCGCCACGGCGAAGGATTGCCGGCGGCCGTCCTGCCGGTGCGCGTCAACGAGGTGACGCAACTCGGGCCCGAAACCTTCGCGGCACTCTTCGCCTACGGCGCCGTCGGTGTGCGCATCCTCGCCCGCGCCCGGCCGAAGCACGACCTCGAAAGCCTGCGCCGTGTCGTGGGCCTCGGCGACACCCTGGCGCGGGGGCTCGGTTACGGCGGCCCCGCAGGCTCCCCCGTCGTCGCGATCATCGAGACCGACGATCCAGACGCCCTGAGTGCCGCGCTTGCCGAATTCGCGCCCGGAACGCCCGCCACCGAGCCCGCCCGCTTCATGCCGGTGGGCGGCAAGCGGGAGGTGCTGCGCTTTGCCTTCAACGAGATGCACGCGGCCGCGCCCAGCCCGACGCCGCGCATCGCCCTCGCGGCCGGCGCGCCCTTTGGCGGGTTGAACTTCCGCACCGAGGATTGCACGCTCTGCCTCGCCTGTGTCGGGGCCTGCCCGACCCATGCGCTGACGGACAGCGCGGAGCGCCCGTTCCTCGGCTTCGAGGAAAGTCTCTGCGTCCAGTGCGGGCTCTGCGCCAACACCTGCCCCGAGAACGTGATCGACCTGATACCGGGCGTCGATTTCGAGGCCTGGAAGGCGCCGCGCCGGGTGGTGAAGGAGGAGGAGCCCTTCGCCTGCACCGCCTGCGCCAAGCCCTTCGGCACCCGCAGCAGCATCGAGCGCGTGGTCGAGAAGCTCCGCGACCGGCACTGGATGTTCTCCGGCCCGTCCGGCGAGGCCCGGGTCCAGGCCCTGATGATGTGCGAGAATTGCCGGGTCGAGGTCGCGGTCAACCAGGGCTTCGACCCGCATGCGGGTGCGGCGCGCGACAAGCCGCGCACCACCGAGGATTACCTGCGCGAGCGCGCGGAGCGCGGCGAGGCGATCTGAATCCCGATGCCCGGCGCATGGGCGTGGCGCAGCATGGAGCTGTGCGATCTCGGCCGGGTCGTGCGCCTCGCCGACGCGCTGTTTCCCGATCATCCGGAGGATGCCCCGCGCTTCGCCGAACGGCAGGCGCGCGGCGGCGACCTCTGCCTCGTCCTGGCCGATGAGGCGGACGCGCTCGGCGGTTACGCCGTCGCCTATCCCTGGCCGCTGGACCTCGTGCCGCCCCTGAACCAGCCCGTCGCGGTGCTTCGGGATCCGGGGACCGCGATCTACCTGCACGATCTCGGCGTGCGTCCGGATCTGTCCGGCGCCGGTCATGCCCGGGCCGGGTTGGCGCTGCTGGTCGAGCGCGCGCGCGACGCCGGACACACGGCGATCGCACTCGTAGCCGTGAACGGGTCCGCCGCGTTCTGGCAGGCCCGCGGCTTCGCGGTCCGGCCGACGTCCGAGGCTGCGGCGGCCAAGGTCGCGAGTTACGGGCCGGACGCCCGCTACATGGTCCTGCCGCTCTGAGGCTGGCCCGGCCTCAATGCGAGGCCGTGGCGCGTTCCAGGAACCGCACCAGGGCCTCGCGGTCGTCCGCGCTGGTGATGGTCTGTTCCGGCATCCGGGTGCCGGGGGTGTAGCGGGCCGGCCCGACCTCGAACAGCTGCGCGATGGTGCGCGCGTCCCAGACGATGTCCATGCGCTTCAAGGCTTCCGAGTAGCGGTAATCGGAAGCCGTGGCGATGCGCCGCCCGATGATGCCGGCGAGCGTCGGGCCGGCGCGCGGACCGTCCTCCGGCCGCAGGGCGTGGCAGGCGACGCAGGCGCGAAACACCTCCGCGCCGCGATCCCCGTGATAGGCCGCGAGCGCATCGGCCGGGCGCGGCATCGCCACGGGACCGATGGGCTCGCCGGTCCGCGCGTCCCAGCGCCGGATCAGCCGGTCGCTTCCGCCCGTCAGGAGTTCGCGCCCGTCCGGCCGCCACGCCACCGACCAGACCGGGAGGCCAGGGCCGACCAGACGATGCAAAACCTTGGCATCCGCGCGGTCGATCACCACGACGGCGCCGCCGGCGGTGGCGGCGGCGATGCGCGTCCCGTCGGGGGAGGGCGCCAGGGCGATCACCGGGTTCGGCCCGACATCGACACTCGCGCGCAAGGTGCCGTCGGGGTGCAGCAGGCGCACGAACGCGTCGCCGCCGGCCGCCGCGATCTCGCCGTCCGACGTGACCGCGAGGGCGTTGAGGACGGAGGGCAGCGTGCGCACGATGGGCGCGCCCTTCGCGTCGTCGGGCAACGGCCAGATCCGCACGGTGGCGTCATAGCCGGCGCTGACCGGGCGGCCATCCGGCAGGAACGCCACGGCGTTGACGTTGTCCTGATGGCCTTCGAGCATCCGGGCCGGTCCACCCGCCAGGGGGCGAACCCGCACGGTCCCGTCCCAGGAGGCCGAGGCAAGCGAGGAACCATCCGGCGACACCGCCAGGGCGGAGACCGGCCCGCCATGCTCGGCGTAGACCCGCTCCGGTTCGGGCCGGCCCGCGCGCCACAGGGCGATGCGGCCGTCCTCGGAGGCGGTCACGAAGCCGCCATCGGCGAGCGCCGCGACCGCGTTCACGGCCCCGTCGTGGAAGCGCAGCACGGTGAGAGCCGTACCGGACTCGATGGCCCACAGGATCGCCGCCTGATCGAAACCGCCGGAGATCGCGAGGCCCCCGCTCGGCGCCACGGCGAGCGCCCGGACCGGCCCGCCATGCCCCCGCATCTGCGCCTCGGCCGCGCCCGCGAGCCCCAAAAAGGCCAGAACGCTGACGATCGGCGTCCATCGCCTTGCGGCCATCGGTCGTCCTCGAAGCTTCACCCGGGATGGTCCCGGGCAGGCGGCAGGCTAGTCGATCCTAGGCCGGCCTGTCGCCCGGCCCGGGACGAGACCCGGTGACGCGGCCGCTCAGGTGCTTGATCATCGCCCGGCGATGGCGCATCGCTCCGTGCATGATCGCTCCTGCCCGCAGCGCGGCCGAGACGCACGAGACGGCCAACAGGCCGGGACGCCTGGCGTCAGCCGCGCTGATGCCGCTGGCCGAGGCCGTTGGCCTGCTGACCGGGCGCGTCGCGCCGGTGCCCGTGCATTCGATCGCCGTGCCGGACGCCATCGGCCGGATCGCCGGCAGCGACATCCGTGCCGAGCGCGACAGCCCACTTCATGCTTCCGCCCTGCGCGATGGCTGGGCGGCCCGGGCGGACGACATCTTCGGCGCCACGCCCTATGCACCGATCCTGCTGACGCGCCCCCTGGCCTGGGTCGAATCCGGTGCGCCGATGCCGGACGGCACCGATGTCGTCCTGCCGTCCGAGGCTTTGGAGGGGAGGGCCGTGGTCGCGGACGCGCCGTCCCATGACGGCGTGCGTGCGGCGGGCGAAGAGATCGCACACGGGGCCTGCCTGATCGCCGCCGGTGCGCGGATCTCGCCGCTTCATCGTCTCGCACTGGA
>NZ_JAQGKL010000079.1 GCF_028290105.1 Methylobacterium sp.
ATCGACCGCCGCACCCGCCGGGCCACGGTAGCCGCTGGCCAGGACGTAGAGTTCGCTCGAATCGGCGCGGCTGGCATTCGGCTTGACGTGGCGCACGGTGGCGAAGTCGCGCTTCAGGTCGGCGAGCAGGGTCCCTTCGGTGCCGCCCTGGAAGACCTTGGCGAGGTAGGAGCCGCCCGGCGCCAGGATTTCCCGCGCGAACTCGGCGGCCGTCTCGGCGAGCCCGATGATGCGCAGGTGGTCGGTCTGCTTGTGGCCGGTGGTGTTGGCGGCCATGTCGGAGAGCACGAGGTCGGCCGGGCCGCCGAGGAGATCGGTCAGCAGCTTCGGCGCTTCGGGCGCCAGGAAGTCGAGGGTGATGAACTCGACGCCCACCATCGGTTCGATCTCGAGGAGGTCGATGCCGACGATGCGTCCGCTCGCGCCGACGATCTTGGCCGCCACCTGCGACCATCCCCCGGGCGCCGCGCCGAGGTCGACGATGCGCTGGCCGGGCTTGAGGAGCTTGAAGCGCTCGTCGATCTCGATGAGCTTGAAGGCCGCGCGGGATCGATAGCCCTCGCGCCGGGCGCGGGCCACGTAGGGGTCGTTGAGTTGGCGCTCGAGCCAGCGCTTCTGCGAGGCCGTGCGGCCGCGCCCGGTCTTGACCCGCTGTTTCAGTTCGCCGCGCAAACCCGAGCTGGCACCACGCCTGTCCGTCACCGATAACCCCCACGGCGCCAGACGCCGTCTTCCCGCATCATGTTCATCAGCAATCCCTCGCGCAGGCCGCGATCGGCGATGCGCAGGCGGTCGGACGGAAACGCCCGACGGATCGCCTCCAGGATCGCGCATCCCGCCAGCACGAGGTCTGCCCGGTCACGCCCGATGCACGGATTGTCCGCCCGCTGTTCGAGCCGGGTGTCGAGCAGGTCGTCGATGGCGTCGCCGACGTCCGCATCGCTCATCCAGAGCCCGTCGACCCGACGGCGCTCGTAGCGGGCCAGACGCAGGTGCATCGCCGCCAATGTCGTCACCGTACCGGAAGTGCCGAGCAGGTGGAAGTGCCGGGCGTTCGCGGCCGGCGCGGCCCGGATGGCGAAACGCGCCAGGAGGTCCGCCACCTCCTCCACCATGCCTTCGAAGGTCAGGCGCGTGACGTCGGTGCCGCCGTGGCGCTCGGCGAGCGTCACCACGCCGACGGGCAGCGAGTCCCAGGCGCGGATGCGCAACGTCGGGTCGGCGGAGGGGTTGGTGGCCGCGCCGTCGAGCCAGGCGATCTCGGTGGAGCCGCCGCCGATGTCGAAGATCACCACGGATTCCGAGTACGGGTCGGCCAGCGCCGCGCAGCCCGTCACCGCCAGATAGGCCTCCGTCTGCCGGTCGACGATCTCCAGGTCCAGGCCGACGTCGTTGCGGACCCGCTCGACGAACTCGGCGCCGTTCACCGCGAGGCGGCAGGCCTCCGTGGCGATGATCTTGGCCCGGACGACGCCGCGCGCCTGCATCTTGGCGCGGCAGACCCGGAGTGCCTCGATGGTCCGCTCGATCGCGGGCTCGCTCAGGCGGTCGGACGTCCCGAGCCCTTCGCCGAGGCGGACGATGCGCGAGAAGGCGTCGATGACCCGGAAGCCGTGCGAGGCCGGCTCGGCCACCAGCAGGCGGCAATTGTTCGTGCCGAGGTCGAGGGCCGCATAGGCGTTGCGCCGATGGGAGCGGCCGGTGGACGCGGGTGCGCCGGCGCGCGACTCCGGGGCCGGTGATGGCGTCTGTCCATCGGCCGGGCGGGCCGGCATCGTCGCGGCGCTCTCTTCCCTCATCGGCCGAGCCGAAATCCTCGATCGTGGCCCCAGGCGGAGAGCCGGACCATCATTCCTTAACGAAGCTACAGGTCTCCCCGGCAAACTGCAAAGCCTCGATCACGCTCGCGCGTGCGTCGTGGGATTATTTGGACAGGATACCGCGTGCGGGCGCGGATTCAGCCGAGCTTGCCGGCCGCCGACATGCGGGGCACCGGCCTGAGCAGGCTCTTGACCTGCGAGAACGGGCGCGGCCGGTTGATCACCTCGTCGAGGCGGGACCAGAGGGTCTTGGGCGAGAACGGCTTGGCGATGATCTCGTTGACGCCGAGCGAGATCGCCCGGTCGACGACGTTCCGGCGCGGCTGGGCCAGCATCAGGATGATCGGCACGGTGGGCGACGGCGACGTCGTCGGCGTGCGGGCGAGGCGAATGAACTCCTCGCCGGAGAGGATCGCCAGGTCCCAGTCGATGATGGTGATGTCGGGCTTGCTCTCGGCGAGCACGCCGAGGGCTTCGGCCCCGTCGGGCGCCTCGAGCACCCGCTTGATGCCGACGCGCATCAGCATGTCGCGAACGATGCGGCGGATGTAGAGACTCTCGTCGACGACGAGCGCCGAGAGGTCCGGAAAACTCGGTGTGGCGATCATGCGTTCGGCATCCGGCCGGGAGGCCGCCGGGGCGAACCTGCCCCGCCGCCAGCCTAACCCGGCGAAGCTTTGCGTTTCGCTAACAAGAAGGCGCGAACTGATTCGATGGTGCGGCGCGCCGCCTGCTCAATCCAAAGGCAAAGCGCGGCAGGAGCCAGGGGGTGCGTTAAAAAGCTACGCATTTTGCCGCAGGAAAGTTACGGAACTCTCGCCAACCGGTGCAGATGCATCTTGCGATCAAGGCAGCTTTCGGTCAGGACTAAGGCGTTATTCTTGGTCACCGCTGCTGGGAGTAATGATAAGGCGGAGCGTGGGCTGTCTGGGATGGCGCGCACGCGGTTATCGAAACTGATGGTCGGCGGACGGTTTTTGCGAGCTTTCTATGGGACGTGGTCGTGATTTTCGGGGGCCGCAGAAGCGCGGCTTCGATGAGGGTGGAGCCGAGCCGCGTTGGCCGGATCAGGCTCCTCCGAGCGGCGGTGGCTTCGGTGGCGGTTTCGGCGGCGGTGGCGGCGGTTTCGACCGTGGCCCGTCGCGCGCTGCGGCGGCCCCCTCTGGACCGGAGCGCGATGCGACGGTCAAGTGGTTCAACAAGGAGAAAGGCTTCGGTTTCGTCGAGCTGGCTGACGGCTCGGGCGATGCCTTCCTCCACATCCGCGCCGTCGAAGCCGCTGGCCATGCCGACCTCCTGCCGGGCACCCGCCTGACGGTTCACACGGCCCAGGGCCAGAAGGGCCCGCAGGTGACCGATGTCACCAGCGTGGACACCTCCACGGCCGAAGCGGCGCCCATGCGCGACGCGCGTCCTCCCCGCACCGGCGGCTTCGGCGGCGGTGATCGCTTCGGCAGCGCCGGTGGCGGCTATGCCGGCGGCGGCGGCGGTGGTGATCGCTACGGCGATCGCGGCGGCGCTGGTGGAGGCGGCGGGCGTTTCGCCAGCGGCCCCTCCACCGAGATGTCCGGCACCGTGAAGTGGTACGACCCGGCCAAGGGCTTCGGCTTCGTCTCCGTCAACGACGGCGGCAAGGACGTGTTCGTGCACCGCTCCGCGCTCTCCCGCGCCGGTCTCGAGTCGCTCGCCGAAGGCCAGCAGGTCGTGCTCGGCGTCGTCGAGGGCCAGAAGGGCCGCGAGGCCCAGAGCATCAACGTCGACGATTGATCGCACTGGGGCGGCCGCGCTGCGGCCACCTTTGACGGCGACACGCAAACGGCGGCCTTCGGGCCGCCGTTTCGCGTTCCGGGCACGAAACCGAATGGAGTTCTGTATGCGGGTCGCCCTGCTCGTCTGCGCCTGCCTCGTCTGGCTGCTTCCACCGGCCTCGGCCGAGGATTTCAGCGGATTCTATGCCGGCGTGAATGCGGGCTACGCCTTTCAGAAGGGCGACCGCGACAAGCACGGGTTCGGCTCGGACGCCTCTGGCCATTCCGATGCGCCGACGGCCGCGAACGCGCTGCCGCCGAGCGCCCAGGACGCGTCCCGCGCACTCCAGACGCGCAACCGCACTCCGCAAGGCTCGGGCGCCCTCCCCCGCTGAATCGCGGGACCACGTCTTTCGCGGGCCGTGTCGGACGGCCCGCCGCACGTCATGTCGTCCGCTCCGGCACCAGAGACGGTTTTGGGCCCCGGCAACGAAAAAGGGCCGCCCTCGCGGGCAGCCCTTCCAATCGTCGGCGATGATCCGTTCAGATCAGCGCGAGTAGAACTCGATGACCAGGTTCGGTTCCATCTGGACCGGGTAGGGAACCTCGCCGAGGTTCGGCACGCGGGTGACGCGGGCCGTCATCTTGGAGTGATCCACCTCGATGTAGTCGGGGACGTCGCGCTCCGGGAGCTGCGCGGCCACGACGACGATCTCGAGCTGCTTCGAGGAATCCTTGACCTCGATCAGGTCGCCCGGCTTCACGAGGTAGCTGGCGATGTTGACGCGAACGCCGTTCACCTTGACGTGGCCGTGGTTGACGAACTGGCGCGCCGCGAACGGGGTCGGCACGAACTTCGCACGGTACACGACGGCGTCGAGGCGGCGCTCGAGCAGGCCGACGAGGTTCTCGCCGGAATCGCCGCGCAGGCGGATCGCCTCGGCGTAGTAACGGCGGAACTGCTTCTCGGTGATGTTGGCGTAGTAGCCCTTGAGCTTCTGCTTGGCACGCAGCTGCGTGCCGAAGTCGGACATCTTGCCCTTGCGGCGCTGGCCGTGCTGGCCGGGGCCGTACTCGCGGCGATTGACGGGGCTCTTCGGGCGGCCCCAGATGTTCTGGCCCATGCGGCGATCGAGCTTGTGCTTCGCCTGAATGCGTTTTGACATCGCGGTTCCTCTCGCAATGGAGATCTATCGAGGAACGCGCCCTCCTCTTTCCGCCGGCCTCAAGGGGCCGGAGACGGAACGACAGGCCGGACAGAGCCGCCCACGGGTGCGCTTGAAAAAGCGTCGGGGCCCCTCATCGGAGCCCCGTCACAGGCGGTTCGATAGAGCAGGACGCCGCCGCCGTCAATGCCGAGCCTGCTCGGCGCCTGCCTCGGCCGCCGGATGGATCGGCCCGGAGCCGGTGAGACGGGGCGCCCGATAGGTCATCGTCGCATGCTGCGGGCTGGGGTGACGAAGCTTCGAGGGACGCCCCTCCGCGCGCATGCGCCGGTCGGCCTCCGCCCAGGACGGCAGCGTGGCCTCGGCCTGCGTCCAGTGCACGATCGAGGCCTCGTCGCACCAATGGACCAGGCGCGGCATGGCGCGGCGATGCGCGCCGGCCAGCATGTAGCCGCGCATGCTCGGCTCGTCGGTCCAGGCCGTCAGGGTCCAGAAGGTCCAGTCCCGGTCCGGCAACAGCGCGCCGCCGAGAAAGCCCGGTGCGGTGCGGACCTGATGCGCGTGCGGACGGCGTGGAGCGCGAAGCCCGGCAGGAAGCGAAGCGCGCGGATTCGCAGGCGGGTGATGCTGATGAAGGGCATGAAGGACCGGATCTTGGCCGCTGCGTTACTGCAGGCCGAGCGGCATCGGCTCCACCGCGACGCTGGCGATGCCGCGCGCGGCCAGGGAGTGGCGCAGCGGCGCCGAAAGCCCGGCCCCGCCGGTGAAGGCGCCGAGCACCGGCGCCGCGTCCGAGATTCTGCGGTCCGCTGGCCCGAGGAGCTGGGTCACCCGGCGGGCGATCGCGGGGGCGGGATCGATCCAGGTGACGGGCCACGGCGCCAGGGCCTGGAACCGGGCGAGGAGCAGCGGATAATGCGTGCAGGCGAGGCCGATCACGTCGGTGCGCCGCCCATCTTCGCGGGTCACGAAACAGGCGGCGATCTCGGCGCTCAGCGCCGCGTCGTCGATCGGCCGACCGGCCAGTTCGGCTTCGGCGAACCCCGCGAGGTTGGGCGCTCCGACGAGGGTGACGTCGCAGCCGCCCGCATAGGTCTCGATGAGCTCGTGGGTGTAGGCGCGCGCAACCGTCCCGGGGGTCGCCAGCAGGCTGATCACCCGCGAGCGCGTCGCCTCCGCCACCGGCTTGATCGGCGGCACCACGCCGACGAAGGGCGTCGCGAAGCGCTGGCGCAGGGCGGGCAGGACGAGGGTCGAGGCGGTGTTGCAGGCCACCACCACGAGGTCCGGCGCATGCAGGCCGATCAGGCGCTCCATCACGGCGAGCACCCGTTCCACCAGCACCGGTTCCGAGAGGCGCCCGTACGGAAAGGCGGCATCGTCGGCGGCGTAGACGTAGGCCGCATCCGGCCGCGCCCGGCGCACCTGTTCCAGGACGGTGAGCCCGCCGAGCCCCGAATCGAAGACCAGGATGGTGGGCGTCGGCGCTACGCTGCGTGCCACGGCGCCCGTGGTCGCTCCTGCCATGAGATCGATCCGCATCCGAGTCCGGCCCGACTGTCCCGCATCAAAGGCGAAGTGTCGGTCCGCGAGGGTTAAGGGGACCTCACCGTGGCCGGAAAAAGGCGACGCGGTTTCGGCGTGCCCGAGTTGGACATCCCCAGGTTGGCCGCGTCCCCAAGTTAGACATGCTCGAGCGTGGCCGCGACGAACGGACCGGCGGATCATCCGTTGCCGAATGGCCGCGCGGCCATATTTCCTGTTCTCATCTGGTATGGGAGTGGCTGGCATGGCAGCGACGGCAGCGTTTCGCGAAACACCCGACGCGCAGACCGGCCGGCCGGTCTTCCCGCCCCCGCCGTTGACGGCGAGGCCAGTGGACCCCGCCGCCTGGATCGCGGCCTTCCACGCGGTCCGCGACGAGACCGAGCGGCGGGCTGCCCCTCTCTCGCCGGAGGACCAGCAGGTCCAATCGATGGCCGATGCCAGCCCGACTAAGTGGCATCGCGCTCACACTACTTGGTTCTTCGAGCAGTTCCTGCTGCGCGAGCACCTGCCCGGCTACGCCATCTACGACGAGCGGCTGCACTACCTGTTCAACTCGTACTACGTCGCCGCCGGCCCGCGTCAGCCGCGCATCCTGCGCGGGCTGATCACCCGCCCGACCGCCGACGAGGTCGCGGCCTATCGCGCGCATGTGGACCGCGCCGTCGATGCGCTGCTGAGCCAGGCGTCGGCCGGTGCCCTCGAGGCGATCCTGCCCGTGCTCGAGATCGGGCTCTATCACGAGCAGCAGCACCAGGAATTGCTGATCACCGACATCCTGCACGCCTTCGCGCAGAACCCGCTCGGCCCGGCCTATGATGCGGCCTGGCGCTTTCCCGCACCCGCGGGGGCGACGGGACACGCGGACCTCGCCCGGGGCATCACCCGGGTCGGGCATGAGGGCGAGGGCTTCTCGTTCGACAACGAATCGCCCTGCCACGATGTGCTGATCCAGGGCGGACGTATCGACCGGTCGCTGGTGACGAACGCGCAATGGCTCGCATTCATGGCCGATGGCGGCTACGCCCGTCCCGAACTCTGGCTCTCGGATGGCTGGATCGCGGCCCAGGCCGAGGGCTGGGAGGCCCCGGGCTACTGGCGCCCGGCGGAGGCGGAATGGGCGACCATGACCCTCGCGGGCGTCCGTGCCGTCGACCCGGCGCTGCCCGTCACGCATATCAGCTACTACGAGGCCGACGCCTATGCCCGCTGGGCCGGGCGTGACCTGCCGACGGAGTTCGAGTGGGAAGTGGCCGCCCGCGAGGAGACGCTCGCCGATGCCTTCGGGCTCGTCTGGCAATGGACCCGCAGCGCCTACACCGCCTATCCCGGCTACCGCCCGGTGGACGGGGCGCTCGGCGAGTACAACGGCAAGTTCATGTCGAACCAGTTCGTGCTGCGCGGCTCCTCGGTGGCGACGCCGCAGGGTCATGCGCGCGTTGGCTACCGCAACTTCTTCTACCCGCACCAGCGTTGGCAGTTCACGGGCCTGCGCCTGTCCGACGCCCGCCGCTGAATTTCGTCCTGTCGCGTATCCGGAGACGTCCCTTGACCATCAACCCCGTCTTTACGGATGCGACGCCGATCGCCGCCATCGACGCCGAGCGCCAGTTCCTCGACGATGTCCTCGCCGGGCTGACGGCGCCTCAGAAATTCCTGTCCGCGAAGTACTTCTACGACGCGGCCGGATCGGACCTGTTTGAGGCGATCACCCGCCAGCCGGAATACTACCCGACCCGGACCGAACTCGGCATCCTCGACAGCCAGGGCGCGGCCATCGCGGCAGCCCTGCCGGCGAGGGCCAACCTCGTCGAACTCGGCAGCGGCTCGACCGCCAAGGTCCGGCGCCTGATGGTCCACCGGCCGGACCTCGCGGCCTACGTCCCGGTGGACGTCTCCGAGAGCTTCCTGCGCAGCGAGGCCGACGCTCTGGCGCGGGATTTCCCGAACCTCGCCATCCTGCCGGTGGCGGCCGACTTCACCCGTGCCTTCACGCTGCCCGAGGGGCTTTCGGACGGGCCGGTGGCGGGCTTCTTCCCGGGCTCGACCATCGGCAATTTCGAGCCGCCGCAGGCGACCGACCTCCTCGCCCATTTCGGACGGGTGCTCGGCTCCGGCGCGACCCTGATCATCGGTGTCGACCTCGTGAAGGACAAGGCGGTGCTCGATGCTGCCTACGACGACGCGGCCGGCGTGACGGCGGCCTTCAACCGCAACCTGCTGGTGCGAATCCGGCGCGAACTCGGCGCGGACCTCGACCTCGAAGCCTTCGCGCACCGGGCTTTCTTCAACCCCGCGGCTTCGCGCATCGAGATGCATCTCGTCAGCCTCAAGGCACAGACGATCCGGCTTGCCAACCGCCGGATCGATTTTGCGGAGGGCGAAACGATCCACACCGAGAACAGCTACAAGTACACCGTCGAGGGCTTCCGCCGGCTCGCGCACGAGGCCGGCTGGAAGGCTGGCGCGGTCTGGACCGATCCTAATCGGCTGTTCTCGATCCACGCCCTCACGCGGGCCTGACCCCGGGGCGCCGCTTTCAGCTGCGCTTCTCCATCATGGCTTTGACCTGCATCAGCTGGTCCCAGACCTGGCCGGGCGAGGTGCCGAGGAACTCGAAGCCCGCACTGACGCCCCAATAGATGCCGAAGACGATCACCGGGACGAGGATCCAGCCCAGGATCTCCTCGCCCCGGCGCCGACGCTTGCGACGCAGGCGGCGCTCCTCGCGGCGGGTCAGCGTCACTGGGGCGGATTGGACGGTCGAGACGGGCGTGAGGGGGCCCTCATGCAGGTCGTTCATCGGGATGCCCCTCCTCGATTATTTTGAGCCCAGAGAGGCGTTTCCGGCTGGTCCGTTGCGGTGCCCGCCCTCCGTTCCCGCGCTTGCTAAACATCCGGCGATCCCATGTCGACCGGCGGACACGGGTTTTCCGAACCCTGACAAGGCGAAGCCGGCCGCCCCGGATGTCCCGGGGAGGCCGGCTTCGTCGTTCGGATCAGGCCTTGACCAGCGGCACCTTCGGCACGGTGCGGACACCGCCCCCACCACTCGGGCCGCCCTTGTCGTCGCGCTTGTCGCTCGGCTTGCGCGTGGAGACCTTGGCCTTCGTGCGCTTGTGCTTCTTGGCCGCGTTGGTCACGTCCTTCTCGGGCTTCGGCGTGACGGGGCCGGCCGGGAACTCGAAGGCGAGACCTTCCTTGCCGCCGTCCCTGGCGTCCGGATCGGCTTTCCGCACCACCACCCGCACGGCCCCGCCGTCCTTCAGCTTGCCGAACAGGACCTCGTCGGCGAGCGGCGTCTTGATCGTCGACTGGATCAGGCGGGCCATCGGGCGGGCACCCATGGCGTCGTCGTAGCCGTTCTCGGTGAGCCACTCGCGCGCCTCGTCGGAGAGCTCGATGGTCACGTTGCGGTCGGCGAGCTGCGCCTCGAGCTGGAGGACGAACTTGTCCACCACCTTCGCCACCACGTCCTTCGGCAGGTGACCGAAGGAGATGATCGCGTCGAGCCGGTTGCGGAATTCCGGCGCGAACAGCTTGTTGATCGCCTCGACGTCGTCGCCCGTGCGTTTCGACTGGGTGAAGCCATAGGCCGACTTCGCCAAATCGGAGGCGCCCGCATTTGTGGTCATGATGATGATCACGTTGCGGAAATCGACCTGCTTGCCGTTATGGTCGGTGAGCTTGCCGTGGTCCATGACCTGCAACAGGATGTTGAACAGGTCGGGATGCGCCTTCTCGATCTCGTCGAGCAGCAGCACGCAATGCGGGCGCTGGTCGATGCCGTCGGTGAGCAGGCCGCCCTGGTCGAAGCCCACATAGCCGGGCGGCGCGCCGATGAGGCGACTCACGGTGTGGCGCTCCATGTACTCCGACATGTCGAAGCGCAGCACCTCGACGCCGAGGCTGGCGGCGAGCTGCTTGGCGGCTTCGGTCTTGCCGACGCCGGTGGGGCCCGCGAACAGGTAGGAGCCGATCGGCTTGTCAGGATCGCGCAGGCCGGCGCGGGCCAGCTTGATCGCCGAGGTCAACGCCTCGATGGCGTTCGGCTGGCCGTAGACGACCCGCTTCAGGTTCTCGGTCAGGTTCTTGAGCACCACCGCGTCGTCCTTCGACACGGTCTTCGGGGGGATACGGGCCATCGTGGCGATGGTCGCCTCGATTTCCTTGATGCCGATGGTGCGCTTGCGGCGCGCCTCCGGCACGAGCATCTGCGAAGCGCCCGTCTCGTCGATCACGTCGATCGCCTTGTCGGGCAGCTTGCGGTCGTTGATGTAGCGCGCGGAGAGTTCGACGGCCGCCTTCACCGCCTCGGCGGTGTATTTCAGCTTGTGGAACTCCTCGAAATACGGCTTCAGGCCCTTCACGATCTCGATCGCATCCGGGATCGACGGCTCGTTGACGTCAATCTTCTGGAAGCGGCGCACCAGGGCGCGGTCCTTCTCGAAGTACTGGCGGTACTCCTTGTAGGTGGTCGAGCCGATGCAGCGGAGCGACCCGTTGGCCAGGGCCGGCTTCAGCAGGTTCGAGGCGTCCATCGCCCCGCCCGAGGTCGCGCCGGCGCCGATCACCGTATGGATCTCGTCGATGAAGAGCACCGCGTTCGGATGCGCCTCGATCTCCTTCATCACCTGCTTCAAGCGCTCCTCGAAGTCGCCGCGATAGCGGGTGCCGGCGAGCAGCGTGCCCATGTCGAGGGAGAACACGGTCGCCTCGAGGAGGACCTCCGGCACCTCCTTGTTGATGATCTTGCGGGCGAGCCCCTCCGCGATCGCGGTTTTGCCGACGCCGGGCTCACCGACGAGGAGCGGATTGTTCTTCTGCCGGCGGCAGAGGATCTGGATGGTGCGCTGGACCTCGCTCTCGCGGCCGATCAGCGGGTCGATCCGGCCATCGCGGGCTTTCTTGTTCAGGTTGACGCAATAGGCCTCGAGGGCGTCGCCCTTCTTCTTCGCGCGGCCCTCGCCGTCCTCGCTGCTCGGGCGCTCGGCGGCGGACTCGTCCTCGGCCCCGCGCACCGGCTTGGCGTCGGAGGTGCCGGGCCGCTTGGCGATGCCGTGGCTGATGTAGTTGACCGCGTCGTAGCGGGTCATGTCCTGCTCCTGCAGGAAGTAGGCGGCATGGCTCTCGCGCTCGGCGAAGATCGCAACCAGCACGTTGGCGCCGGTCACTTCCTCGCGACCCGACGATTGCACGTGGATGACCGCGCGCTGGATCACGCGCTGGAAGCCCGCCGTGGGCTTGGCGTCCTGGCGGCCATCCCCGATCAGGTTCGACAATTCGGTGTCGACGTATTCCACGAGGCTGCGCTTGAGCGTGTCCACCTCGACGTTACAGGCCCGCATCACCGCGGCCGCGTCCTGATCGTCGACGAGGGCGAGCAGGAGGTGCTCCAGCGTCGCATATTCGTGCCGGCGCTCGCCGGCGAGCGCCAGGGCGCGGTGGAGAGCTTGTTCTAGGCTGCGAGAGAAGCTGGGCAAAGCGTGGCCTCTGTGTGGGATGCCTATTTCTTTTCCATAACGCACTGCAGAGGATGTTGATGTTTGCGGGCGAAGTCCATGACCTGCGTCACCTTGGTCTCCGCGACCTCGTAGGTGAACACCCCGCATTCGCCGACACCGTTCTGGTGTACGTGCATCATGATTTGGTAGGCGTCTTCCTGGGACTTGTTGAAGAATTTCTCGACGACGTGCACGACGAATTCCATCGGCGTGTAGTCGTCGTTCAGCAAGAGAACCCGATAGAGGCTCGGTCGCTTCGTCTTCGGCTTGGTCCGGGTAATGATAGCCGTGCCGGAACGGCCGTCATCATTGCCCCCGGGCTCGCGGGGATCGTCGGCCGCGCGGGTTGGACTCGCGCCGGCGTGGTTGGGGATCGTCTCGGAGCCGTTCGCGCGCGGCGATTCGCTGCCCCGTGGCAGGACATCGGTCATCTGAATCGCATCGACCCCTTGGTGCGGCATGCTGCTCGTGAAGCTGCGGGTCCGCGGGTCGCGCCGGCGAGGCGCGCTCGCTTCGATCACAATCTATAGGGCGATCGGTCGGTTCGCCAGTCGGCTGCGCGCACTTGTCCGATCCTGCTTCGGTGGGGTCGTGTCGACTCGGGCCGGACTGGCGCCTCGCCCGTCGCCTCAACGACGAAGGCCCCGCGCGATGTCTCGCACGGGGCCGGATCGGAATTGGGGCAATCGGTGCGAGGAGGGGCGCGTCCCCTCACCCCACCAAAGAAGTTCAGGCAGCCAGCTTCGGCGCCGTCATCGCCGGCAAGCCGGGCAGCTTCGGGAAATTCTTGGGATCGAAAAGATTCTTCGGATCGAAGAGATTCTTGGGATCGAAGAAAGCCTTCACGTCGAACAGGCTTTTGGCATCGAACAGGCTCTTGGGGTCGAACGACGCGCCCTGCAGCGGGACGCCGATGTCCTCGGCGAGGCCCTTGTACAGGTCGCTCATCACCTTAGCCTGCGCCTGGAGGCGTTCGAAGGAGGCCTTCAGGTAGGCGCCCTGGATCTCCATCGCGGCCTGCGGCGTGCGCGCGGCGGCGAGCTTCTTCATCGTCTCGGCGCCGGCGGCGAGGGATTCCTTGGCGAAATCCGCCATCTCGATGCCGGCGGTCTGGTTGGTCTTCGAGAGGGCGGACACGCCCTTCATCATCTGCGCCATGCCGGTGTTGTTGATCTCGGCGGTCTTCTCGAACATCTGGCTCATCTGGCGTTCCTTTCAGCCCGCGCGGGCCTATCCCTGAGTGTCGGGCGGATGCCCGCGGGGCCACGCATGGCCCGTGCCACTTTTATGTGCGATGCAGCATAAAAGGTCAAGAGATATGTTGCATCGCAATATGATCCGGGGCGCGCTCGAAAATTCGTGGCATGCCATTAACCGGCCCGTAACTGCGTCGACCTAGCCTGATTGACAGATGTTGCGGGGTCACGGCGGCGGGCCGCCCCCTCGCCGAAATGTTGCGGTGCAAGCCGGCTCCACGGGGCCGAGCATGTCGAGGCAGTGAGTCGTGATGCGTAGCCATACTCCCGGCGTCGGCCGGGTGCCTGCCTTGTCGGCCGCGATCGCGGCGGCGGCCATCCTCGCAGCCCTGGCCTCACCGGCGGAGGCGCGCCGCGGCCACCACCATCGCGGCGGTGGCGGCGGCGGTTACAACCCTCCCTACGCGGCCATGGTGGTGGACGTGAAGACGGGCAAGACGCTGCACGCGATCAACGAGGATTCGCTGCGGCACCCCGCCTCGATCACCAAGGTGATGACCCTCTACATGCTGTTCGAGCAGCTGGAGCGTGGCCGCTACACCCTCGAATCCCCCCTTACGATCTCGTCCTACGCCGCCGCCCAGGCCCCCTCGAAGCTCGGCCTGCGTCCGGGTTCGACCATCGAGGTCGAGGATGCGATCAAGGCGATCGTGACGAAGTCGGCCAACGACGTCGCCTGCGCGATCGGCGAGAACATCGCGGGTTCGGAATCACGCTTCGCCGAGATGATGACCCAGAAGGCCAAGGCGCTGGGCATGTCGCGGACCCACTACGCGAACGCCTCCGGCCTGCCGGATGCCGATCAGATCACCACGGCGCGCGACCTCACCGTGCTCGCCCGCGCGATCCAGGACCGCTTCCCGCGCTACTACAAGTATTTCCAGACCCGCTCCTTCGCGTTCCGGGGCCGGGTCATCGGCAACCACAATCACCTCCTCGGCAACGTCCAGGGCGTCGACGGCATCAAGACGGGCTACACCCGCGATTCCGGCTTCAACCTGATGACGGCCGCCAAGCTCGACGACCGGCAGATCGTCGCCATCGTGCTCGGCGGCAAGTCGGGCGCCAGCCGAGACCGGATCATGGCCGACCTCGTGCGCCAATCCCTGCCGCGCGCCTATGCGGGTTCGCGCCAGACGCCCGCGACGACCGAGGTCGCCGAGCGCGCCCGCCCGGCCGTGGTGGCCGATGGCGCCTCCCGGACCCGCACACAGGTCGCGTCCGCCGACGACGACGAGGACATCGAGACCACGGCGTCCACCGTCCGCGCCGGCCAGCCCCTCGACATCAGCCCCAACCGGTCGGCCACCACGACCCCCGGCAGCGCCGGCATGAAGTGGCGCTCCGGCGCGCTTCCCGCCTCCGCGCAGGCCTACGCCCCCTCGGGTGGTCAGGCGAGCTTCCCGGCCGGCGGCAAGAGCGACGCGCGCCTCGCCTCCGTCGATGGCCCCCGCACCGAGGCCCCGAAGCCGGTGGCCGGCGCCCGCATCACCCCGACGGCCTGGGTGATCCAGCTCGGTGCCATGGACGACGAGGACAAGGCGAAATCCATGCTCGCCGACGCGCGCAGCCGTGCCGGCGGCGCCCTCTCCAAGGCTTCGCCCTACACGGTGAAGGTGGAGCATGGTGGAGCGACCCTGTTCCGCGCCCGGTTCTCCGGCTTTGCCGAGCAGGACACCGCGCAGGACGCCTGCAACACCCTGAAACGCAGCGGCTTCAGCTGCTTCGCCACCCGTAGCTGATCGTTCTCGACCCGCGCGTCGAGACAGGTGCCGCCGCGCGGCACCCCTCACGGACCACGTCTGCCCGGTGCGTTCGACCGGACAAGCGACGACCCTCCGATTCCTGTCTGGCAACGCGCGTGGAGTATCAGCGATGTCGGTTCTCAAGCCTGTCGCGGGCCGCGTTGACGCGGGCCGCCTGCTCGACCGTACCACCCTGGTCGGGATGGAAACGCTTCATCAACGTCCGGTGAGCCGCGCGGACCTGATCCAGGGACGCCCCGCGCTCAAGCCCCAGGATCTGATAGGCCTGCTCCTGCGTCATCGCCCCTGGGTCCGGCGCTCGGCGCGCCCGCGCGTCGGGATCAGTCTCAGCGTCTACACGCCAGCCGGGGTGCCGGCGGTCCAGATACGCCTCTAGGCGCCGGTTCGTGCCGGCGTCCCGGCCGAACAGGGCAAGCAGGCCCGGAAGCGGGATCGCCCGGAGGGGCTGGCCCGCATGGGGTCCGATGCGGGCGACCCCGTCCCCGGCCGCATCGAAGCGGATTGGTGCGCCGCCGAGCCGGCGCGGGTCGTAGCGGGCGATCGTCTCGGCCACGCGCCGCTTCAGGCCGGTGGTCCCCTCCAGCAGCCAGATCGCACCGGCGCCGAGAAGGACCGCGAACTCGATCCGGCCGCGCACCAGGAAGAGCCCCGCGATGCCCAGGGCCGCGTAACCGCCGACCTGGCGAAGCAGCCGCGCGGAGAACCTCGGATAGCGGCGCAGGGCGTTTCGGCCGAACCACCACAGCAGGAGAAGCGCCAGCGCGGCGGCGAGAAGCGTCATCGACCGGCGCCGAACTCGGCGCCGACCCGTCCACCGACGCGCAGCTTCACGCCGCCCATGTCCCTGAAACCCCGCGCGTCCTCGACGGACTTTTCGGGACCGGTCCCGCCGCATCCCGCCCGGTTTGGCAGCCGAACGCCTTCGGGCGCATCCTCCGGGCAGAGCCGAGACGGAGCCGGCCGCTCGGCCGCCGCGACGGCGAGGGCGCCGCCGATCCAGAGGAGCGCGGCCAGGGCGTGGGAATGCAGGACCATGGGTCGCCTTTGCTGATCGATCCGGAGCTTTAGCCAGCCGCACCCCGCCTGGCGAGGGCGCCCGCCTCAGAGGCGCGTCTCGGCGACGTCCGTGGTGGTGACCCGGACCCGCCGCGTCCGGCCATCGCGCTCCACCGTGAGGTCGATGGCGGCGCCCAGGCCGGCTGCCGCCATCGCGGCCGTGAGGTCGGCGAGCCGGTGCACCGGCCTGTCCCCGGCCCCGACGATGACGTCGCCGATCTCGCCGGACTGGGGATCGACGCCGCGCAGCCCGGCGCCGGCGGCCGGCGAACCGCGCAGCACGCGCAGGATCACCACCCCGTCGATGCCGAGCCGCGCCGCGGTGGCCTCCTGGCCCGCGATGATGCCGATTCCCGGATTGCGGGTGCGGCCGTTGCGGATCAGTTCGGGCACGACGCGGTTCACGACATCCACCGGAATCGCGAACCCGATGCCCGCGCTGGTGCCGGAGGGCGAATAGATCGCGGTGTTCACTCCGATCAGGCGCCCGGCGGAATCGAGGAGCGGACCGCCGGAATTGCCCGGGTTGATCGCCGCGTCGGTCTGGATCACGCCCGAGAGTTCGCGTCCCTCGCCGGTCGGAAGGCGGCGCTGCAGGGCGCTGATCACGCCTGTGGTCAGGGTATGATCGAGCCCGAAGGGATTGCCGATGGCGAAGGTCGATTGCCCGACCTTCAGATCGGCCGAGGTCCCGATGGCCAGCGGCGGTGGCGCGGCGGTGGTGCGCCCGAGGCGGATGACCGCGAGATCGTAGTTCGGCGCCGCGCCGACGAGGCTGGCCGCGACGACCTCGCCCGAGGACAGTCGCACCGCGATGGAACCACCCTTCTGGGTGGCCGCCGCAACCACGTGATTGTTGGTCACGACATGGCCGGCCGCATCCCAGACGAAGCCGGTGCCGGTCTGCGCACCGCTGCCCTGCTCGTCGCCCTCGCCCTCGACACCCATCAGCGCGCGACCCTGCGCGGCCGCCTGGGCGAAGACGTGCACCACCGAGGGACTGGCCCGGGCGAACAGCTCCACCGTCGCGGTCTCGGCGGGTGCCAGCTCGCCGCGCGCCGTCACGGCACGCGGCGTCCGCGCGGCGTTGAGGGCGCCGTTGACGTAAGGCTGCGCCACGTAGAGCGCGAGAAGAACGAGGGCCAAGCCGGCCGCCCATCTTAGGAAGCGATCCGCCGGAGGGGCTGGGCCGAACCGATCGGACATGTGGCATCCCCTTCACCATGCTGCGAAAACCGTATCGCCGTGCAGTCCCGTTAACTGGTCGGTGACGCAATGCCCTTCAACTGGGCCGGTGGCGTTGCGGACGCGGGTGCGACAGCACACCGAGTTCTGCATCGCCGAAAGATAAAAGACACGCCGACACTGTATGTCTTACGATAAATCCGAACGAGATAGCGTCCAAAAGCAGCCATATTCCGCGCGCTTATCCGTGTTGGTGCGCTTTGTATGAGGGGGCGACGGCTCAGGTGCAGGCTAGCATTTGCTGTGCTCTTGAAACGACCGCAAAGTTGCCGTGGAGATGCTTCCATTCACCCCAAACAGTCACCCAGCAGCCGACGTTCAGGTTCGGGGGCGTAAGCCCCTGTCGCCGGACCTCCGGTATCGCGGGGAACGACCCTCACGATTGAAGGAATGAGACCGATGGAAACCCAAGCCCTGGAACGCCCCGCCGATCTGACGATCTGGCGTACCGCTCCGGTCCCCGCCCCCCTCGCCCAGCCCGCCCGCTACCGCACCCTGCGCGAAGCCATCGAGGCGGCCGCCGGCGCCCTCTCCGACCCGGCCAAGCAGCCCTGGATCATCACCGAGGACGGTGAGGTGCTCTCGCCGAACTGGATCCGCACCTACCTGAACTGAGCCGACCCGACGGCGCGCTCCGCCGCGCCGCCCGACCCGCGAGCCGACCGTCGCAGACCGCGCGGCCGGCTCACGCGTGTCCCCTGCCGCTGTCCGACGCTCCCCGAGCCGCGCTCGGGTCGAGCCATGGATTGTGTTGCGGACTGATCCACTGTCCCAACGCGCGCGCCGGTTCGACGCACTTTGATCGAAGATGTCGCTGGGATCGCGCCGCATGTTGCAGGCCCACCGAGGCGATCCGCGCCGCATGATGCAGCACGAAAAAATGGCCGCTCCGGTGAGGGAGCGGCCCGAAGTCTAGGGAGGAAACGCCCAAGAAGGGCTGCTGAACCGCGACGCCATCGCGGTCCCGCAATGCACAATCTAAAGTGCATTGCACAAAATACAAGGGCGTTCGGGCAGCCTTCTCCGTCGATTCGGGCATGCCTCCTCGGCGCCGGACGCAGGCGCCTCAATGCTCGCTGAGCAGCTGCGCGATCTCGGCCTTCAGCGCCTCGGCGAGGTCCTTGCGCTCCAGCGCGTAGGCGATGTTGGCGGTAAGGAAGCCGAGCTTCGACCCCGTGTCGTAGGTCCGCCCCTGATAGTGCATCCCGTAGAAGCTCTGGTCCTTGGCAAGCTTGATCATCGCATCGGTGAGCTGAATCTCGCCGCCCGCCCCGGTCTCGCCCGCCGACAGGATGTCGAAGATCTCGGGCTGCAGGATGTAGCGACCGGAGATGATGAAGTTCGACGGCGCGGTGCCGGCCTTCGGCTTCTCGACCATGCCGTTGATCTCGAAGGTCTGGCCGAAAGTCTGCCCGACACCGACGATCCCGTACTGGTGCGTCTCCTCGGGCTTCACCTCTTCGACGGCGATGACGTTGCCGCCATGGCGCTCGTAGGCCGACAGCATCTGGCCCATGCAGCCCCGGCTCAGCATGTCGGGCAGCAGCACCGCGAAAGGCTCGTCACCGACGATCTCGCGGGCGCACCAGACCGCGTGGCCGAGACCGAGGGGCGCCTGCTGGCGGGTGAAGCTGGTCTGGCCGGCTGCCGGCAAATCGCGCTTCAGTTCCTCGTAGGCCGCAGTCTTGCCGCGCTCCTGCAGCATCCGATCGAGCTCGAACGCCACGTCGAAATGGTCTTCGATGACCGCCTTGCCGCGCCCCGTCACGAAGATGAAGTGCTCGATGCCCGCCTCGCGGGCTTCATCGACCACGTGCTGAACCACCGGCCGGTCGACGACGGTGAGCATTTCCTTCGGCACCGCCTTGGTGGCTGGGAGGAAGCGGGTGCCCAAGCCGGCGACGGGCAGGACGGCCTTGCGAATCGGTTTCATCGAACGAGACCCGGTAACGAGGAAAGGTGATGGGAATCCGAAATGGATTGACGAGACCTCAAGGCCACCTCCGTAAAGGGTGGACGGCAGCAAGCGATGTGATGGACATAACCGAGATGCCGGTTTTCCGATACGTCGGGCGATGCAGCGGGCATGACGCGTGCGGGGAGAGGGTCTGATGGCAGTTCTGGTAACGGGCGGTGCCGGGTACATCGGCAGCCACATGGTCCTGGCGCTTCTCGATGCCGGGCACGACGAGGTCGTAGTCCTGGATGATCTTTCCACCGGTTTCGACTGGGCCCTGCCGCCGGAGGTGAAGCTGGTCATCGGCGATATCGCCGATCAGGCCCTGGTGACGGAAGTCATCCTCCAGCACCGCATCGATGCCGTCGCGCATTTCGCCGCCCGCATCGTGGTGCCGGATTCCGTCGCCGATCCGCTTCACTATTACTTGGCCAACACCGTGAAGACCCGGGCACTCATCGAGACGGCGGTCCGCTGCGGGGTCAAGCACGTAATCTTTTCCTCGACGGCAGCCGTCTACGGCGAGCCGGAAACCGTGCCGGTGCCCGAGAACCTGCTGCCGGCTCCGATCAACCCCTATGGCCGCTCCAAGCTGATGAGCGAGTGGATGATCGCCGACGCCGCCAAGGCGCACGGTTTCTCCTACGTTATCCTTCGCTACTTCAACGTCGCGGGCGCCGATCCGCGCGGCCGCACTGGTCAATCGACCCCGAACGCGACCCACCTGATCAAGGTGGCGACGCAGGCGGCGCTGGGCCAGCGGACGCATCTGGAGGTGTTCGGCACCGACTATCCGACCCGCGACGGATCGTGCCTGCGCGACTACATCCAGGTCTCGGATCTGGCGGAAGCCCATCGCGTCGCCCTGAACCACCTGCGGTCCGGCGGCGAGAGCCTGACCCTGAACTGCGGCTACGGCCGAGGCTATTCGGTCCTCGAAGTCATCGAGGTGGTCAAGCGGGTCTCGGGACGTGACTTCGAGGTCCGGATGTCGCCGCGCCGCCCCGGAGATCCCGCTCAGATCGTCGCGCAGGCCCAGCGCATCCGCGATCTCGGCTGGTCGCCGAAGAACGACGATCTCGACGCCATCGTCGCCCAGGCTTTCGCCTGGGAAGAGGCTCTGACCCGACGCAATCGCACGTGAGGCCCTGACGTGAGAGCGCTGTCGGGACTACTCGTTGCCGGATCGATCGCGCTCGCGGCATCCACCGCGGCTGCCGGATCGCCTGGGCGAGACGCGAACGCCGCATCGCCTGAGGCGAAGGCCAGCTTTGCGGCCTTCATCGAGGCCCTCCGGCCCGACGCCGAGGCACGGGGGGTCTCCGGACACACCTTTGCCGCCGCTTTCGCGGGAATTTCAGGCCCCGACTCCGATATTCTGGGGCGAACCCGCAAGCAGGGTGAATTCGGGCGCCCGGTCTGGGACTACCTGGTCGGCGCCGTCTCGGCGGGGCGCATCGCGCGCGGGCAGGCGCAGGCCGCGCGGCTCTCGGCGACGCTCTCGTCGATCGAGGCGCGCTACGGCGTTCCGCGCTGGATCGTGTTGGCGTTCTGGGGCGTCGAGTCCGATTTCGGTGCGAGTGGCGGGAGCGTGCCGACTATTCGCGCACTGGCGACCCTGGCGGAAGCGCGCTTTCGCGGCACCCTGTTTCGCGACGAACTCCTGGCGGCATTGACGATCCTTGAGCGCGGCGACATCACGCCGGAGCGCATGAAGGGCTCTTGGGCCGGTGCCATGGGGCAGGTGCAGTTCCTGCCCTCGAGCTTCCTCGCGCATGCGGTCGATTTCGACGGTGATGGGCACCGCGACATCTGGGGTTCGAACGCGGATGCGCTTGCATCCATCGCCGCCTACCTCAGGAACCTCGGCTGGAACCCGGCTCTTCCCTGGGGCTACGAAGTCATCTTACCCGCCGGCTTCGATCTCGCGCGCTATCGTGGAGAGCTCCCGGAATTCGCCGAACGCGGCGTGCGCCGCAGCGATGGCAAGGCGTTGCCGGACGCTGGAACCGCAAGCCTGTTCCTACCGGGCGGGAGCGGCGGACCGGTCTTCCTCATCACCGACAACTTCGATGTGATCCGCGCCTACAACACGTCCGATTCCTACGCCTTGGCGGTCGGTCATCTCGCAGACCGGCTGGCCGGAGCGCCGGCCCTCGCGGCACCCTGGCCGACGCAGGCTGCCCGTCTCGACAAGGCCGGGGTTCAGGCACTGCAGGCCGGCCTCTCCGTGCGCGGTCTTTATGCCGGTGAGGCCGACGGCCGTGCCGGCCCGAAACTGCGCGAGGCGGTCCGGAGCTACCAGATCGCGCAAGGCATCCCGGCCGACGGCTACGCCACGCCGGCATTGCTGCAGCGTCTCAAGAGCAGCCCTTAGCGCACTCCGTCAGGCGCTCGCTGGGCTGCCTCGCTCGATGGGGAGCTGAAGATGCGCCGGGTGTCGCGGGAAGCACGCTTAGACCTCGGCGGCATCCTCCTCTAAGGTATCGGCAATCGATCGGCACGCCGGTCCGAAACGTGGGGCATTCCATGACCTTGCCGGCATCGCGCGCGGCCTGGTGCACAGTCGCCGGGATGATACTGCTCTTCGCCGGAGACGCTCCCGCATGGGCGCAGTGGGGCGATTCCTACGACGCGCCGCGCGGTCGAGACTACGAATCCCCGGGTCGTCGACCACGCGAATCCTATCGGGATGACGGCGGCTACGGCTCGCGCCAAGCGGTCCGACGCTATGCGCCGCCCCAGGAAGCACCGAGGCAATTCTACTGGCCCTGGGAGGATCGGCCCCAGCAGGCCCAGCCGGCGCCTGTGCCGAGCGCCCGCCCGCTGCCGCCCCGTAACCGTTCCTACGCGGACGACCCACGCGCGCCCCGCGATCAGGCGCGTCCGCCCCGGATGCGTCCCCGCCCGGCTCCCGTCATCGCGCAGCCGAAGCCCACGATCCCGAAGATCGAGCCGACGACGCGTATCGCGGTCTTCGGCGACACGCTCGCGGGTCATCTCGGAACCGGGCTCGCCAACGTCTTCGAGGACAACACCGAAGTCGGTGTGGCGGATCGCTCGAAGGCCGATAGCGGCCTTGTCCGCAAGGACGTGGTGGATTGGCCGAAGGCGGCCGAGGAATTCCTGAAGGCGAACCCCAAGACGAGCTATGCCCTCGTGATGGTCGGGGCGAACGATCGTCAGCCGATCCGCGAGAACGACCAGAACCTGGAACCGCTGAGCGACCGCTGGCGCGTTCTCTATGCTGAGCGGGTCGATGCCCTGATCAAGGTCTTCACCGACGGCAAGGTGCCGCTGATCTGGGTCGGCGCGCCGCCGATGCGCAGCGAGGCTCTGTCCAAGGACATCGCCGCGATCAACGAGATCTATCGCGAACGCGTTGCCAAGGCCGGGCAGACCTACGTGGATATCTGGCCGGGCTTCGTCGACGACCGCAACCGTTACACCGCGACGGGCCCTGACCTCGAAGGCCAGGAGGCGAAGCTGCGCACGGCCGACGGAGTGCATTTCACGAAAGCCGGCGCGCGCAAGATGGCGCATTTCGCCGACGTCGAATTGAAGCGGATGATGGGCACGGGAACAGAGGCGGCGCCCGCTGTCGCTCCGGTCGCCACCACGCCGCAGCCGACCCTGCAGGGCGAGGCACCGAAGCTGGACGACGCGGCGACCATCGACCGGCAGATCACCGCGATGCTGCCGAGCCTCCCTGAGCCGCCGGGAATTCCGACGCTTCCGGTCAAGCCGCTGGCGGGTCCCGTGGTGCCCCTCGGGCGCGCGGAGGTCACGCCGGGCGGTGCGCTGATCAGCGGGCGCCCCCGTGATGCCGATCCAACGGGCACCGTCGAGCGTGCCCTGGTGCGCGGAGCGGCGCCGATGCCCCTGCCCGGGCGCGCCGACGACTTCAAGTGGCCGCCCGGCTGAGAGCGCTACCCGACGCCGACGGGGTGCTTCGTCACCGCAGGGCTTCGCATGGTCACGAGTTCCTCGCCGGCGGTCGGATGGACCGCGATGGTGCGATCGAAGTCCGCCTTGGTCGCGCCCATGGTGACGGCGATGCCGACCGCCTGAATGATCTCGCCGGCATCGTGTCCGAGCACGTGGACACCCACGACGCGGTCGCTCGCGCAATCGACCACCACCTTCATCAGGACGCGCTCGTCGCGGCCTGAGAGCGTCGCCTTCATGGGGCGAAAGCTCGATCGATAGACGTCGATGGCGCCGTAGAGCCCACGCGCGACGTCCTCGTTGTGCCCGACGACACCGATTTCGGGCGTCGAGAACACGGCGGTGGGGATCAGCCCGTGATCGACGCACCACGGCGTGTGGCCGAACACCGTGTCGGCGAAGGCGTGGCCCTCGCGGATCGCGATGGGGGTGAGCGCCGCGCGATCGGTGACGTCGCCCACCGCGTAGATCGAGGGCACCTTCGTCTGCGAGAAGGCATCGACGGGGATCGCGCCGCGCGCATCCGGCTCGATGCCGACCGTCTCTAGGCCGAGCCCCGCGATGTTCGGGCGCCGGCCCGTGGCGGTCAGAACCTGATCCACCTCCAGGGTCGAGCCGTCGTCGAGGGTTGCCAGGATGCCGGTGTCCGTGCGGTCGAGGCGCTCCACCATCCGGCCGAGGCGCAGGTCCATACGCTCGGCATAGGCGGCATCGAGGGCGTCGCGAATCTCGTCGTCGAAGCCGCGCAGGAGCTTTTCGCCCCGGTGCAGCAGGGTGGTGCGCGCGCCGAGATGGGCGAAGACGCCCGCGAATTCCACCGCGATGTAGCCGCCGCCGACGACCAGGATCCGTCCCGGAAGCGTCGTGAGATCAAACACTTCGTTCGAGGTGATGGCGAGTTCGGCGCCGGGGATCAGTGGCTCCCGGACGGGATGGGCGCCCACCGCCACGAGGATGATTCGGGCGGTGACGCGCTTGCCGGAGCGCACGAGCCGAACGGTATGCGCGTCTTCGATCACCGCGCGCTCGGGGACGACCGTCACGCCGGCCTTGGCGAGATTGGTGTCGTAGATCGTCTCGAGCCGGGCCACCTCGGCGTCGCGACGGGCCTTCAGGACGCTCCAGTCGAAGCGTGGCGCGGGTACGCTCCAGCCGAAGCCGGCGGCATCCGCGAATTCGTCGGCGAAGCGCCCGGCATAGACCATCAGCTTCTTGGGGACGCAGCCCCGGATCACGCAGGTGCCGCCGACCCGGTATTCCTCGGCGAGCTGCACCCGGGCGCCATGACCGGCCGCGATGCGGGCCGCGCGTACGCCGCCGGAACCGCCGCCGATGACGAACAGGTCGACGTCGAAGGTCTGGGTCGGGTCGTCGGCCATGATGATATCCTGAGGGTGATCGTCGTGACGAAAGCCTGCATCATCCGACGCCGGGGACTGCATCATCCGGCGCGGGGGACTGCAACATCCTACGCGCAAGCGGCGGATCGCCCAGGGAGTGGCGATCAACAAAAAAGCCGCCTCCCCTTTCGGTGAAGCGGCCTGGGGTCGGTACGGCGCGGGGCCGTGCCGTCGGGCTTACTTGATCTTGGTTTCCTTGAAGTCGACATGCTTGCGCACGACCGGGTCGTACTTCTTCATGGACAGCTTTTCGGTCTGCGTCCGGGAGTTCTTCTTGGTGACGTAGAAGTAGCCCGTATCGGCGGTCGAGATCAGCTTGACTTTAACGGTGACGGCCTTGGCCATGGACGCGGCGCTCCTGTGATCGCGGCATTCCGCATCAGCGAAACGCAAAAGGGCCGGCGGTGGCCGGCTGAATACCGGCGGGTGATTGCCTCAATCGCCGGGATTCGTCAAGGCGCCTCAGGCTCCGGGACGTTGGACAAGGCGCATGGCGACGATGGCCGCGTAGGCGAGGAACAAGAGGCAGAGGCTGTAGGCGAAGCCCTGGGGGGGCACGAGATCCATGCCGCCGCCGATGACCGGGGGGCCGAACATCAGGCCGACATTGTAGAGGACGACGAAGGCCGCGTTGGCGCCCGCGAGCTCCGGTCCCCGGACCGTGGCGCCGAGATGGGCGAGGCCCACGGTGTAGAGCGTGCCGGCGATGCCGCCCCAGAGAAATAGCAGCACGACGAGCGCCGGGAACCAGCTCGAGGCGAGGGGAATCAGGCTCGACCCGAGGGCGCCGCCGAGCGCCGCCATGAGCAGGACGAGGCGACGGTCCACCCGGTCGGCGAGCCAGCCGAACGGGATCTGGAACATGACGTTGCCCAGCGCCAGGGCACTGACGAGGCCCGCCGCCGTCTCGGCATCGTAGCCGAGCCGCAAGCCATAGAGCGGCAGGATCGCGAAGCCCCCCGTCTCGACGGCGCCGTAGACCAGCGCCGCGAAGGTGGCGGACGGCGCGAGGCGCAGGTAGGCGACGAAGGGACGCCCCCTGCCTTGCGGAATGACCGGTGACAATCCACGCGCCAGGACGAGGGGCACCATGGCGACGAGGAACAGCCCGGCGCCGGCGAGGTAAGGCGCGAAGCCCCGCGTCCCCAGAAGCGTGAGCAGGATCGGCCCGACCGCGAAGCCGAGGGCCAGCACCGTGGCGTAGATGCCCATCACCAGCCCGCGCCGCGTGGGCGGTGCCGCCTCGTTGATCCAGAACTCCGAGAGCACGAACAGCGCGCCGAGACTCATGGAGAAGACGAAGCGCAGGACGAACCACCAGGCGATGCCCGGCAGGAGCTTGAACGCGACGAGGCAGGCGGCACCCAGCACGATGGCCAGCACGAGCAGACGCACCACCCCGAGCCGCGCGGCGAGGCGCGGCACGAACGGCACCGTGAAGATCGCCGCGAGCCCCGCGACGGCGGTGTTGATGCCCACCAGCGTGCTCGACGCACCCATGCGCTCCATCTCGATGGAGAGCAGCGGGATCGTCAGGCTGAGGCCGATGCCGACCACGGCGACGCAGGTGATGGCGGCGGCGATCGAGGCGAAGCGTGCGCCGTCCTCGGGCACGACGGGGCTTTGAGCCGGCATGAAGGGGTCCGTTGCGGTTCGCCGTGGCGAATCCGGGACCGCCTTGTCTACGCCGCGCTCTCGCAGCGCAACCGCAAGTGACCGTCAGCGGGCCGCCGACTTCAGCGGCTTGTTGTCGGCGGGCTGGGGCTGTCGCTCGATCTCCTGGCCGTCGCGCAGGTCGGCGGGCGGGCTGAGCACGATCTCCTCGCCGCCCTCCAGCCCCTGTCCGGCCTCGCCTTGCGAAAGCTCGATCGTCGTCCCGAGATCGCGCCGGATCTTGACGCTGCGCCACTGGGCCGTGCCGTCGTCGCGGGCGACGGCCACCTGGGTGCCGCGCTGGTTGAAGACCAGGCTCTCGGCCGGCACCAGCACGTTCGCCTCGGTGCGCGGCACCTTCAGGGTCACGTAGACGTAGAGGCCGGCACGCAGAGCGCCGTCGGTGTTCGGCACATCGACCTGCGTCGTGAGGGTGCGGGAGGACGTGAGCAAGGCGACCGAACTGCGCTCGACCTTGCCCGAGAAGACCCGGTCGGCCATCTGCGGCACCTTGATCGCCGCGTCGACACCGGGCTTGACCCCGCCGGAGACGTTCTGCGGCACGTTGACGGAGACGCGCAGGATGTCGTCCCGGTCCATCGACAGGAGTGCCGTACCGGTGCCGTCGGCATGGACGAGGTCGCCGACATCGACGCCGCGCTGGGTCACGACACCGTCGAAGGGCGCGATGATGTCTTTGAAGCCCGCGAGCGCCCGCAGGCGCTCCACGGTGGCGGCCTGCGCCTTGATGTTGGCCTGCGCCACCTTCACGCCGGCCTCGGCGGAGGCGAGGGTCGCGCCCTGGCTGAGCACGCTCGCCTGCGAGTTGTCGGCGTTCTGCTTCGAGGCCCAGCCCTGGCCGGCGAGCGTCGAGGTGCGGCTGTTGGTGACGTTGGC
>NZ_JAQGKL010000111.1 GCF_028290105.1 Methylobacterium sp.
ACGGCGTCGGCATCGTCCACGAAGCGGCGCGCCTCCGCCAGATCGACGGCGAGCGGCTTCTCGAGAAAAAGGCTTCTGCCCGCCGCCGTGGCCCTGCGGGCGTAGCCGAGATGGGAGGCGGGCGGCGACGCCACGTAGACGCACGCGCTGGCCGCGATGAGCGCGTCCGCATCCGCCACAAGCGGCACCGCCGGGAATTTGGCTGCGATGCGGTCCAGGGAGGCCGCGGACGAGTCCCAGATCCCGGCGATGCGGATGGGGATGTCCGCATGCGCGGCCACGACGTTGAGCATCCGCTCGCCCATGATGCCGGCGCCGATGATGCCGAGGGAGACGGTTTCTCGTGACATGTGCGAAAGGCCTTCGGACGGGAGCAGCGGGGCTGTTCTGACTCGAACGCTCACGGCTCACAATGCGCGAATGCGGGCCGGCGAACCCGGCATTCCGGCCGTAACGCCCGGGCCTTCCCGGCAGCGCGGGCGCGGACGTTTCGGCCACATGTGTCTGCTCAAGCCTCGCGGGCGTCCGCGACGCTGATGTCGGCGCCCGCCTCGGAGAGGCGCCGCAACTGCTCCTTCGGCTCCGAGGAATCCGTGACCAGGGTCCAGTTGCGCGGCAGCGGGGCCCAGGCGGTCTGTTCCGCCCGGCCGAGCTTGCTCGTATCGGCGAGCACGATCACCTCGCGCGATTGCCGCATCATCAGGGATTTGAGGATGACCTGATCCAGGCTGACCTCGCAGAGACCGCGCCCCGCCACGACGCCGTCCGCGCTCATGATCGCGCGATCCGCCGTCATGAGGCGCAGCCCTTCGACCGCGAGCGGCCCGATGGTGCTCATGCTGGTCGCCCGCAGCGCGCCGCCCAGAACCACGAGTTCGAGCCTGGGCGCTTCGGCGAGAAAGGGGAGTAGCGCTAGGTTGTTGGTGATGATCTTGAGGCGACGCCTCGCAAGCAGTTGGCCGAAAGCCACGACGGTGGAGCCGGCATCCAGGATCAGTGTGTCGCCGTCCTCTACTAGGTCGAGGGCAGCGCGGGCGATCGCCCGCTTCTCGGCACCGTTCACGGCGAGCCGCTCGGTCAACGTGGTTTCCGGCGGATGGCTGGCGAGGATCGCCCCCCCATAGGTCCGCCGCACGGCTCGCGTGGCGGAGAGATGCTGGAGGTCGCGGCGGACCGTCGAGGCGGAGACCTTCAGGCGCGCGGCGATCTCGTCGACGTCGATCTCGCCGACGCTCAGCGCCTCCAGCAGCAACGTCCGGCGCTCCCGGCTTCGCATCGACATGGGGCGGTCCTCCGGCTTTGGTCCCGCGTCATGGCTGAGGCCGGCGGCGCTGGCCAGACCGGTTTCGTTGCCCCGCGACGGGCGGGTCCACCGCGGGGGCGTCGCGGGGGCGTCGCCCCTCAGGCCGCCACCGCCTTCGGCGCGAGATCGACCGCCTGACGTAGCGCTTCCATCAGGCTGCGCTCGTCCGCAATGCCCTTACCTGCGATGTCGAAGGCGGTGCCGTGATCGACGGAAGTGCGGATCACCGGAAGGCCCACGGTGATGTTCACGCCGGCCTCCAATCCCAGGACCTTGATCGGGCCGTGCCCCTGATCGTGGTACATGGCCACCACCATGTCGTAGTCGCCGCGACCGGCCAGGAAGAACAAGGTGTCGGCGGGCAGCGGACCGCGCACGTCCCAACCCTTCGCGCGACAGGCCTCAATCGCTGGCGTGATCTTCTCCGCCTCCTCACCGCGGCCGAACAGGCCGTTTTCGCCGGCATGCGGATTGATCGCGCAAACGCCGATCTTCGGGTTCGCGATTCCCGCCTTCACGAGGACGCCGTGACCACGTGTGATGACCCGCTCGACAAGACCGGGCTCGATCTTCGCAATCGCGTCGATGAGGCCGATATGGGTGGTGACGTGGATCACCCGGAGCTTGGGCGAAACAAGCATCATCGAGACTTCTGGCGTGCCTGTGAGGTGGGCCAGCAGCTCAGTATGACCGGGGAACTTGTGGCCGGCCGCGTGCAGGGCCTCCTTCGATAATGGCGCCGTACAGATGCCCTGTGCTTGCCCGGCCTGCACCACCTGCACGGCCTTTTCGATGTAGCGGTAAGCCGCCTCGCCTGCCGTCGGAGAGACTTGTCCGAATGGGAGGTCGGCGGGTACGACCTTGAGGTCCACGCACTGCACGGCTGGTTTGTCGAAGTCTGGCGCATCGGCATCGGACAGAGAGTCGACGGACATGGTGGAGCCGACGATTTGACCCGCTTGCCGCAGACGGTCGGCATCACCGATTACTAAGGGCCGGCACACGGACTGTACTTCCGGGTGAGCCAGCGCCTTCATGATAATCTCTGGGCCGATGCCGGCTGGATCGCCCATGGTGATCGCGATGGTCGGACGGGTCATGAGAAGCATCCTTGGATTCTGACGGCGCGCAGGCGCTCGCTGATACGAATGAGGCTGTCGGCGTCGCCGAAAGCACCGGCCTTCGTGGCGACCGGAACGGTTAGCTGCCCGAGGGTCAGGCCAAGCGAAACGCCTGGCTCGATCTCGTCGATCAGACGGATACCGTCGATGCCGAAACGTGCGAGCAACGCGGCGGCGGTCTCGCCACCTGTTGCCGCGATGGCTCCGATTTGTGCCGCGACCGGATCAAGGGCCTCGGCGAGGCTGCGTGCCAAGCGCGGCCCGATCGTCATGTCGAGGACGTCACTCACTGCGATCTCAATCAAGGCGTCATCGCCACCGAGGATTACTTCGGCGACGCGTTTTGCAAGCGCCGCTCGTCCAGCCGGATCGCCTAGAAGTGTCTCGGGCGTTACCGGGAGGTGGGCGACTCGGTCTCGCGAAGCGAGCTTGCGCGTTGCGGCTCTTGAAGCGGCGGCAAGGGAGCCAACCACGATCAGGCTGCCGTAGGCGCTCGGTGGGAACCGGACCGGCTCGATCGAAAGTGGCTCCAAGATGCCCGCGAGAGCCCGAGCCAGCCCCCCAGTCCCGATGAAAAATGGGCTCGGCGTCACGGACAGACTCGCCACCGCGATGCGGGTGAGATCCTCGTCCGTTTCGGCATCGCAGATCGCAACGACTTCACCGGCCGCGGCGATCCGCGCGAGGCAGTCGGCGAGATCGGCACCGCGCACCCGGGCCATCGAAACGGCCTGCGTTTTGATCCCAGCGGTTCCAAGGACGACGGCCAGATCGGCGCTTGGGTAGCTACGATCACGCTGCCAAACCTCGGCGTCCTCCAAAGGCCGTCCGTTGACAAGGACATGACCCGATACCGTGGTCCGGCCAGTCGCCGGAAAGGCCGGTGCGCAAATCCCGAAAGCGGTGCCATTGCTGCGCATCAGGTACGCGATTGTTGCGGCGGTCTCGGCGGCGGGCTGTCCCCTGAGTGTCGAGTCGATCTTCTTGAACAGGCTTCGGTCCGGCTTGAGCAACCGCTCCAAGAGGCAACCATGCCTCTCTGCAGCGGCTTGCGCAGAGAGGCCGCGACTATCTGCGTCGAAGGAAAGGACCGGCTGGAGCTTCGCGTCAGGGGAGGCGGCGATGTCCCAGGTCACTGCGGCCGCGAGACCGCGGCGCCCGAAAGCGATGGCGCAATCGGCTGCTCCCGTCAGGTCGTCGGCGAGGATGAGCCAGTGGCCGGCCATATCAGCGGCCGGCGATGGGCTGTGCAGACGGAGGTTCTACGCCTTCCACGATCTCTGCCTCGGTCACCTCAGCGTCGCCGAAGCGTCTTGAAACCCAGGCGGTCAGGATCGGAACGAGGATTGCCGTGACCACGACGCAAGCGGCGACCAGGATGGTCGCTGGTCCAGCAGCGTCAGCATAGGCCGGATTGGCAGAGGCGACGATGGCCGGGACTGCGGCCGCATTGCCGGCGGTCGAAGCAGCGGCGACGCCTGCCACACCCGTGCCACCCGTCAAGCGATCGGCGAAGAATAGCGGAATGCCTGTCACGACAACGACAGCGACGCCCATGGCGAGACCGAGTAGGCCGGCCTGCCAGACCTTCGAGAGGTCGAGCCCCGCCCCCAGCGCGAAGGCAAAGAACGGGATCATCACCGGGATCGCCCGTCCGAGGAAGGCGCGCATCTCGCGGTCGAGGTTGCCGATGATCATGCCGACGAGGAGCGGCAGGATCGCGCCGACGAGCGTCTGCCAGGGGAAGGCCGAGAGGCCAGCGACGCCGAGCGTCACCATGGTGAGGAAAGGCCCGCTTTCCAGGGACATGACGGTGTAGGCACCGACATCGCGGGGACGCCCGTACTGGCCCATCAGAGCCATATAGAGCCCGCCATTCGTGTCGTTCATCGCAGCAACGATGGCCAAAGTAGATAGGCCTGCGAACATGCCGGCCGCCACCGGCGCCTCCCCGAGCACTTGCCCGAAGATGAGTCCGAGGAGCATGGCGATCCCGACCTTGACGAACAGAAGCGTGCCGCCCTTCTTCATGATGTATGGCGTCGCGCGGAAGTCGATGCTCGCGCCCATGCAGACGTAGAAGACTGCAAGGATCGTCAGCGCGCCCGAGAACAGCGCCCCCGTGAAGGAGCCGAACAGCTTCGGAGTGCCAGGAAAGAAGGTGGCGATCAGCGCACCGGCCAGCAGCGGTACGACCATCATGCCGCCGGGCACCGATTCAATGGTCCGCTTGATCGGGATCTGCATGTCCGATGTCCTCCCTGCGCGTTTTGCGCATTCGTTGTTATTGTTTGGCTGACGAACGAAAAATCCGACCTGTCCGCCAAAAGCGTCGCCTAGTATCTGCGCATTTTGCGCAAATCGTCAATTCGATTGCTCAGAAGGTGCATCAACCGGGAGGTAACTATCCCCCTTGGGTGCGCAGAACCGTCACGATGCTTCCGGACGGTGGCCGCATTCCCGCGGTGCGGAGCTTGCACTGGGAAGCAAACCGAGCCCCGCATGGTTGTGGCTCTGACCGGCCGTCGGGCCCGGCCGGTCAGGTCTTTTGAGCAACGGCTGGTTTCATCGCTACGACGTAATTGGGTCGGGACTCGCGCGTCTCCTCTACACGTCAGACCAAGCAGACCATTTGGCAGCCTACTGCTTGCGAATTTTTGGCCCACGTGTGGATGCCGCAGCATCGTCGTCCTGACCGTATCTGGGGCTCGCGTTGGAATCTAAGCCGGTCAACCTCATGGGCGATTTGGGTCAAGCAACGTTCCGGCGCATGTCAAATTCCAGGTCGGCCAATGGCCGGGATGCGTTAGGCCGGTCATGCATGCCCCTCGCCATCTTGACGGAGATTGCAATTGCCGAGCTCGACGGATGGCGGGGGCTTGGTCCCCTTCGAGGAACCGG
>NZ_JAQGKL010000119.1 GCF_028290105.1 Methylobacterium sp.
ACGCCGTAGAGGGCGATGAACGAGCCGAAGCGCGGCCCGCGCGCCTCGCCGAACAGCACGTTGTAGATCGTGGTGAACCAGGCCTGGGACACGCCGGGGCGCCCGTCCGGGCTCTTGGCCTTGCCCGACAGGTCGGGGAAGTGCCGGCGCCCGACCTCGTAGACCAGGGCCTGCAGGGCTTCCGGGTCGACCGAGCCCTCGTGGGGGGCCAGCGTCTCCGAAAGGTCCTCCAGCGCCGCCCGCTCCGCGTCGGTGGCGGCGCGGTAGGTCTTGGCCGGCCGCACGAGATCGCGGAAATAGGCGAGCGCGTGGCCCACGAGCCGGTTCAGCACCGGATGGGTCTCCGGGCCGACCTCCGGGTCGTAGCGGCGGATGAAGCCCCACAGCACCGCCGGGTCCTCGGTATTGGCCACCGCCGCGAGGTTGAGGAGCATCGCGAAGTTGAGCGCGCCGCCCTTGCCCACGGCCTCCGCCGCCGGCGGATGGCCCGCATGCAGGTGCCAGACCGGGTTGCCGAGTTGCTGGGCCGGCTCCTGGCCCGGAAACTTCTCCAAGAAGCCGAGGTAATCGTCGACCTGGCGCGGGATCATCTCCACGAACAGGCGCTTGGCCTCGCGGGGCTTGTTGTACATGAACAGCGCGAGGCTGTCGGCGGTGCCGTAGACCAGCCAGTCGTCGATCGAGAGGCCGTTGCCCTTCGACTTCGAGATCTTCCGGCCTTCCTTGTCCAGGAAGAGCTCGTAGTTGAAGCCCTCCGGCGGCTCGCCCCCGAGCGCGCGGGCGATCTCGCCCGAGAGCTTCACCGAATCGATCAGGTCCTTGCCGGCCATCTCGTAATCGATGCCGAGCGCCACCCAGCGCATGGCCCAGTCGGGCTTCCATTGCAGCTTGGCATGCCCCCCGGTCACCGGGGTCTCGTAGGCGGTTCCCGTCTTCGGGTCGCGCCAGACCAGGGTGCCGGCCGAGACCCGGACCTCGTCGATGGCCACCTGCATCACCTCGCCCGTCACCGGGTGGAGGGGCAGGAACGGCGAGTAGCTCGCCGAACGCTCGGCGCGCAGCGACGGCAGCATGATCGCCATCACGGCCTCGTAGCGCTCCAGCACCGTCAGCAGCGCCGTATCGAACAGGCCCGCCTTGTAGCATTCGGTGGCCGAGCGGAACTCGTAGTCGAAGCCGAAGGCGTCGAGGAAGCGGCGCAGCTCCGCGTTGTTGTGCGCGCCGAAGCTCTCGTGCGTGCCGAACGGGTCGGGCACGCGGGTCAGCGGCTGGTTGAGGGCGCCGATCAGCATCGGCTTGTTCGGGACGTTGTCCGGCACCTTGCGCAGGCCGTCCATGTCGTCCGAGAACGCGATCAGCCGGGTCGGCACGCTGTCCTTCGTCAGCACCCGGAAGGCGTGGCGCACCATCGAGGTGCGCGCCACCTCGCCGAAGGTGCCGATATGCGGTAGGCCCGAGGGCCCGTAGCCGGTCTCGAACAGGACCTCGTCCTTGGGGCGCCGCTCGAGCCGCGCCACCAGCTTGCGCGCCTCCTCGAAGGGCCAGGCGGCGGCGCTGGCGGCGGCCGCGACGCGATCGGGGTCGAGGGCCAGGGGAGCCGGAGCGGACGAGGACGGGGACGGGGACGACATCGACGGGGACGACATGGGAAAACGTCAGTTCTGCGAGGTTTGCGGATGAGGGCGGCACCCTAGGGAGCGCGTCCCGGGGGGTCAACGCGGGCGTCGCCCCCGCGCTCGCGACATGCCAGCTTCGCCCTGCCCCATCGCGCGGGGCTCCCTACGTTCGCCGCATCGCCTCGGCGAAACCGCCCGCCCGAAAAGCCCCATCCCGCCCGAAAGGCACCATGACGTCGTCCGTCCTCCCGCATGCGCGCGCCATCGGCGCGTCCGAGATCCGCTCGACCCGCCTGATCTTCCTCATCGTCGGCTTCGGGGTCGCGGCCTGGGCGCCCCTGGTGCCCTTCGTGAAGGCGCGCGCCGGGCTCGACGACGCCACCCTCGGGCTGCTCCTGCTCTGCCTCGGCATCGGCTCCCTCGTCACCATGCCGGCGGCGGGCGCGCTCGCCCGGCGCTTCGGCCCCCGCCCGCTGCTGGTCGCGGCGGTCGCCGTCACGGGCGTGACCCTGGCGCTGCTTTCCCGCGTCTCGGCCCTGCCCGTCCTCGCCGCTGCGCTGACCGGGCTCGGAATGGGCCTCGGCCTCCTCGATTGCCTCATGAACCTGCAGGCGGTGGCGGTGGAGCGCCGGGCGGCGCGCCCGATGATGTCGGGCTTCCACGGCCTCTACAGCCTCGGCTGCATCGTCGGGGCGGCGGGTTTCAGCGCGCTCCTCAGCCTCGGCCTGACGCCGCCGGCCGCGACCCTGGCGGTGGTGGCCGGGATCGTCGCCGCCGGCCTCGCGGCCCTGCCCGGCATCCTGCCGGGCGAGGGAGCCCCGCGCGGCCCGGCCTTCGCGCTGCCGCGCGGGCCGGTGCTGCTGATCGGCCTCGTCTGCTTCGTGGTCTTCCTCACGGAGGGGGCGGCGCTGGACTGGAGCGGGGTCTTCCTGATCCAGGAGCGCGGCCTCGATCCGGCCCGGGCCGGGCTCGGCTACGCGGCCTTCTCGCTGACCATGACGGTGGGCCGGCTCACCGGCGACGCCCTGGTGCGCCGGGTGGGGCGGCGCCGCATCGTCGTGCTCGGCGCCCTGCTGGCGGCGGGCGGTCTCGCCCTCGTCAGCGCCGTGCCGCTCTGGCCCGTGACGCTCCTCGGCTACGCCCTGGTGGGGGCGGGCTGCGCCAACATCGTGCCGGTGCTGTTCACCGCCGCCGGCCGGCAGACGGCGATGCCGGCGGCCCTGGCGATCCCCGCCGTGACGACGCTCGGCTATGCCGGGGTGCTGGCGGGGCCGGCCGCGATCGGGTTCCTGGCGCAGGCCACCAGCCTGACCCTGGCCTTCCTCGCCGTGGCCGCACTCCTCGTCGGCGTGGCCTTCAGCGCCGGCCGGCTGCGCATCTGAGCCTCGGGAACGGACGCGCCGGGCCGGTCGCCGAGCTTCAGAACGGGCTCACGGGAAAGAACCGCAGGTACAGTTCCGCGTACTTGCCCTCGTCCCAGAGCCGCTGCAGCGCGTCGTCCAGCGCCCGCGACAGGGCGGGGTCGTCGGCGCGGGTGACGAGGCCGATGCCCTCGCCGAAATAGCGGTTCTCGAGGTAGTCGCCGCCCGTGAAGGCACAGCAACGGGCCGCCTCGACGCCGCCGATCCAGAGGGCGAGGTTCAGCCCGTCGGCGAAGACGTAATCCACTTCGCCCCGGCGCAGCGCCCCCTCGGCCGTCGCCAGATCCGTGAAGTCCTTGGCCACCGCACCGGGGAAGAACGCCTTCAGGTAGGCCGCGTGCGCGCTGCCGCCGACGACCCCGACGCTCCTGCCTCCCAGGTCGGCGGCGGAGGGGGCGGGCAGGCCCTTGTCGGTGCGGGCGGCAAAGCGCGCCGGCCAGCGGAAATACGGCCGCGTGGCGAGGAAGCGCGCCCGCAGGGCCGGCGTCAGGGGAATCGCTGCGGCGACGACGTCGCCCTGCCGGTCCGCCAGGGCATCGAGCAGGGTGTCGAAGCGCCGGGCCTGCACGGTGCAATTCATCGCCAACCGCTCGCAGACCGCGCGGGCGAGTTCCACCGCGAACCCGGTGGGCGTGCCGTCGGGGCCGGCGAAGTGCAGCGGCGGGAAATCGTCGTCGGTGAGGAAGCGGACCGTGCGTGCGCCAAGCGGGGTCTCCATCCGCTCCTGGCGCGCGCGCGGGTTCCAGAAGTTCGGGATCGTGACGCCCTCCGCCTGGGCGGACGGTGCGACAAGAGCGGCGTCGCCGCCGATCAGCGCCGCGACCAGTGCACAAGCCGCCGCCCGCCCCCGGAGGCGCCTTGCCTTCCGGCGGATCTCCGCAGAAGTTGTGTCGGTTGCGCTTCGGTTGCGCGCGGAAACGGTCTGGCTCACGGCCTCTCCCCTAGCACATCCTCACGCCGTCGGGAGGCCGCGCGGTGTCGCTCCTCAGTTTCAGCACGACCGGCGGCCGGACCGCCCCGCTGCCGCCCGAGATCGCCTTCCTCGCCGGGCAGGGGTTCGATGCGGGCCGCCTGGCCGAGGCGGCCGCCCTGGCGCGGGCCTGTGGCAGCGACGCCGCCACCGCGCTGATCCACGCCGACCTGATCAGCGAGGAGGCCTATTACCGCGCCCTGGCCGCGGCGCTCGGCGTGCCGTTCCTCGCCGGCCGCCTCCGGCTCGGCGAGGGGACGCGCTATCCCGACAGCCTGGTCGCCGGCCTCGCCCCCCTGGCGCCGCCCCGGCCCGCCGCCTTCGTCGGGGCCCCGCGCGGCCCCGCCATCGCGGCACTCCTGCGGGAGGGCACGGCCATGGCCATCACCACGCCGCGCGCCCTGTGCGAGGCGGTGTTCGCCGAGAACCCGGCCGGGATCGCCGCCCATGCCGCCCATTCCCTGGAGTGGCACCGGCCCGACTGGGCGCTGGGCTCCGGCACGCTCGCCCCGCGCCTCGCCATCGCGGGCCTGGTGCTCGGGGCGGCCTGCCTCGCCGCCGGGCTCATCCCCGCCGCCCTGCTCATCGGCGCCTGGACCCTGGTCCAGCTCGGCTTCCTCGCCACCGTGACGTTCCGTATCGCCGCCGTCAGCGTCGAATCCGAACCGGCCCCGGACGCGCCGCTGACCGACGCGGAGCTGCCGGTCTACACCGTGCTGGTCGCCCTCCACCGCGAGGCCCGGGTGGTGCCGCGCCTCGCCGCCGCCCTGGCGCGCTTCGACTACCCGGTGGCGAAACTCGACATCAAGTTCGTGATCGAGGCCGACGACGCCGAGACCGCCGCCGCGCTGGAGGCGGCCGCCCTGCCCGCCCGGTTCGAGGTGGTGCGCGTGCCGGCGGGGCTGCCGCGCACCAAGCCCCGCGCCCTCAACGCCGCCCTGCCGCTGGCACGCGGCGCCTGCCTCGTGGTCTACGATGCCGAGGACGTGCCCGATCCCGGCCAGCTTCGGGCGGCGGCGACCCGCTTTGCCCATGCGGCGCCCGAGACCGCCTGCCTCCAGGGCCGGCTCGTCATCGACAATCTCGAGGATGGCCGCCTGACCCGGTGCTTCGCCATCGAGTACGCGGCCCTGTTCGACGTGCTGATCCCGGCGCTCGCCTCCTGGCGGCTGCCGATTCCGCTGGGGGGCACGTCGACGCATTTCCGAACCGCCGTGCTGCGCGAGGTCCACGGCTGGGACGCCTGGAATGTCACCGAGGATGCCGATCTCGGGATCCGCCTCGCGCGGACGGGCTACCATGTGGGGGACCTGCCGAGCGACACCCAGGAGGAGGCGCCGCGCGCGCTCCGGCCCTGGCTGCACCAGCGCACGCGCTGGATGAAGGGGTTCGTGCAGACGAGCCTGACCCACGCCCGGGCGCCGCGCGAGACCGCCCGGCAGCTCGGCCCCCTCGGCACCCTGTGCGCCCTCGCCCTCGTCCCCGGGACGGTGATCTCCGCCCTCCTCTACCCGTTCCTGATGGGCCGGGCGGCCTGGGACTTCGCCCTGTTCGTCGCGCATGGGCTTCCGGCACCGGGCGGGTTCTGGGCGAGCCTGCCCACGGGCTCGTCGATCACGCTGTTCGTCGCCGGAATCCTGGCGATGCTGCTGCCCGCCGCCCTCGGCTGCGTGCGGCGCGGCTGGTTCGACTGCCTCGTCTTCGTGCCCCTGATGCCGCTCTACTTCCTGCTGGTGAGCCTGGCCGCCTGGTGCGGCCTCGTCGAGCTCATCCGCGCGCCGAACCGCTGGAACAAGACCGAGCACGGGCTGGCGCGCACCTCGCGCTCGGGCGCGCTGCGGACGGGCTGAGCCCGGCGCCTCCCGTCCCACTACAGCATCCTGGTCAATCAGAGCATCTTGGCGAGTTCGGCCGCCGCCTCCGCGGGCGGGCGGGCGAGGTTCAGGGCGTTGAGGAAGCGGTTCTGGCCGTTCATCACGTAGACGAGGGCGGTGTGCTCCATGGTGTAGTCGCCCTCCTTGGTCGGCACCTTGCGGACATAGGCCCGGTAGGCCTTCACCGCGGCGGCCACCTCCTCGGGGGTGCCGGTCAGCCCGACGATGCGCGGGTCGAAGCTCGCCAGATAGGTCTTCAGGGCGTCCGGCGTATCCCGCTCGGGGTCGACGGCGATGAACAGGGCGCGCGTGTCCCGGCCCTTGGGGCCCAGCGCCTGGAGCACGTCGCCGATCTGCTGCAGCGTCGTCGGGCAGACGTCCGGGCAATGGGTGAAGCCGAAGAACACGAGGTGCGTGCGCCCCGCATAGTCGCGCTCGGTCACGCGCTGCCCGTCCTGGTTCGTCAGGGTGAAGGGCCCGCCGACGCTGCTGGTGCCCGCCTCCTGGGTCTTGGGCGCCAGCACCACGAAGGCGGCGACGCAGAGCCCCACGAGGCCGACCACGAAGGCGAGGAGGGGCAGGAGCGTGCGACGCATGGGGCGGCCTGGCGGTCGAGGGATGAGGCGGCTTCAGACCACAGGCACCGCGCCCGAGCAATCCAGCAAACCGTCGCCGGCCGGGTCGTGACGGGTCGCGCCCCTCAGATCGCGAGCTTGCCGGGCTCCAGCTCCGCGACCGCCGCCTCGGCGCCCAGGCGCCGCAGGGCCTCGCCCACCATGAGAATCGCGGGGCCGTCCAGGCCGGCCGCCTCGACGCGGGCGGACAGGTCGTGGGCCGCGCCCTCCACCACCCGCTGGTCCCGGCGCGTGGCGTTGAAGACGAGGAGGGCGGGGGTGGTGGGCGCCAACCCCTCGGCGATGGCCCGCTCGAGCAGCACGCCCAGCGTCTTCTTGGGCATGTAGACCACGGTGGTCACGCTCGGATCGGCGAGCGCGCCCCAGTTCAGATCCTCGGGCAGCGCCCCGCGCCGGTCGTGGCCGGTGACGTATTGCAGGCGCCGCGCCGCGTCGCGGTGGGTCAGCGAGACGCAGAGCGAAGCCGCCGCCCCCTGCGCCGCCGAGACGCCGGGGACCACGCTCACCGGAATGCCGGCGGCGCGGCAGGCGTCGATCTCCTCGCCGGCCCGGCCGAAGACCAGGGGGTCGCCGGATTTGAGGCGCACCACCTGCTTGCCGGATCTGGCGAGCTGCACCATCAGCGCGTTGATGTCGTCCTGGCGGCAGGAGGGGCCGTGCCCGGTCTTGCCCACCAGCATGGTGCGGGCCTCGCGGCGGGCGTAATCCAGGATCTCGGGCGCCACGAGGTCGTCGTACAGGATGACGTCGGCGTTGCGCAGAGCGCGCAGCGCCTTGAGGGTGAGGAGTTCGGCGTCGCCGGGCCCGGCGCCCACCAGGGTGACCGCCCCGCCCTTCGGCGCGGCCTCGGTCTGCCCCAGCAACTCGGCCAGGTCCTGCTCCGTCGGCACCCGGTCGGGCTCGGCGAAGGCGCGGTCGGTGAAGCGCTCCCAGAAGGCGCGCCGATCCGAGAAGGCGTGGAAGCGGCTCGTGACCTGTTCGCGCCAGTCGCGGGCGGCTCCGATCCAGGCCTTGAAGCCGCGCGGCAGCATGCCCTCGATGCGGGCCCGCACGGTCTGGCCGAAGACCGGGGCGGCGCCCTCCGTCGAGATGCCCACCACCATCGGCGAGCGGTTGACGATGGCCCCGAACTTCACGTCACAGAGATGCGGCCGGTCGACGGCGTTGACGATGGCCCCCGCCCGGCGCCCGGCGGCGACGAACTCGATGCAGTCGGTCTCGTCCTCCATGGCGCCGATCACGAAGGCGGCGCCCTTCAGGTCGGCCGGGTGCCACTGGCGCAGGTGCAGGGTCACGGAGCCGGCCACGATCTCGCCCGGCACGGCGCGCAGTTCCTCGCTGGGCTCCGGCGCGTAGACGTCGACATGGGCCCCGGCGGCGGCGAGCAGCTTCACCTTCCAGGGCGCGCCCCCGTTCGAGCCGGCGAGGACCGCGCGCTTGCCCTGGAGGGGCACGAAGACGGGCAGGACGGCGAGCGGCTCAAGACCTGCGGGGCCGGCGGCGCCGCGCGCCGATTCGGAGCCGGCGGGCCGGGTTTCGCGGGGGATTCTCGGTGTGCTCATGGGGCTCGAAATAGGGATCGGTGAGGCCCGAAGATGGGGATCGGTCTGGCCCGAAGATGGGGATCTGTCCGGCCCAAAGTGAGCCTACGCGGCGTTGCGCGCAAGCGCCTCGGGCAGCAGCTTGCGGATCTCGGGGATGCACGAGCCGCAATTCGTCCCCGCCTTGCAGGCGGCACCCACCGCCTCCACGCTGCCCGCGCCCGCCGCGATCACCCCCGTGATCACGTCGAGCCCGACCCCGTGGCAGGCGCAGATGGTGGGGCCGGCGGAGGCGGTCTCGGCGCGGCCGGTCAGGAGCGCGCGCCGGGCGGCGGGCTCGAGCGCGGTCTCGGCGAAATAGGCCTTGGCCTCCTCCCAGCCCGGGCGCGCCTCGGCCGGCCCGAGCGCCAGGCAGGCGACCAGCTGCCCGTCCTGGTAGACCGCGCAGCGGTAGCGCCCGCGCGCGTGGTCGGCGTATTCGGCGAGTTCGCAGCCCTGGAACAGGCCGCGCATCGTCAGCGCCACGGCGCGCGAACTCTCCTGGGTGGCGAATTGCAGGCCCGAGCCGCCGGAAATCGTGGCGCGGGCCCACCACCAGCCCTCCGGCGGGGTGTGCTCCCGGCGGGTCAGCAGGAAGCCACGGTTGCGGTAGGGCACGGGGGCGATGGCGGCGGGCGTCGCCTTCAATTCGGGCTGGCCCGAGACCGGATCGGGGATGCCCCGAACGAGGGCGCCGACGCGGGCGTCGGACGCGGTGGCCGCGCTCCAGTGGAAGGCGGCGAACAGGCCGCCGGGGCGGACCGCGTCGGTGACCATGGCCTCCAGGGTGGCGGTGCCGTGGGGCGTGGCGATCCGGGCGAGATCGCCCTCCTTCAGGCCGAGGCGCGCGGCGTCGTCCGGGTGGATCTCCACGAAGGGGACCGAGCGATGCGCCGAGAGGCGCTGGCTTTTGCCCGTGCGCGTCATGGTGTGCCAGTGGTCGCGGACCCGGCCGGTGTTGAGCACCAGCGGGTAATCGCCGCTCACCGCCTGGGCCAGGGCCGGGGGCTGCACGGCCACGAACCGGGCGCGCTTGTCGAAGGTGTAGAACTGCCCGTCGGCGAAGAGCCGCGCGCGCGCCTTGCCGCGCCTGGGCTGCGGCCATTGCACGGGCGCGGCCCCCGCATAGCTCGCGTCCGGGATGTCGCTCATCGCCCCGATGTCGAAGTCGCGGCTGCCGTTGTTCTCGAAGGCCGAGAGGGCGGCGTGCTCGCGGAAGATCGCGGCGGGCCCCGTATAGGCGAAGGCGGCCCCGTGGCCGAGGCGCTTGGCGACGTCGGCGATGATCGCCCAGTCGGCCCGGGCCTCGCCGGGGGCTTTCAGGAAGCTGCGCTGGCGCGAGATGCGGCGCTCGGAATTCGTGACCGTGCCGTCCTTCTCGCCCCAGGCCAGCGCCGGGAGCAGCACCGTCTTCCGGCCCGTCGCGCGGGCGCTGTCGCTGTCGGCGACGGCCTCCGAGACCACGTAGAGGTCGAGCTTCTTCAGGCTCTCGCGGATGAGGTCGGCGCGCGGCATCGACACGATGGGGTTGGTGCCCATCACCCACAGGGCCTTGATCTTGCCGCGCTCGATCGCCTCGAACAGGGCCACCGCCTTCATGCCCTCGCCGGTGATGATGTTGGGCGCCTTCCAGAAGCGGCGGACCCGGTCCACCTCCTCGGGCGCGAAGTGCATGTGGGCGGCCAGCATGTTGGCCAGGCCCCCGACCTCGCGCCCGCCCATGGCGTTGGGCTGGCCGGTGAGCGAGAACGGCCCCGCGCCCGGCTGGCCGATGCGGCCGGTGGCGAGGTGGCAGTTGATGATGGCGTTGCCCTTGTCGGTGCCCTGCGCCGACTGGTTCACCCCTTGGGAAAACGCCGTGACGACGCGCTTCGTGCCCGCGAAGAGCGCGAAGAAGCGCGCGACGTCGGCCTCCGAAAGACCCGTGGCGGCGGCGGTCGCGGCGATGCTCGGGGCGATGGCGGCGGCGCGCTCCAGGGCGCCGTCGAAGCCGCTGGTGTGGTCGCCGACGAAGCGCTCGTCGAGGGCGCCGGTCCCGGCCAGGTGCACCAGCAGGCCCGAGAACAGGGCCGTGTCGGTGCCGGGCTCGAGGCCGAGGAAGAGGTCCGCCTCCTCTCCGGTCTGGGTGCGGCGGGGGTCGATCACCACCAGCTTGGTGCCGCGCTTGGCCCGCGCGTCCACCATGCGGCGGAACAGGATCGGGTGGCACCAGGCGGTGTTCGAGCCGACGAGCACGATGAGGTCGGCCTCGTCGAGGTCCTCGTAGCAGCCCGGCACGGTGTCGGAGCCGAAGGCGCGCCGGTGGGCGGCGACCGCGCTCGACATGCACAGGCGCGAGTTGGTGTCGACGTGCGGCGTGCCGAGGAAGCCCTTCGCGAGCTTGTTGGCGACGTAGTAGTCCTCGGTGAGGAGCTGGCCCGAGAGATAGAACGCCACCGAATCCGGGCCGTGCTCCTCGGCGATCCGGCGCAGGGACCCCGCCACGGTGCCGAGCGCGGATTCCCAGCTCACGCGGGCGCCGTCCACCTCCGGGTGGAGCAGGCGGTTGTCGAGGGAGAGCGTCTCGCCCAGCGCCGAGCCCTTGGAGCAGAGGCGGCCGAGATTGGCCGGGTGCCCGGTGTCGCCGGCGATCCCCGCGCCCCCCTGCCCGTCCGGCGTGGCGAGCACGCCGCAGCCGACCCCGCAATAGGGGCAGGTGGTCTTCACGGTGGCGGCCGGTGCCTGGACCTGCGCGTTCTGGACATGCGCGTTCATGGCGGGATCCTCGGCGGATTCTTGTGTAACGGCGGTCGGGAGCAAGAGTCGGGCCGGGGCGCGGAGCGACCGGAAGGGCGAGCGCGGCCCGACCCGGAGAGGTCGCGCTGCCCCTCTCCCGCCCTGCACCCGCGGGGCACCCTCCCCCGCGACAGGGGGGAGGGTTCACGGGGGCGCTAGTACACGTCGGCCTGATAGCGCCCGGTCTTCTTCAGATGGGCGAGGTAGGCCACCGCCTCGTCGGGGTTCTTGCCGCCGAACTGGCCGGCGACGTCGATGATCGCCCGCTCCACGTCCTTGGCCATGCGCTTGGCGTCGCCGCAGACGTAGAAATGCGCGCCGCCCTCGAACCACTTCCAGAGTTCGGCCCCGCTCTCGCGCATGCGGTCCTGCACGTAGGTCTTCTCGGTGCCGTCGCGGGACCAGGCCAGCGACAGGCGGGTGAGGACTTTCTTGTCCTTCAGGCCGTTGAGCTCGTCCTTGTAGAAGAAGTCGCTCGCCTGCTTCTGGTGGCCGTAGAACAGCCAGTTGCGGCCCGGCGCCTGCGTGGCGTCGCGCTCGCGCAGGAAGGCGCGGAACGGCGCGATGCCGGTGCCGGGGCCGACCATGATGACGTCCTTGGAGAGGTCCTCCGGCAGCGCGAAGCCGTGCGCCTTCTGCAGGTAGACCTTGACCTTCATGCCCTCGGGGATGCGCTCGCCGAGATGGGTCGAGGCGACGCCGAGGCGCAGGCGCGAGCGGTGGTTGTAGCGCACCGCGTCCACCGTGAGGGAGACCCGGCCGGGATCCGCCTTCGGCGAGGACGAGATCGAGTAGAGCCGGGGCTGCAGCTCGTCGAGGGCCTCCAGGAAGACCTCCGCGTCGGGCCGCGCACCCGGGAACTTGTGGAGCGCGCCGAGCACGTCGAGATGGGCGGCGTCCCCGTCCGGGTCCTCGCCGGCGGCGAGCGCCTGCGCCTTCCTGCGGGCCTCGCCGGAGGTGAGGAGCGAGAGCAGCTGGTAGAGCCCGTCCGGCGCGCCGCCCAGCGCGTAGTCGGTGAGCAATCGGTCGCGCAGGGTCTTAGCCCCGATCCGGCGCTCGGGCCGTGCGCCGAGTTCGGCGATGACCGCGTCGACCAGGGCCGGGGCGTTGGCGGGAAACAGACCGAGGGAATCGCCGACCACGTAGTCGATCGGCGTGCCCGTGAGGTCGATCTCGATGTGCCAGGTCTCCTTCTCGCCGCCCGGCGCGTTGAGGCGGGTGCGCGAGACGAAGGTGGCCTCCACGGGGTTCTCGCGGCAGAAGCCCAGCGGCCCGAGTTCGGGGGCGGCCTTGGGGGCGGCCTCGCCGTCCGCCTTCTTCGGCGCGGCGCCGCCGGCGGCACCGAACTCCTCCTCCAGCTTCTTCAGCATCCGGAGCGTGTCCTTGCCGCCGGGCTGGCAGAGGTTCAGGCGCTCCTCGTTCTTGAGGAAGATGGCGTTGGCGTAGTCGGCGCAGTTGTAGCCGCACTGGCCGCAATCCTGCTGGGCCATGGCGGCCATCAGCTTCTGCGGCTCGGGCCGCTCCTGGGCCATGGCCATGCGCTCGGGCAGCGGCAGGGACGGGTCGTGCCAGGGCGCGTCGTCGTTGTCGGCGAGCTTCGGCCCGCCGGGCGCGTCGCCCGGCGCGAGGGCGGTGGCGCCCTCCACGGCGGGGCCCAGCAGCGCGGCGAAGTAGCCCGAGAGCCAGGCGCGCTGGTCCGGGTTGAAGGGGGCGGTCTCGGGGATGAGAACCACGGGGGGGGAGACGTGCTCGCTCATGCGGCGGCCTTCAGGACGGGTTGCTCTTCGGCGATGTTGCGCAGGGATTCGGGGCCGGTGCGGGCGGTGAAGGCCTGGAAGCTCTCGGCCGGGCTCGTCCGCTTCCCGAGGTAGCTGCGGAGCAGCGCCTCGATCCGGGCCGGGCAATCCTCGGCCCTCACGGCCTTCCAGATCTCGGTGCCGATCTTCGGCGCGTCGCCGAAGCCGCCGCCGACCACGATGTCGTAGCCCTCGACGGTGTCGCCCTCCTCCGAGACCACGACCTTGGCGCCGATGAGCCCGATGTCGCCGATGTAGTGCTGGGCGCAGGAGTGGTGGCAGCCGGTGACGTGGACGTTCACCGGAACGTCGAGCTCGGTCAGGTTCGCCTCGATGTAGTCGGCGATGATCAGGGCGTGGCCCTTGGTGTCGGAGGCGGCGAACTTGCAGCCCTTGTTGCCGGTGCAGGCGACGAGGCCGGCGCGGATGCTGGAGGCCTCCGTGGTGAGCCCGAGCGCCAGCACTCGCGCCTGGACCTCCGCGACCTTGGCGTCGGGGACGCCCGAGAACAGGAAGTTCTGCCAGACGGTCATGCGGATGGCGCCGTCGCCGCATTCCGACGCGATCCGGGCGAGTTCCCGCATCTGGTCGGCGGTCATCTTGCCCACGGGCAGGATCACGCCGATCCAGTTCAGGCCGTCCTGGACCTGCCTGTGGACGCCCACATGGGAGAAGCGGTCCATGGCCCCGCGCGGGGCGAGATAGGCCGGGTCGACCCGGTCGAGCTTGTAGCCGAGCTCCTCCTCGACGGCGGCGAGGTACTTGTCGAAGCCCCAGGCGTCGAGGACGTACTTCATCCGGCTCTTGTTGCGGTTCGTGCGGTCGCCGTTCTTGATGAAGACGCGCAGGATCGCGTCGGCGACCCGGTTGCAGGCCTCCGGCTTCAGGATCACGCCGGTGTCGCGGGCCAGATCCCGGTGGCCGGAGATGCCGCCGAGCACGAGGCGCATCCAGATGCCGGGGGCGACGGCGGCACCGTCGAGCACCCGCACGGCCTGGAAGCCGATGTCGTTGGTCTCCTCCAGCACCGGCATGACGCCGCCGCCGTCGAAGGCGACGTTGAACTTGCGCGGCAGGCCGTAGAGCGAGCGGTCGTTGAGGATGTGGTTGTGCCAGGACTTGGCCAGCGGGCGCGTGTCGAGCAGTTCCTGCGCGTCGATGCCCGCCACCGGCGAGCCGGTGACGTTGCGGATGTTGTCGGCGCCCGAGCCGCGCGCGGTGAGCCCGAGGTCGATCAGCCCGTCGAGGAAGGGCTGGCCATGCTCCACCGTGATCTCGCGGACCTGCAGGTTGGCGCGGGTGGTGACGTGGGCATAGCCGCCGCCATGGGCGTCCGCGAGGTCCGCGATGCCGGAAAACTGCCAATGCTGCAGGATGCCGTTGGGGATGCGCAGGCGGCACATGAAGTCGCCGCTGGCGGGCGCCAGCCAGAACAGGCCGTGATAGCGCCAGCGGAAATTGTCCTCGGGCTTCGGCGTCTTGCCGGCGGCGGCCTCCGCGACGAGGCGGTTGTGGCCGTCGAACGGGTTCTCCGCGCGCTTCCACTTCTCCTGCTCGCAGAGCTTGCCGCCGGCCTTGATCGTGGCGTCCTGCGCCTTGATGTGGATCGCGTCCGGGCCGATGGGCTCGGCGGGCGGGGCGGCCCCCTGCCCGGCCACGAGGCCGCCGGTCATGCGGGCGGCGGAGATGCCGGAGGCGAACCCTTCGAGGTAGCGCTTCTGCTCGGCGTTGAATTCGTCAGCCATGGAAAGCCTTCGTCACGCTGCGAGGGGTTGGGGCGCGGGCGCGGGGCGCCCGAACATGAGGTCGTCGCGATGGTCGGCGATGGAGGCGCCGGTGCGGATGAGCTCCTTGCACCAGCCCTGCTCGGCGATGTCGCCGACGAAGACCGCGCCCAGGAGGCGGTCCTCGCCGAAGATCAGCTTGCGGTAGAGGCCGAGGCCGGGATCCGACATCAGCACGGTCTCGGCGCCCTCCGGCGCCTCGATCTCCCCGGCGGAGAAGACCGGCAGACCCGAGACCTTCAGGCTGGTGGCGAGCGCGGTGCCGAGATAGGCCGCCTCCTCGCCGATGAGGTGGCGGCTCAGGGTCTCGGCCTGCTCGTAGGCGGGCTCGACGAGGCCGTAGACCATGCCCCGGTGCTCGGCGCATTCGCCGAGCGCGAAGACGCGGGCATCCGAGGATTGCATGCGGTCGTCGACCTTGATGCCGCGCCCCGTCTCGATGCCGGCCTGCTGGGCCAGCGCCACGTTGGGGCGCACGCCCACCGACATCACCACGAGGTCGGCGGGCAGCACGGTGCCGTCCGCAAGGGTCAGGCGCTCGACCCGGCCGTCGCCCGCCACCGTCGCGGTGTCGGCCTTGAGCAGCACCTTGACCCCGCGCGCCTCCATGGCGCGCTTCACGAGGCCGGCGGCGGCGTGGTCGAGCTGGCGTTCCATCAGCCGGTCCATGACGTGGAGGAGCGTGGTGTCGACGCCGAGCCGCGCGAGGCCGACGGCGGCCTCGAGCCCCAGGAGCCCGCCGCCGATGACGATGGCTTTCGCGTGCTCCACCGCCGCGCGGCGGATGGCGGCGACGTCGGCCAGGTCGCGGAAGGTGAGGACGCCGGGCAGGTCCATGCCGGGCTTGGGCAGCCGGATCGGCACGGAGCCCACCGCGAGCACCAGCTTGTCGAAGGGCAGGACATGGGCCTCGCCCACCATCACGAGGCCGTTCTCGCGGTCGATCGCGGTGACCGGCGCGCCGGTGATGAGGCGGATGCCGTGGCCCTCGTACCAGTCGAGGCCCCGGAACGCGCAGCCGGCCTCGTCGACCTCGCCGCCGAGCAGCGAGGAGAGCAACACGCGATTGTAGGCCGCCTGCGGCTCGGCCCCCACGACGGTGACGTCGTACAGGCCCGGCGCCCGCTCGGTGAGCCGTTCGAGGAAGCGCAACGACGCCATGCCGTTGCCGATGACGACCAGCCGCTCCTTCATCGCGGGCGGTATCCTCAGGCTGCCATGGCCGGCTTGGCGTGCCGGGCATAGAGGAACTCGAGGACCGCGGCGCGGGCGTGGGTGTAGGTCGCGTCCTCTACGAGATCGAGGCGCCGGCGCGGCCGCTCGAGATCGACGGTGAGGATCTCGCCCACGGTGGCCGAGGGGCCGTTGGTCATCATCACGATGCGGTCGGAGAGCAGCACCGCCTCGTCGACGTCGTGGGTGATCATGATCACGGCGTTCTTGAGCCGCGCATGGATGTCCATCAGCGAATCCTGGAGATGCGCGCGGGTGAGCGCGTCGAGCGCCCCGAAGGGCTCGTCGAGGAGCAGGACCTTCGGCTCCATGGCCAGCGCCCGGGCGATGCCGACGCGCTGCTTCATGCCGCCCGAGATCTCGCTCGGGCGCCGGTCGGCGGCGTGGGTCATGTTCACCAGCGACAGGTTGTGGTCGATCCAGGCGTTGCGCTCGGCCCTGGACTTGCGCCCCTTGAAGACCTTGTCGACGGCCAGAGCCACGTTCTCGCGCACCGTCAGCCAGGGCAGGAGCGAGTGGTTCTGGAACACCACGGCGCGGTCGGGGCCGGGGCTGTTCACTTCCTTGTCCTCGAGGAGGACTCCGCCGGTCGAGGCCTTGAGCAGGCCGGCCACGATGTTGAGCACCGTCGACTTGCCGCAGCCGGAATGCCCGATCAGCGAGACGAACTCGCCCTTGTCGATCTTCACGCTGACGTCGCGCAGCACCTCGTTGGTGCGGCCCGAGCGGGTGAAGGAGATGCCGACGTTCTCGATGCTGAGATAGGTCATGAGATGATCCTCAGGCCGTCGCGGTGCCGCGGGTGACGAGGTTGCCGATGAAGGCGACGAAGCGGTCGAGGATGAAGCCGATGATGCCCACATAGACGAGGGCGACGATGATCTCGGAGATGTGGGAGGAGTTCCACGCGTCCCAGATGAAGAAGCCGATGCCGACGCCGCCGATCAGCATCTCGGCCGCCACGATGGCGAGCCAGGACAGGCCGACGCCGATGCGAAGCCCCGTGAAGATGTACGGCGCCGCCGAGGGCAGCATGATCTTGGAGAAGAATTCGAGCGGGTTGAGGCGCAGCACCGCCGAGACGTTGCGGTAATCCTGCGGGATGTTGCGGATGCCCACCGCCGTGTTGATGATGATCGGCCAGATCGAGGTGATGAAGATCACGAAGATCGCGGAGGGCTGGCCGTCCCGGAAGGCGGCGAGCGAGAGGGGCAGCCAGGCCAGCGGCGGGATCGTGCGCAGCACCTGGAAGATCGGGTCGAGGCCGCGCATGGCCCATTCCGACTGCCCGATCAGCGTGCCCACCAGGATGCCGACCACCGTGGCCAGCGCAAACCCTAAGGCCACACGCTGGATGCTGGCGGAGATGTGCCAGAACAGGCCCTTGTCGGTGCCGCCGTTGTCGTAGAACGGGTGGGCGATGATGTCCCAGGCTTCCGTGACCACGCGCGAGGGCGGCGGCAGCCCGGCGCCGGGGCGCGAGCACAGCAGCTCCCAGATCACCAGGAAGGCGACCAGCACCACCACCGGCGGGATCAGGTTCTTCGCGATGGTGTTCAGGGTCGCCATGGTGACGAGGGGCGCGCGCTTGGGTCTCGCGGCCGCCTTCGCGACCGTGGGGCGTGCGGCGATGGTGGAGGTGTTGGCCATCACGCGATCCTCTTGATGCCGAGGCTGGACAGGTAGGCGGCGGGATCGGCCGGATCGAAGACCTTGCCGTCGAAGAAGGTCTCCTTGCCGCGCGAGGTGGAGGCCGGGATCGCGGTGACGCCCAGCGCCTTGGCGGCCTCGCGCCAGAGGTCCTCGCGGTTGACCTTGGCGACGAGCGCCTTGGTGTCGGTCTGCGCGTCGAACTTGCCCCAGCGGATGTCCTCGGTGAGGAACCAGAGGTCGTGGGACTGGTAGGGGTAGGACGCGTTGTCGGCGAAGAACTTCATGATGTGCGGGCTGTTCTCGACCACGCGGCCGTCGCCGTAGTCGATGGTGCCCTTCATGCGGCCGGCCACATCCGCCACCGGGATGTTGATCCACTGGCGCTTGGCGACGATGGCGGCGAACTCGTCCCGGTTCTCGGGCTTGTCGCACCACATCTGGGCCTCGATCAC
>NZ_JAQGKL010000146.1 GCF_028290105.1 Methylobacterium sp.
CCTCGACCCTCGACAGGCATGGGGAGGCCGTGCGCCAGGTGGCGGTGGCCGACCATCTGGTGCTGGGCAAGCGTGACCTCGCCTCCGACGATGGCACGGCCCTGGAGGCCCGCCTGCGGACCCTGAACCCCACGGCGCCGATCCATGCCGCGTCGGTAGACCCGAGCGCGCTCCTCGGCGGCCTGTTCGGTCTGACGGGCAAGGGGGCCGATGTGCGCGACTGGCTCGGCGCGGACGAACAGGCGGCGCACGGACATCATCACGCGCACGGACATCACCATCACGACGTGAACCGGCACGATTCCGCGATCCGGGCCTTCAGCCTCACCAGCGACACGCCGGTGCCGCGCGCCGCCTTCGAGATGTTTCTCGACCTGCTGCGGGCCAATCACGGCCCGAACCTCCTGCGCCTCAAGGGACTGGTGGCCCTGGCCGATGCGCCCGAGCGCCCGCTGGTGGTGCACGGGGTGCAGCACATCATCCACGCGCCCGTGCATCTCGACGCGTGGCCCGACGGCGACCATCGCTCGCGCCTCGTCCTCATCGTGCGCGACCTCGACCCGGCCTTCGTCGCGCGCCTGTGGGATGCCTTCCTCGGACGTCCGCGCATCGACGGCCCCGACGCGGCGGCTCTCACCGACAACCCGCTCGCGATTCCGGGCGGCTGAGATCAGGGGCCCGTCCGGAAACGGGCGGCATCGATCTTGAGATGGAGATCCCGACTGGCGCGGCAGAGCGCGCGATTGTCCCGGATCGGGACAGGATTGGGATCGGATCGAGACGATGAGACAGCGCTTCACGGTCATCGAAGGCGGCGCAGCGGCTCCGGGGGCAGTGATCGCGGATGCGGCGGTGACCGGCTCCTTCGGCGGCCCAGTGACCTGGCGCATCGACCTTCGCAAGCCCCTGTCGATCGGTGAGGGCGAGGTTGCGGCGTGGCGGGCCCTCCTAGTGCGCAGCGGCGCGGCCGATCCCGTCCATGCCGACCCGGATTACCTGCTCTCGGCCGCTCAGCATCAGGCAGGCGGCCGCGAGATCGTCTTCGCCCTGGCCTGGGCGGTCGGGGCCGGTCCGGAGCGGTTGGGCGCGGTGGTGCCGCTCGCGCTGCCGCACACGCTGTGGGGCCATGGCCGGATCGTTCTCTGGCAGCCGCACGGGACTGCCGTCGCTCCGACTTTCGCGACAGACAGCGCAGCGGCCGTGCGCGAGGCCCTGGTCGAGCGCCTGCGTGAGCTGCGTCCCCGTGCAATCCTGATTCTCGACGAGCCCGCCGCGGACGCGCCCCAAGACCGCGCGCCGGCTCCGCGCCTCGCGGCCTTGCCGCGCCGCGCGAGCATTCCGGCCCACAGTCTCATCGGCGTGCGCGCGATCCATGCACCGGCACCGCCGGTGACCGAGTGGATCAGCGAACCGCACCGTATCCGCGACGCGGTGGAGGCGTTCCTGCTCCTCGACGCCGAGGTCTCCACGGCGCCGATCATCGCCGATCCGTCGGAGGCCGCGATGGTACGGGTGGTGACGCGCCTGTTCGCACAGCGCCGGCAGGCCACCGTCGCGCTGACGCGCCGCGATGGCGCCGTGGTCGCCGCATCGGTGACCCTCGGTGTCGGAGCGGAGTCCGTCATCTGGAAGCAGGTGGCGGGGAACGTGGCGCCGGAACGGATCGCCCGCCCGGCCTGATCCTGCTCTCAGCGCTTTACTCGTCCTCGCCGAACTTGTTGGCGAGGAGTTCGCTGATCGCCGTCATGCAGGTCTCGGCGTCGCTGCCCGAGGTCACCACCGCGATCGAGGTGCCCTGCGCCGCGCCCAGGGTCAGCAGCCCCATGATCGAGCGCCCGCCCACCGTCTCGCCGGAGCGGGTGACGGTGACGGCGGCGTCGTACCGCTCCACCGTCTGCACGAACTTCGCCGAGGCCCGCGCATGCAGGCCGCGCCGGTTGATGATCGGGAGCACCTGGATCAGCCCGCCTTCGGGCACCGGCGGCAGGGCGTCGTCGGCATCGTGATCGTCGTAGCTCATGGGCGTCGGCCGTCCCCTCGCTGGCATCCCGCGCCGCTTCGCGCGGCCGTGGCGGACCCGCTCGCTGAAGCGGGGCCTTGGAATGCCTGTAATCCGTGAAAGTGGGGGAAGGAAGACTATTTGCCGGCGAGCACGCGCGACGCGACATTGATGTATTTGCGCCCCGCCTCCTGTGCGTGCAGCACGGCATCGCCGAGGGGCTCGGCATCGCGCACGCTGGCGAGCTTGATCAGCATGGGCAGGTTGATGCCGGCCACCACCTCGACCTGACCGCCGTTCATGCACGACAGGGCGAGGTTCGAGGGCGTGCCTCCGAACATGTCGGTCAGCACGACGACGCCCGTGCCGGTGTTGACCCGGCCCACCGCCGTCATGATGTCGAGCCGGCGCAGCTCCATATCGTCCTCGGGACCGATGGTGATGGTCTCGATCTGTTTTTGCGGCCCGACGACATGTTCAAGGGCCGCCTTGAACTCCGTCGCCAGCAGGCCGTGGGTGACGAGCACCATTCCAATCATCGACGCGGGTTCCAACGCCTTCTGAGCGAAGCCGCCATTTTGTGCAGCGCAAGGTCGAGCGCAAGGGAATTGCGGCGTTTTGTGTGCTCGAACGTCATGATCATGCCACGGTGGTGGCTCCGGCGCTACGGTCCTGGCACCGGCGGCAGCGTCAGGACCGCCGGGTGCGTCCCGTGCGCCACGCCTATGCACGCAGCCAGCGCATCGAGGACGAGGCGTGGCGCGAGGCCGGACTGCAGGATCGCCCGGTCGAGCACCAGCCCCGGAACGGCGATTCCGAGCAGGACGACGGGCGGCATCGCCGCGTCCGGCAGGCGCGGGTTCGCGGCGACGAGGTCGACGACGAGGCGGATGGCTGCCGAGTCCAGCGAGCGCGTCACCCGAACGAGGCCAAGACCCCGGACCTCGATCCGGTCGCCAAGGGCCGGATGCGGGCGCGCCACCAGCGATCCGGCTTCCCGCACGAGCCGGATCCGGTCGTCGCCGACGAGGCCGGCATCGATGCCCATCAGGGCCGCCCGGTCGAGGAGGAGGAGGGCGAGGGTCGACTTACCCGATCCCGAGGCGCCGCGGATCAGGATGCCCACGCTCCCGAGGGCGATGCAGCTGGCGTGGATCGTGTCCGCCTCGTGCGTCGGGTCGGGCACGGGGAGTGGTCCCGTCCGTTCAGCGGGCAACGGCGGGCAGGCGCACGATGAAGCGGGCCCCGCGCACGGTGGGCTCGCCCTCCTCGTCGGCCGGACCGGGCCGGTTCTCGGCCCGGATCGTGCCGCGATGCGCCTGCACGATCTGACGCGAGATCGAGAGGCCGAGGCCGGAATTCTGGCCGAAACCCTGTTCGGGGCGGTCGGTGTAGAAGCGCTCGAAGATCCGCTCCAGGGCATGTTCGGGGATGCCGGGGCCCTCGTCCTCCACGATCAGCTCCACGTCGCCGCGGACACGGCGCAGGGCCACCCGCACCTTGGCATCGGGGGGCGAGAACGAGCGGGCATTGTCGAGGAGGTTGTTCACCACCTGACCGAGTCGGCTGTCGTGGCCGAAGATCATGAAGGGCGAGTCCATCTCGCCGGCGGGCGCATCGACGTCGAACTGGATCGGGGCGTCCTTGGCGCGCTTGCGCTCGTTGGCCACCGAGACGACGGTGGTCATCAACTTGCGCATGTCGACGCGGCGCGCCTCGGCACGGGCGAGCTCCGCATCGAGGCGCGAGGCGTCCGAGATATCCGAGATCAGCCGGTCGAGGCGCTTCACGTCGTGTTGGATGATCGCGAGGAGACGGGTGCGCGAATCGTCGGACTTGGCCAGTGGCAGGGTCTCGACGGCGCTGCGAAGCGAGGTGAGCGGGTTCTTCAGCTCGTGGCTGACATCGGCGGCAAAGCTCTCGATGGCGTCGATGCGCCGGTAGAGCGCCTGGGTCATCTCCCGCAGCGCCCCCGAGAGGTGGCCGATCTCGTCGGTGCGCCCGGTAAAATCGGGAATCTCCTCGCGCGACTTGATGCCGAGGCGCACCTTCTCGGCGGCGTCCGCCAGGCGCCGTACCGGCCCCGCGATGGCACCCGCGAGCAGGATCGAGAGGACCAGCATCACGGCGGCCGCGATCAGGAAGACCTGCAGCAGGCCGAAGCGCTCCGAGGCGATGACTCGGTCGATGTCGCCGCCTTGCGTCGAGAGCATCAGGGCGCCGCGCACCGAGTTCGCGCGCTGGATCGGCACCGCCACGGAGACGATGGTCTCGCCACCGGGATTGCGGCGCACGATGGTGCCGCGCCCGCCGCCGAGCGCCACCTGCACCTCCTTGAGGCCGTGGCCGCTTGCCGGGCCGACATCCTCGGCCGCGCCGGGCGTCTGGGTCCGGGTCCCCACCCGCGCCTGGAAAAAATCCCAGACCTGCTCCAGCAGGGTCCGCTTGCGCGGGCGGACATCCGGGTCGCTCCGGCTCATCTCGCCCCGCGCCGAGAGGGTGCGGGTGTCGAACAGCAGGCCGCCCTCCTGGTCGTAGACCCGGGCACGGTTGCCGGTGGGCGTGATCAGGCGGCGCAGGAGCGGAGCGACCCGCTCGGGATTGAGCGAGAAGGTGAGGGGCGACGAGGGCTTGTCCTCGCCCTCGCCGGCCTGGAGCTGAAGGAGCTGGTCCGGATCGATGCGGATCGCGTCGGTCTCGACGGAGGCCGATGAGGCGATGGCGCCCGCGATGATCTCGCCCTGGATCAGCAGACTCTGTACCCGCGCCTGGATCAGCCCCTGGCGGAACTGGTTCAGGTAGAGGAAGCCGAACAGGAGCGCGATGAGCCCGACGAGATTGAGCACGACGATCCGTCGCGTCAGGCTCGACGAGGCGCTTTGGCCGATCCCTCTCCAGATCTGGCGCGGCCAGCCCAGCATGCCGCGTGTCGGAGTCTCGGCTTGGTCTGTGGTCGCCACGGTCGTCCGGGTGTGAGGGGAAACGCTGGGACGGGAGGGCCGTCCGGGCGCTCAGCTTTCCTTGAAGCGGTAGCCGACGCCGTAAAGCGTTTCGATCATGTCGAAGTTGGTGTCGGTCACCTTGAACTTCTTGCGCAGGCGCTTGATGTGGCTGTCGATGGTGCGGTCGTCCACGTAGACCTGATCGTCGTAGGCCGCGTCCATCAGAGCGTTGCGGCTCTTGACCACGCCGGGGCGGTGGGCGAGCGCCTGCAGGATCAGGAATTCCGTCACCGTCAGGGTGACGGGCTCGCCCTTCCAAGTGCAGGTGTGGCGCTCGGGGTCCATCATCAGGAGGCCGCGCTCCAGGGAGCGGGCGGCGGCGTCGGCTTCGCGGGCGGCGGCACCGGGGCCGTCCTTCGGGGCGAAGCGGCGCAGCACCGCCTTCACCCGCTCCACCAGCAGGCGCTGCGAGAACGGCTTATGGATGAAGTCGTCCGCGCCCATCTTCAGGCCGAACAACTCGTCGATCTCCTCGTCCTTCGAGGTCAGGAAGATCACCGGCAGGTCGGATTTCTGCCGCAGGCGCCGGAGAAGCTCCATCCCGTCCATGCGCGGCATCTTGATGTCGAAGATCGCGAGATCGGGCGGGGAATGCTTGAGGCCGTCCAGCGCCGAGGCGCCGTCGGTGTAGGTCTGGATGCGGTAGCCTTCCGTCTCCAACGCGATCGAGACGGAGGTGAGGATGTTTCGGTCGTCGTCCACGAGGGCGATGGTCGGCATGCGCGTGTCCTGTTGCTCGGATGCGGCTCGGCGGACGTCTGATGGCGCCCACCCCTCCGCATCCCACCCAGATTCGCCGTCGCGGACGGCTGACGAGGATCGGCAAAAACGCGGTGGCGACCGTGCCGGAGGGCGGGCCGCGTTCGCGCGGAGAGTCAGGCTCTGTAATCCCAATGTGCAAGAAAAGCGAGCGATCTCGGTCGTTTGTGCGTTTGGCGCTTGACTGAGGCCATTGGGCCGCAGTCCGGCACCCTCGTGCGGGCCCCTATCTCATCGCTATGATCCCCTGGCTGAACGCGGCCTGAGCGCCGCGTCGGGAACACGATCGGGGAGACATTCATGGCCGAGGGCGAGACCAATACCGGGCAGGCGCGGCGCGGGCCGGCGGTGCCGCTGCCGGCGGCCGAGGCGCCCTTCGACGCCATCGGCCTCGCCCGGCATCTCTTGCGCTCGATCCGGTCGGGTGCGCTCGCCACCCTCGACCCGGAGGACGGCACGCCCTTCGCCTCGCTCGTGACCATCGCCACGGATGTCGACGGTACGCCCCTGATGCTGCTCTCGCGGCTCTCGGCCCACACCCGCAACCTGCTCAAGGATCCGCGCGCCTCGCTGTTGTTCAGTGCCGGCGGCAAGGGCGACCCGCTCGCCCATCCACGCCTGACCGTGACGGGCCGCGTCGCCCAGACCGCCGATCCGCGTGCCCGCGCTCGCTTCATTGCCCGGCACCCGAAGGCCAAGCTCTACGCGGACTTTCCCGATTTCGGATTCTTCGCCCTGGAGCCGACGGCCGGTCACCTGAACGGGGGCTTTGCCAAGGCCGCCGTTCTGACCCCCGGTGAACTGCGCCTCGACCTCAGCGGCACCGAGGCTCTGGTCTCCGGCGAGGCCGGCGCCATCGAGCATATGAACGCGGATCATGCCGACGCACTCTCGCTCTACGCGGTCGCCGCGGGTGCCGAACCGGGTCCGTGGCGCCTCACCGGCCTCGACCCGGAGGGGATGGACCTCCTGACCGGAGACAGGACCGCGCGCGTGCCGTTTCCCGAGCCGGTCCACGAGATGGGCGCCTTGCGAAAAATCCTGGTGGCGATGGCGGCGCGGGCGCGTGAGGGCGACGCAAGGGCGGATTAGACGGATCGGCCGCGCCGGCGCGGGCGCCGCCGGCGCACGATGTTCGCCGCAGAGGCACGGCCGACGGGCTCCGCCTCCCCGTTCGCGTCGTTCCGGCGCCGGGCCCGGGCTGAGACACCGCCGCCCGCCCCTCGCGCTTGGCGCACGGGGCGGGCGCTGCTATCTGCGGCGTTCCAGTTTCCCACACCCGAAAGACCGTGCGCCGGGTTCGTCTTCAGACGACGGGCCGCGCGCGCCGGAGATCGCAGCCTCGATGACCACGTCGCCAATCGACAACATCCGCAACTTCTCCATCGTCGCCCATATCGACCACGGCAAATCGACCCTCGCCGACCGGTTGATCCAGACCACCGGCACCGTGGCGTTGCGCGACATGAGCGAGCAGATGCTCGACTCAATGGACATCGAGAAGGAACGCGGCATCACCATCAAGGCGCAGACCGTGCGCCTGGAATACAAGGCCGAGGACGGCAAGGACTACATCCTCAACCTGATGGACACCCCCGGCCACGTGGACTTCGCCTATGAGGTCTCGCGGTCGCTCGCCGCCTGCGAGGGCTCGCTGCTGGTGGTCGATGCGAGCCAGGGCGTCGAGGCGCAGACCCTGGCCAACGTCTACCAGGCGCTCGACGCCAACCACGAGATCGTGCCCGTCCTCAACAAGATCGACCTGCCGGCGGCCGAACCCGAGCGCATCCGCGCGCAGATCGAGGAGGTCATCGGCATCGACGCCTCCGAGGCCGTGGCGATCTCGGCCAAGAGCGGCCTCAACATCGAGGCGGTGCTGGAGGCCATCGTCAAGCGCCTGCCGCCGCCCAAGGGCGACCGGGACGCGCCTCTCAAGGCCCTGCTGGTGGACAGCTGGTACGACGTCTATCTCGGCGTCGTCGTGCTGGTGCGCATCGTCGACGGCGTCCTCAAGAAGGGCATGAACATCCGCATGATGCGGGCGGACGCCGTGCACGGCGTCGACAAGATCGGCGTGTTCCGGCCCAAGATGGCCGATATCGCCGAACTCGGCCCCGGCGAGGTCGGCTTCTTCACCGGATCGATCAAGGAGGTCGCCGATACCCGGGTAGGCGACACGCTGACCGAGGACAAGCGTCCCTGCAAGGAGATGCTGGCGGGCTTCAAGGACGTCCAGTCGGTGGTGTTCTGCGGCCTGTTCCCGGTGGACGCCGCCGAGTTCGAGACCCTGCGCAGCGCCATGAGCAAGCTGCGCCTGAACGACGCTTCGTTCTCCTACGAGATGGAGACGAGCGCGGCGCTGGGCTTCGGCTTCCGCTGCGGCTTCCTCGGCCTGCTCCACCTCGAGATCATCCAAGAGCGCCTCGAGCGCGAATTCAACCTCGACCTGATCTCGACGGCGCCCTCCGTCGTCTACCGCCTGCAGATGACCGACGGGACGACGAAGGAGCTCCACAACCCGGCCGACATGCCCGACGTGATGAAGATCACGTCCATCGAGGAGCCGTGGATCCGCGCGACCATCCTGACGCCCGACGAGCATCTCGGCGGCGTGCTCAAGCTCTGCCAGGACCGGCGCGGCTCCCAGGTCGACCTGAACTACGTCGGGAAACGCGCCATGGTCGTCTACGACCTGCCGCTCAACGAGGTGGTGTTCGACTTCTACGATCGCCTGAAGTCGATCTCGAAGGGCTATGCCAGCTTCGACTATCACATCTCCGACTACCGCGAGGGGGACCTCGTGAAGATGTCGATCCTCGTCAATGCCGAGCCGGTGGACGCCCTCTCGATGCTGGTCCACCGCACTCGCGCCGAGCATCGCGGCCGGGCCATGTGCGAGAAGCTGAAGGACCTCATCCCCCGCCACCTGTTCCAGATCCCGGTCCAGGCGGCGTTGGGCGGCAAGATCATCGCCCGCGAGACCATCAAGGCCCTGTCCAAGGACGTGACCGCCAAGTGCTACGGCGGCGACATCTCGCGCAAGCGCAAGCTCCTCGACAAGCAGAAGGAGGGCAAGAAGAAGATGCGCCAGTTCGGCAAGGTCGAGATCCCGCAGGAGGCGTTCATCGCCGCCCTGAAGATGGACGATTGATCCGGCTCAGATCAGACGCGGTTCGCCTGTCAGGAGCTTGAGCGGACCGGCGAGCTTCTTCGAGAGGCGGCCGACCGGCTCCACGGCGGCGTCCTCCGCGCTCGCGGCCTCCACGATGGCGAGCGCCACCCGCTCGGAGACCGTGAGCACCGCGTAGACCCGCAGGGCCTCGCGGCGACGCTTCACCGCGATGAGGAAGACGTGGGCCTTGGCCCCGGCCGTTTTGGACCCGCGCGTTTTGGGACCCAACGCCTTGGCGCCGGCCGTTTTGGACCCGGCTGTCTTGGACCCGGCCGCTTTCGCGCCGCTTTTCTTCGGCGCGGCCTTGGTGCCTTTCGGCGAGTTGGCGGAGGGCACGATGCGGCTCGATCGTCTAGCGGAAGAAGGTGGTGAGGGCGTAGGTCGCGGCGGCGACCAGCCCCGCCGCCGGCAACGTCAGGACCCAGGCCACCACGATGTTGCTGGCAACGCCCCAGCGCACGGCCGAGGTCCGTCGCGCGGCGCCGACGCCGATGATCGCCCCCGTGATGGTGTGGGTGGTCGAGACCGGAATTCCCGCCCAGGTCGCGGCAAACAGCGTGATCGCCCCGCCCGTCTCGGCACAGAACCCCTGCATCGGGTTCAGCCGGGTGATCTTCGAGCCCATCGTGTGCACGATGCGCCAGCCCCCGGAGAGCGTGCCGAGCGCGATGGCCGCCTGACAGGAGAGGACCACCCAGAGGGGCACGTGGAACTCGCCCTCCAGCAGCCCCTGCGAATAGAGCAGCAATGCGATGATTCCCATGGTCTTCTGCGCGTCGTTGCCACCGTGCCCCAGGGAGTAGAGCGAGGCCGAGGCGAATTGCAGGATGCGAAAGCTCCGGTCGACGCCGAAGGGCGTCGCGCGCACGCAGGTCCAAGAGACGATCAGCACCAGGAGGAGCGCCAGCACGAAGCCGAGGAGCGGCGAGAGCACGATGGCGGCGGATGTCTTGATCAGCCCGCTCCAGACCACGGCGCTAAACCCCGCCTTGGCCGTGCCGGCACCCACGAGACCGCCGATCAGGGCGTGGGAACTGCTCGACGGGATGCCGAAGATCCAGGTGACGACGTTCCACACGATGGCGCCGATCAGGGCGCTGAAGATCACGCGCGGGTCGACGATGCCCGCATCGATGATGCCGGTGCCGAGCGTCTGGGCGACATGCAGGCCGAAGAACAGGAACGCGATGAAGTTGAAGAACGCGGCCCAGAGCACGGCGTATTGCGGCCGCAGCACGCGCGTGGACACGATGGTGGCGATGGAATTGGCCGCGTCGTGCAGGCCGTTGAGGAAGTCGAACAGCAACGCGACCGCGATCAGGCCGACGAGATAGGGGAGGGCGAGGGCGGCGTCGGTCATCGCCTCACACGTTCTCGATCACGATGCCGCTGATCTCGTTGGCGACGTCCTCGAAGCGGTCGACGACATCCTCCAGATGACCGTAGATCTCGGCCCCGATCAGGTAGGCCATGGTATCGCCGTCGCCGCCATCCTTTCGGTGGGCCTGGTAGAGTGCCTTGAGGCCACGCTCCTGCATCTCGTCCGAGCGGCCCTCCACCCGGGTGATCTGCTCGGTCAACGCGTTGAGCCGGGCCGCATGCTTGTCGATGGACGACAGGAGCGGGATCGCTTCCGCCGTCAGGCGTGCCGCCTCGATCACGGTGCCGCCCATCTCCCGCATCAGGGGCTGGAAGTCGCGCAGCTCGTAGAGCGCGATCGTCTTCACGGTCTTGTTCATCTGGTCGATGGCATCGTCCATCGACTGGATCAGGTCCTTGATGTCACCCCGGTCGAAGGGGGTGATGAAGCTGCGCCGCACCGCCAGCAGCACCTCGGCGGTGATGGCATCGGCCTCGTGCTCGCGATCCACGATGATCTGGCAGTAGCGCGGCACGGCCTCGCCGCCCTGAAGCACACCTTCGAGGGCTTCCGCGCCGGCCACCAGCGTGCGCGAGTGGCGCTCGAACAGGTCGAAGAAGCGATCCTCCTTCGGCATCAGAGCTTTGAACCAGCCGAGCATGCACGGCACTCCGGTCGGGGCCGGACGCGGCACCCAGGTGGGTCGAGGTCATTCGCCGGCTATGGGAAGCCTGCGGCCGCGTTGATACAGGCGTTTGCCCGCGCGCTACACCGATAAATGCGAAACCGGACCACGGTTCGATGCGAAAAATCAGCGCTCCGACGCAGCGAGCCGGCGCGTGGCCGATCCGAGGTCCCGTCCCTGATCGCGCAGGCGGGCCGAGGTCTCGCTCAGGGCCCGGGACGACCCGAGGGCGTCGGCGGTGGTGGCGCGCAAGGCGTCGAGGTGATCGGTGGCCCGGGCGATCGTCGCGCGTGCGCGGGTGATGCCCTCGGCGATCGTCCCGGCGGCGGCCTGATGCGCGACGCTGACCGTGCTGATCTCGACGGCGCTCTGCCGGACCGTGGCGATCTCGTCGCGCACCCGTGCGAGCGAGCCGGTGGACTGCGCCGCCACGCCGCGCAGGAGATCGACCTGCGCGGCGATCTCGGCGGTGGCCTGGCTGACCCGGCTCGACAGGGCCTTCACCTCGGCCGCCACCACGGCAAATCCGCGCCCGGCCTCGCCGGCGCGTGCCGCCTCGATCGTTGCGTTGAGGGCCAGCAGGTTGGTCTGGCTCGCGATGGTGCTGATGAGATCGCCGATCTGGCCGACCCCGGCGATCCGGCCCTGCAGGTCGGTGAACACCGCCACCGCCTCGTCGAGCACCCGACCCGAGCCATCCGCGATGGTCTCGACCCTTGCGGCATGGCCGCTCGCCTCGCGCGACAGGGCCACGAGATCCTGGGCCGAGCGAGCCACCGCGTCGATCTCCCCGGCCGCTTCGCCGCTGGAGCGGTCGACCTCCCTGCGCCCCTCGTCCACCGTCCCGGCCATCCGGAGCACGCCCTGCGCGCCCGCCTCGACCTGGATCGTCGTCTCGGCGAGTTGCCGCGCGATGCCGTCGAGGGTCGTCATCAGGCTGGCCGCGCGGACGCGCTGGGCGTGGTCCGTCAGCGCCAGCGAGAGGCGGTCGGCCACATAGGCCATGACGGCGAGGAGATCGTCGTTCAGTTCGGCGACCTCGCGGGAGAAGAACTCCAGCACGATCTCCACCCGATCGCCGCGGCGGACGGGGAACATGAAGCAGCCGCGCACCCCGTTCTCGCGGGCGGTCCCGGCCCGGACGAAGCCCGGCAGCACGGTCACGTCCGCGCAGGAGATCGGCTCGCCACTGGCCGCGACCCGGCCGACCAGCCCCTGGTCGACGGCGAAGACGGCACCTTCGGAGGCGGCGACGAACGCGGCCGCCTGGCCGGATCCGTCCCCGGAGGCCAGGGACCAGACGCGCATCGACCCCATCGCGGCGTCCCCGTCGCCGAGGCGGCGATAGGCGTGTGCGATGGGCCAGCCCGTGAAGCGCGCGACGATGCCGAGGCAGTCGCGCGTGGCCGCCTCGGGGGTCGCCGCCGTAGCGCAGGCACGCGAGACCGCATCGAGGAAGCCCAGCAGCGTGCCGAGTTCCCGCATGTGGGCCGCCTCGGCACGAACCGTCTTGTCCGCAGCCGCGCCGGATGTGCGCCGGCCTTCGCCGTTTCGATGAAGCCAGCTCAGGATTGTCGACCGGTTCACGCGCGACCTCGAAGAGACGATGGTTCGAGACGGAGCCGGTATCCATGTCCGGCGTCGACCGGCCACGGACGCGCGTTGCTCCGACGGCTTTCGCCGCGGAGCCACGATAGATCCGGCTGGCTTGATGGAATCTTCGTAGATCGTTGCCGCGCTGCACAAATGACGGTCAGCGACCGACCGAATTTTCGCCATGACGCGACCGTGACAGGTCCGGTGCCGCCATCTTGGCCGTCCCGCGCCCGGCGGCCTTTGCGGCGTAGAGGGCGTTGTCCGCTAGATGGAACAGGTCCCCCGGCGCGCAATGAGAAGCGCACGCAACGCCCACGGACGCTCCGAAGCTGAGGCTCGCGGTCCCGTAAACGAAGGGAGCCCGCATGGCCTCGACGATCCGGTGCCCGAGCGCCGTGCCGAGGGATCCATCGGGGTCGGTCGCTAGGAGCACGGCGAACTCGTCGCCGCCGATCCGCGCCACGAGATCCGCGTCGTGGCAAGCCTCGCCGAGGCGTCGCGCGGCTTCCCGGAGGCAGGCATCGCCCGCCGCATGTCCGTGGGTGTCGTTGACCTGCTTGAAGCCGTCGAGGTCCACGAGGAGGAGGGTTCCGGCCTGCGGTATGGCCGCGAGGCGTGATTCGAAGAGTGCTCGGTTCGCCAACCCCGTCAGGTAGTCGAATTCCGCGCGGTGGCGCGCGCGGTCCGATTGCAGCTTCTCGAACGTGATGTCCTGCTTCAGTCCGAAAAGGCGCATCGGCACCTCGCCCCGGCATTCGACCGTGGCCGTGATGCGGATCCAGCGTGGGCTGCCCAGCCGGCCGACGATCTCGGTGTCCAGGGTAAAGCCGGAGCGCTTGGCGATGGCCTCCGTCCGAACGGCGACGAGCCTGCGTCGTGCCTCCTCCGGGTAGCAATTCAGGGTCTCCGAGCGATCCGGCCTCGTGCCGCGCGGAAATTCGAAGAGATCGCAGACACCGTCGCTCCAGCGAAGCGACTCGCTCGCCAGGTCACACTCCCAAAGGCCGATCCGGGCAGCCGTCGACGCTTGCTCGAAGATGGCTCGGTCCCAGGCCAAGGCGGCGGCCTGTGACTGGATCAGGTCGTTCCGCAGTGCCAATTCGGCGCGAAGCGCGTGGATCGTGGCCGCATCGGCCGTGCGTTGCGCGGCGGCCGCATCCATGACGCGATGAGCGAGATGGACTGCCGCCGACGGCAACCCAAGGCGGGCGTGCAGAGCGGGCGGTGACGCCGATCCGGAGGGCAGGACATGAGGCGAGACGCCCGAGGATGGGGATCGTCCCTCTGAATGATCGGAAGCTGCCAGGAAAGCCTCCCTCGCGCAGTCACCTTCCGATTCAATGCTAAGCGAAACCCGTTAAGACAATTGTCTGCTGCGTGTCCTATTCGGCGGGCTTGTTCGCGTCGTCCCGGTCGACCGGAGGCTCGGCGCTCGCGACCGCCTTCCGCTCCAGCATCGGCTGCAGGCGCTCGGCAAGTTCGCGCCCGAGGTGCTGCGTGTAGGCGTTCTGGAAGTAGCGGGTGCCGGTGCCGCGTCCGTACAGGCGATCATGCGCCTGGATCATCGCGTCGACCTCAGGCCGGCAGAGGAAGCCCGTGATCCCGGCCGCCTCGTACCAGCGTCCGGCACGGGCATGGCGGGTGGCGGCGGGGTTCGAGAGGACTGTCTCCGCGAAGCAGTCGGTCGCCGCCTTTTCCAGCGGCGACATCACCCCATGCGGCTGCACCGGGTTGCGTCCCGCGGCCTCCGCCACGCCGACCCAGCCCACGGTCGTCACGAACGCGCCGAACAGCAAAGCCTTCATCGTGGGACGCCCCGTGCGAGATCATTTTCGATTCGGGGTCAGTATTCCCTGCGGATTTCGTCCGGAGAAGGGCAGACCGTCGCAGCGCGTTCGCTCACCCGACGATCCACCCGGATTGTGGCGTCCCGAGCACAGAACGGTCTCAGCCCCGGCGCTCGGCGTTCCAGCGGCCACTGCAGGAGATCAGCCCGGTGGTGCTCCAGGTGCCGCTACCCGTCCCCTGGCGCCCGAGGCGACCGACCACGTCGGCGGCATCGTTCCCGCGCGAGATCACGGCCCGCACGCCGCCGGACTGGGAGACCCGCCCGTTGATGTTGAACTCGCCGCCCGCATAGCTCGCCTCGCCGCGACGGATCTGCACGCCGTAGCGGTAGGCCCGGTCGCAGGGACCGTCGAGGGTCACGACCTCGATGCTCCAGGTGCCGTCGTAGCGATTGGGCACCTTCACCTTCTTCTTGGCGGCATCGGCGGCTCCGATCGAGGCGCCGAGGAGGGCGAGGGTGGTCACCGCAAGGGCTGCGCGTCGCATGGCTGTCCGTTCGCGTTCGATTTCGACTGGGCCGAGAACGAACGGGGCGCCGTTCGGTTGCGGCGTCAGGCGGCCGTGGCGTGCGCCAGCGCTCCCGTGAGCAGGGCCAGGACGTCGCCCCCCGCATGCAGGTAGGCATCGACGCCGGCGGCACTCAGGGCCTCCTCGAGGTCACCGGGTTTGCCGGCGAGGTAGAGGGTGGTGACGCCGGCCGCCTTCAGGGCTTTGGCCGCCTCCACCGCATGGGTCGCATAGATCGCGTCCGACGAGCACAGGCAGGCGATGCGTGCCCCCGACGCCCGGAAGGCCTCGGCGAGGGCCGCCGATTCCGTGAACCCATCCTGGTTCACCCCCTCGATCCCGCCTGCCGCGAAGGCGTTGGCGGCGAAGGTCGAGCGCGCGTTGAACGCCGCCACCGGGCCGAGATTGGCCAGGAACACCGTCGGGCGGCCGCCCGTCCGGGCGAGGGTCGCGTCGGAGGCGTCGCGCAGGGCCTCGTAGGGTTCGGCGAGGCGCTGCGAGGGCAGGGGCTCGCAGGTCAGTGCCGGGCCCGTGGCGAAGGCGCCAGCCTGGGGTGCCGCGACGGCGGGGATGTCGAGGACGGTCACGGGCTTCTCGGCGAGGTAGGGGAACTCGCTGGCGCCCGTCAGCGCCTCGCGCCGGGTGGCGATGTTCCTCGTCCGCGTCGCCCGTGTGCCTGCTATCCGCCCCTGGATCGCGCCCGCCTGGAGGCTGGCGACGATGCCGCCCTCGCGCTCGATCTCCTGGAAGGCCGCCCAGGCGGTCTCCGAGAGCTTTTCCGTCAGCGTCTCGAAGCTGCCGGCGCCAGCCGCCGGGTCGGCGACCCGGGCGAGGTTCGATTCCTCGATCAGCACGATCTGGCTGTTGCGCGCCACCCGGCGGGCGAAGGCGTCGGCGAGCCCGAGGGCCGCCGTGTAGGGCAGGGCGGTGACAGAATCGGCGCCGCCGAGGCCGGCCGAGCAGGCCGCCATCGAGGTCCGCAGGATGTTCACGAAGGGATCGCGCCGGGACATCATCCGCCACGCCGTCTCGGCATGCAGGCGCAGGGGCTTCGGGTCGAGGCCGCAGGCGGCTTCCACTCGCGCCCAGAGCCGGCGCATGGCGCGGAACTTGGCGATGGTCAGGAACTCGTCGGCATCGGCCGTGAGCAGCACCGCGATGGCGTCGCGGGACCGGCCGAGGTCGTGGCCGTGCGCTTCGAGCGCGCGCAGGTAGGCGATCGCGGTCGCGAGGGTCGCGGCGAGTTCGGCCGCCTCGCTGGCCCCGGCCTCGTGATAGGGGCGGCCGTCGGCGAGGCAGGCCCGGCCGGTGAAGCCCTCGGCGTCGAAATCCGCGAGGCTGCGGGCGATTCGCGAGCCGTAATTCTCCGCCAGGGAACCGGTGGCGGCGAGCTGGCCGATCGGGTCGAGGCCGAGATCGAGGTCGAGACCCTTCAGCGTTTCGCCGCGTGCCTTGACCACGTCCCGGATCAGGTCGGCGGCCTCGATCCCGCGCGCGCCGGCATCGAGGCGGGTGGCGATCAGCGGCAGCATCACGTTGCCGAGCGCCGCGTCGAGGTCCGCCGCGTCGGTGGGGGCGAGGCCGTGGCCCCGGGCGGCGGGCGCGCCGGCGAACACCAGCACGAGCGCGTCGGCCCCGCCCTCGAGATCCGCGAGGGCGAGGGCGCTCGCCGTCGCGCCGTCCGGATGGTCGACGCGCTGTGAGACGCGCCACGGGCCCGGCGCCCGCACCGGCTGCGCCACGGGTGCCGCCGGCTCGTAGAGGGGTTCGATGCGGATGCCATCGGCGGTCTTCGAGACCAGCCGCTTCTCGAAGTCGCCGCCTTTCAGGACGCCGTCTACGAGGCCGAGCCAGCGCTCGCGGGTCGCGGGCGGAAACAGGTCGGCGAGGGGACGGTCTTCCATCGGGGCGGGCCTCCGCAGGTGCTGTATGCCGGCCACGCACGACCGGATTGTTGTTTGCGACAGCCCTTGCACGGCGTGGCTCGCGGAGGCAATCGCCCGGCCACGCTGTATTTTGTATCCCCTCGAGGTGGGGGACCTAGCCGAAGATGATGAGCCCGGCGAAGCCCAGCGAGCCGACGATGATGCGCCACCACGCGAACAGGCGGAAGCCGTGGGATGAAACGTAATCGAGCACCGTACGCACCACGATGAAGGCCGAGATGAAGGCGACGATGAAGCCGATCACGATCAGGCCGGTGTCGTCCTTTGAGAGGTTCTTGTAGTTGTCGAGGAGGTCCTTGGCGAAGGCGCCCGCCATGGTGGGGATCGCGAGATAGAACGAGAACTCGGTGGCCGAGCGCTTGTCGGCGCCCATCAGCATCGCGCCCACGATCGTGGCGCCCGAGCGCGAAACGCCTGGGATCATCGCGATGCACTGGAACAGGCCGATCTTGAAGTCCATCGGCAGAGTGAAGTCGAAGACGTCGCGCTTCTTCACCTCGAGGTCGGTGTCGTCGAGGACGAGGAGCACGAGGCCGCCGGCCACCAGGGTCGCGCAGACGATCCAGGGATTGAACAGGTAGAACTTGATGTACTTCGAGAAGAGGCCGCCGATGATCGCGGCGGGCAGGAACGCCAGGAGGATGCCGGCCACGAAGCGGCGGGCCTTCGGGTCGTTCGGCAGGGCGAGCGTGATGCCGAGCAGGCGGCGGAAATAGACCGCGAGGATGGCCAGGATCGCACCGAGCTGGATCAGCACCTCGAAGGTGTTGTTGGGCGACTCGAAGCCGATGAAATGGCCGACGAGGAGCTGGTGGCCGGTGGAGGAGACGGGAATGAACTCGGTCGCCCCCTCCACCACGGCGAGCACGACCGCCTTCGCGATGCTCATCGCATCCATCATCTCATCGCCTCGACGGTTGGGTGTGTCTCGAAAGGTGCCGGCCGGCGGCACGGCCCAGGGCCGGTGGTGCATCCGGCGGCGTGGCGTTCGTGAGCCGAACGTGACTCAACAAGGTTGACGGCTAGTTATCGCGTTCGCGACCCGCGTGTTAATGAGGCGGCAACGATCGGGCAATAAGGTTTTGTTGGCCGACCATCCCCGCGAGGCAACGACGCGGTTCGTCCTCCGGCACACCCCCGTTTGAAACGGCCTCGATGGCGACGCTTTACCATTCTCCCTTCTGCCCGCATTCGCGGTTCATTCGTCTGGTCCTGTCCGAGATGGGCATGGAGCCGACGCTGATGGAGGAGCGTGCCTGGGACCGGCGCGAGGCCTTCCTGTTGATCAACCCGGCCGGGACCACGCCGGTGCTCGTGGAGCAGACGGGACTCGCCATCCCGGGAGCCGGCATCATCGCGGAATACCTCGACGAGACCCGAGGCCTGGGCCTCAGCGGCCGGCGCCTCCTCCCCGAGACCACCGCCGCGCGGGTCGAGGTGCGCCGCCTGCTCGACTGGTTCCTGGTCAAGTTCAACGCCGAGGTGACCGAGTACCTCGTCACCGAGAAGATCTCGAAGCGCTTCATGAACAGCGCCAATGGCGGCGGCCCGCCGGATATGCACGCCATACGCGCCGCGCGCACCAACGTACGCTATCACATGAAATACATCGGCTATCTGATGTCCCGCCGCAAATGGTTGGCGGGCGACCATCTGACCTATGCGGATCTCGCAGCCGCCGCCCACCTCTCCTGCGTGGATTATCTCGGCGACGTGCCATGGGACGAGGACGAGACGGCGAGGGACTGGTACGCGCGGGTGAAGTCGCGCCCGTCCTTCCGCACCCTGCTGGCGGACCGGGTGCCGGGCATGGCCCCGGCGGACCACTACGCGAACCTGGACTTCTGAACGCCTCCGCGGTTCGCAAAACCCCGCGACGGATCCTGGCGGGGGACGACCTGCGCCGCGCCGTGGAGACGCGGGCTCGCCACCTCGGCTTCGAGGCGATCCGCGTCACCCGGCCCGATGCCGTGCCCGAACTCCGCGAGCGGCTCCCGGCCTGGCTCGCCGCCGGGCATCACGGCTCGATGGACTGGATGATCGAGAGGGCCGACCAGCGCGCCGACCCCGCCACCCTGTGGCCCGGGGTGCGCAGCGTCCTCGTTCTCGGCATGAACTACGGGCCGGAGGCCGACCCCCTGGCACTGCTGGCCCGGCGCGACCGGGGCGCCATCGCGGCCTATGCCCAGCGGCGCGATTACCACGAAGTCGTCAAGGGCAAGCTCAAGGAACTCGGCGGCTACCTTTCGGCCAAGGGCGACGTCCGCGTGAAGGTGTTCGTCGACACCGCCCCCGTGATGGAGAAGCCGCTCGCCGCCGCCGCCGGTCTCGGCTGGCAGGGCAAGCACACGGTGCTGGTCTCCCGGACCCTCGGCAACTGGCTCCTGCTCGGGGCGATCTACACCTCGGCCGACCTCGCGCCCGACGCGCCCGAGGCCGACCATTGCGGCTCCTGCCGGCGCTGCCTCGACATCTGCCCGACGAACGCCTTTCCGGCGCCCTACCAGCTCGATGCGCGCCGCTGCATTTCCTACCTGACCATCGAGCATGCCGGGCCGATCGCCCCCGAGTTCCGCGCGGCCATCGGCAACCGCATCTTCGGCTGCGACGACTGCCTCGCGGTCTGCCCCTGGAACAAGTTCGCGATCGCATCGGCGGAGGGGCGGATGGCGGCGCAGGCCGATCTCGCCGCGCCGCCGCTCGCCGAACTCGCGCGCCTGGACGATGCGGGCTTTCGCGCGCGCTTTGCCGGCACACCGATCAAGCGCACGGGGCGCGACCGCTTCCTGCGCAACGTCCTCGTCGCCATCGGCAATTCGGGCGATCTGGCCCTCGCGCCCGAGGCGGAACGCTGCCTGTCCGATTCCGCGCCTCTGGTGCGCGGCATGGCAGTGTGGGCCCTCGCGCGCCTCCTGGCACCCGCGCGCCTGCGCGACCTTTTCAACGCCGGGGGTTTGAGCGAAACCGACGCGGCGGTGCGGGCGGAGTGGCGCCTCGCCCTGGAGCCCGCCGCCCCCGAGACGACAGGACAGCCCTTGCCATGAATCTCTTCGTCTTCGGCCTCGGCTTCACCGCGCGCCGCTTCGTGGAGCGCGCCCGCGACCGCTTCGCGCAGGTCCGCGCCACGGTCACCGACCCCGCGCGTTCGGGCACGAGCGAGCTCGCCGACCTGCGGGCCTTCGGGCCGGAAAGCGACGATTCCCGCATCGCTGCGGATCTCGCCGACACCGACGTGCTCCTGGTCTCGGCCCCCCCGGGCCGCGACGGCGACACCGTGCTCGCCCGCTACCGCGATGCCATCGCCGGCAGCCGGATCGGCTGGATCGGCTACCTGTCCACCATCGGGGTCTACGGCGATCACGAGGGTGCCTGGATCGACGAGGACACGGCCCCGAAGCCGGTCAGCGCGCGCTCGCGCGGACGCCTCGCCGTCGAGAACGACTGGCTGGCGCTCGGGGCCGAGACGGGCAAGGCCGTGCAGGTGTTCCGGCTCTCGGGCATCTACGGGCCGGGCCGCAACCCCATCGTGAAGCTGCGCGAGGGCAAGTCGCAGCGGATCATCAAGCCAGGCCAGGTCTTCAACCGCATCCACGTGGACGACATCGCCACGACGCTGCTGGCCTCGGTCGCGCACCCCCGGAACGGCGCCACCTACAACGTCACCGACGACGAGCCGACGCCGCCGCAGGTCGTCACCGAATACGCCGCCAAACTCGCCGGCCTGCCGCTTCCGCCAGAGGTGGATTTCGAGACCGCCGATCTCAGCCCGATGGCCCGCAGCTTCTACGGCGAGAACAAGCGGGTGCGGAACCGTCTGATCCGCGAGGAACTCGGGGTCACGCTGGCCTATCCGACCTATCGCGAGGGGCTGGCCGCCCTCGTGGCGGATGCGCGGGACTGAGGCTCGCTCAGGCCGCCTGCCGGTTCGCGGACGGCCCGAAATGGTCGCGGTAGCGTGCCGCGATGGCCGAGACCGGTAGCACCACGAAGACGTCGGTGGTGCCGAATTGGCGGTCGACCACCGCCCCGTCGCCGAAGGTGGCGCCGACGCGGAGATACCCCTTGACCAGCGGCGGCAGCGCCTGGAGCGCGGCCTTCGGATCCACGGCTTCGCGGGCGAGGCGGTCCATCGCGACGTAGCGCTCGGGCACGGCGCGGGCGCACCAGCCTTCGGCCGCGCGGGCGTGGTGGTGCAGGAAGCTCAAAGGCAGGGCGAGGCGATCCGGATCAGTGCCCTCCAGGCTCGCGCAGCCCAGCATGGCGTCGATGCGGTGATGCCGGACATAGGCCCAGATGCCGGCCCAGAGCAGTTCCACCGTCCGCTTCGTCCGGTAGGGCTTGAGCACGCAGGAGCGCCCCAGTTCGAGGACGCGCGCGCCCGGATTGGCCGCCATCACAGGAGCGATGTCGTACTCGCCCGCCGTGTAGAAGCCGAAGTGCCGGTCAGCCGTCTCCTGGCGCAGGAGCCGGTAGGTGCCGACCACCTTCGGCCGTGCGCGCCGGAAGGACTGGCCCGGGAAGGATTTGGCGTCCATCGCGGCGTGGTCGATGACGAGGAGGTGGTCGCAGACCACGTCGTAATCGTCGATGTCGCGGCGCGACAGCATCGCGAGCCCGCTCGGCACCGCCGACATCTCCTCGTAGAACACCCGGTAGCGCAGGCGCTGCGCCCTGCGGATCTCGGCCACCGAGGTGGCGAGGCGGACCTCCAGCGAACCGATCCGGCCGAGGCTGGGCGCGAGGCCCGGCGCGGCGGAGGGTGTCCTCAGCCGGGGCTTGAACCGGATCGGCGCCGATCCGGGCGGGAGCAGGAGGCCGCGCGGCAGGCCCGGCAATCCGGAAAGAGCCACACCGGCGGTCTTCTGCTTGAACCGGGCGAAGGGCGCGTTCACATGCGCCTCCCAGCCGTTGAGCCAGGCCGCAGAGGCATCGCGCGCGAAGTTCGGGACCATCGTCCAATCCGCCCTGTCGGGACCGCGAGGCGGGCTCCCAGCGGAGCCGCCGGCCTCGTGCCTTCGGGAGGTCACATCATCACGAAGCGCGCACGCTTTTATGACACGGATTTTCTTTTTACCAGAGGAGCTTGCACCCCGCGCCGGTCCCGCCTTCGGCGATCACCCGATGGATAGTCGCCGAAGGATCGAACGCGCAAAAACTCAGACGAACTGGTTGAGGCCAGGGATCGCGCCGACGATCGGGCCCATGACGTCCTCGCCGGCCTTCTCGCGGCCATAGGCGAAGAGTTCCTGGCCCAGGGGCTGCATCTGGCCCATCGGGACGCCGGACGCCATCAGCTTCTGGCCGAGCGCCATGACGCCCCCGCCCATCATGCCGCCGAGCATGCCCATCAGGCCGCCACCGCCCTCGCCGGCATTCGAATCGGCGATCGTCGTCTCCGAGCCCGGCAGGGCGCTGAGGAGCTGGCTCACCTCGGTCGCCGGCCCTTCCTTCTGCAGGAACGCCAGGATGTGCCCGATGGCAGTCTGGGCCGTCGCGGCATCGAGGCCGGTCCGGGTCGTGACGCGGGCGATCAACTCTTCCATCTCAACATCAGCTCCAGAACGGTCGGGGCTTAGTCCTTCCGGCCTTGCCGGCCCGAAATCAAGGCCAGGGACGGTTCCGCTGGAAAATGCCGCGCCCGGGCGCCATAACGCTCAAGGTCGGTGCCGATGCGCATCGACCGGCACGGGGGAGCGAATTGTGATGCAGGGCGACGGCACGATCCTGGTCGGCAAGGCTCCGCTGAAGGATGGAACCTTGAAGCCGGAAGGCCTGACCCTCCGGCTCGCCAACCGACACGGCCTCGTGGCCGGCGCCACCGGCACCGGCAAGACCGTGACCCTGCAGGTCATGGCCGAGGGGTTCTCCAACGCGGGCGTCCCGGTCTTCGCCGCCGACATCAAGGGCGACCTGTCCGGCCTCGCGGCGGCGGGTGAATCGAAGCCGGTCTTCGTCAAGCGCGCCGAGGAGCTGGGGGTGCCCTACGAGCCCGACCGGTTTCCGGTCGTGTTCTGGGACCTGTTCGGCGACCAGGGCCACCCGATCCGCTGCACGGTGATCGAGATGGGACCGCTGCTGCTGGCGCGCCTGCTCGAACTCAGCGACACCCAGGAAGGCGTCCTCAACATCGCTTTCCGGGTCGCCGACGACAACAAGTGGCCCGTCCTCGACCTCAAGGATCTGCGGGCCCTGCTCCTTTATCTCACCGAGAACCTGAAGGCGGTCTCGGGGCAGTACGGCAACGTCTCGGCGGCCTCCGTCGGTGCGATTCAGCGTCAACTCCTGATGCTGGAGAACCAGGGCGCCGACCGCTTCTTCGGCGAGCCGGCGCTGGATCTCAACGACTTCATGCGCGTCGACCGCGAGGGCCGGGGCATCGTCAACATGCTGGCCGCCGACAAGCTGATGCAGCGGCCGCGCCTCTACGCCTCGTTCCTGCTCTGGATGCTCTCCGAGCTCTTCGAGCAGCTGCCCGAGGTCGGCGACCTCGACAAGCCCAAGCTCGTGTTCTTCTTCGACGAGGCGCACCTGCTGTTCGACGATGCGCCCAAAGCCCTGCTGGACGCGGTTGAACAGGTGGTGCGCCTGATCCGCTCGAAGGGGGTCGGCGTCTACTTCGTCACGCAGAATCCCCTCGACGTACCGGAATCGGTGCTCGGGCAACTCGGCAATCGGGTGCAGCACGCGCTTCGCGCCTTCACGCCACGCGACCAGCGCGCCGTGAAGGCCGCCGCCGAGACGTTCCGTCAGAACCCCGGCTTCGATGTCGCCCAGGCGATCACCGAACTCGGTGTCGGAGAGGCCCTGGTGAGTTTTCTCGAGGCCAAGGGCACGCCTTCGGTGGTGGAGCGCGCCCTGATCGCGCCGCCGCAGGGGCGCGTCGGCCCCATCACCCCGGCCGAGCGCGCGGACCTGATCGCCAAGAGCCCGGTGCGCGGCAAGTACGACGAGTCCGTGGACAACGAGAGCGCCTACGAGATGCTGGCTGCCCGCAAGGGGCTCGACGCGGGCGGTGCCGACGGGAATGCGGGCTCCGAGGGGGGCTTGGGCGGCATGCTCGGCGGATGGCTCGGCGGCGTGCTGGGCACCAAGCCGGCGGGCAAGGGCCGACGCCCGGCGCCGGGGCTCGCCGAGCAGGTTCTGGGCAACGCCGCCCGCTCCATGGCCCGCAAGGTCGGCACCGAAGTGGGGAATGCGATCCTGCGCAACGTGCTGGGTGGGTTGACGAAGCGGTGAGTGGGTCGCCGCGGTCTCGGCTGCCGCGACTTGGCTGCCGCGACATTGACAAATCACCCCATACCCGCCTATCCACCGTCGCTCGCGCGACTTCCTCGACGAAGTTCGCGCGTTTCGCGTTCGCGCATCGCTCGATCGGTGTTCGCGGATGACCTGAACAAGAAGACGGTCCAGGATTCGCCGCGAGGCGCGCCGGAGGCCGGCAGAGAACACGAGAGAGAACGATGTTCGCAGTCATCAAGACGGGCGGCAAGCAGTACCGCGTTGCCGCCAACGACACCATCACGATCGCCACCCTGGAAGGCGAGGCCGGTTCGGCCGTCACCTTCGGTGACGTGCTCCTGTTCACGAACGGCGAAGGCGCCACCCAGGTCGGCGCGCCGCTGCTCTCGGGCATCAGCGTCACCGGCGAGATCGTCAGCCATGGCCGCGACGCGAAGGTCATCGCCTTCAAGAAGCGCCGCCGCCAGAACTCCCGCCGCAAGCGGGGCCACCGGCAGCACCACACGGTGGTGCGCATCACCGGCATCAGCGCCTGACGATCCGACCTGAGATTCAAGAATTCGGAGTGATTTCCCATGGCCCATAAAAAAGCAGGCGGCTCGTCCCGCAACGGCCGCGACTCGGCCGGCCAGCGCCTCGGCGTGAAGAAGTTCGGTTCCGAGGCGGTCATCCCGGGCAACATCATCGTGCGCCAGCGCGGCACCAAGTGGCACCCCGGCACCAATGTCGGCATCGGTACCGACCACACCCTGTTCGCCAAGGTCGCCGGCCGCGTGCTGTTCGAGACGAAGCGCGGGCGCGCCTTCGTCACGGTCGTGCCGGTTCAGGAAGCCGCCGAGTAAGGCACCTGCCGATTTGGATGCGTTTCGCGGGCCTTCCCCCGAAACGGTCCGATCACCAGATCATCCCGGGGAAGGTGGGAAACCATCTTCCCCGTCGTCGTTTCGGCGGTGCCCCCGCATCCTGACGTCCAACCTGAACTGAGTCCTCCTGTGAAATTCCTCGACGAAGCCAAGGTCTATGTCCGCTCGGGCGACGGTGGCGCCGGATGCGTGGCCTTCCGGCGCGAAAAGTTCATCGAGTTCGGCGGCCCCAACGGCGGCGACGGCGGGCGCGGCGGCGACGTCTGGGTCGAGTGCGTCGACGGCCTCAACACCCTGATCGACTATCGCTACCAGCAGCACTTCAAGGCCAAGAAGGGCGAGCACGGCATGGGCTCGAACCGCCACGGGGCCAACGGCGCCGACGTGGTGCTGAAGGTGCCGGCCGGCACCGAGATCATCGCCGAGGACGGCGAGACCCTGATCGCCGACATGACCCATGTCGGCCAGCGCGTGCGCCTCGCCAAGGGCGGCAACGGCGGCTTCGGCAACGCCTACTTCACCACCTCCACCAACCGCGCGCCGAAGCACGCCAATCCGGGCCTCGAAGGCCACGAGCAGTGGATCTGGCTGCGCCTCAAGCTCATCGCCGATGCGGGCCTCGTCGGACTGCCGAATGCCGGCAAGTCCACCTTCCTCGCCACCGTGACGGCGGCCAAGCCCAAGATCGCCGACTATCCCTTCACCACCCTGCATCCGGGCCTCGGTGTCGTTCGTTCGGACGAGCGCGAATTCGTCCTCGCCGACATCCCCGGACTGATCGAGGGCGCGCATGACGGCGTCGGCCTCGGCGACAAGTTCCTGGCCCATGTGGAGCGCTGCCGCGTGCTGCTGCACCTCGTGGAGGCGACGAACGAGCATGCGGGCCAGACCTACAAGCTCGTCCGGCGCGAATTGGAGGCCTACGGCAACGGCCTCGACGAGAAGCCGGAAATCGTCGCGCTCTCGAAGGCCGACGTCGTCGATCCCGATACGCTCAAGGAGCAGGTCGCCCGTCTCAAGCGTGCCTCGAAGAAGAAGCCCCTTATCCTCTCCTCTGCGACCGGCCTCGGCGTCCAGGACGCCCTGCGGGCGATTGCCCGCGAGATGGATGCGGCCAAGCTCGCCGAAGCCGAGGCGCATCCAGCCGAGGCCTGGCAGCCTTGAGCGACGGACGGCCCGAGATGCGCTGGCATCGGGGTCGTTCGAGCGAGCAGGCGAGGATTGCCATGATCAGGCGATGGAACGATGCCGTTGCCAAGTAGGCCGCCCTTCCGCTCCTGTTCAAGGGCGACGACTTCGGGCAAACCGATATGATCCCCGCATGGCCGCCGACGTGACGATCCCCAACCTCCAAGATTTCCGCCGCATCGTCATCAAGGTCGGCTCGGCCCTCCTCGTGGACCGGGCGCGCGGGCGCCTGCGCCACGCCTGGCTCGCGGCGCTCGCCGAGGACATCGCCGATCTGCATGCCAGCGGCGCCGACGTGCTAGTGGTCTCGTCGGGCGCGATCGCGCTCGGCCGCACGGTTCTCGGCTACCCCCCCGGCACCCTGCGCCTGGAGGAGAGCCAGGCCGCCGCCGCCGTGGGTCAGATCGCGCTGGCGCGCCACTGGTCGGAGGCGCTGGGGCACCACGGCATCGCCGCCGGGCAGATCCTGGTGACGCCGCAGGACACGGAGGAGCGCCGGCGCTACCTCAACGCCCGTGCCACGGTGCTGAAGCTCCTCGAAGTGCGCGCCGTGCCGGTGGTCAACGAGAACGACACGGTGGCGACCTCGGAGATCCGCTACGGCGACAACGACCGGCTCGCCGCGCGCGTCGCCACCATGATCGGCGCCGACGTGCTGGTGCTGTTCTCCGACATCGACGGCCTTTACACGGCCCCGCCCCACACCGACCCGCAGGCGCGCCATCTCCCCCTGATCGAGCGGATCACCCCGGAGATCGAGGCGATGGCCGGCGGCCCGGCCTCGGAACTCTCGCGCGGCGGCATGCGCACGAAGGTCGAGGCGGCCAAGATCGCCGCGAGCGGCGGCACCCACATGATCATCGCCGACGGGCGCGAGAAGAACCCCCTGCGCAGCATCCTCAAGGGCGGGCGCTGCAGCTGGTTCCTGTCCGGCTCCAACCCCGTCACCGCCCGCAAGAGCTGGATCGCGGGTTCGCTGGAACCGCGCGGCATCCTCACCGTCGACGCGGGCGCTGCCCGGGCGCTCCAGGGCGGCGCCAGCCTGCTGCCGGTGGGCGTCACCCGCGTTCAGGGCGGCTTCGGGCGGGGCGATGCCGTGGTGATCCGCGACGAGGCCGGGCGGACCCTCGGACGGGGGCTCGTCGCCTATGACAGCGATCAGGCCCTGCGCATCATCGGGCGTCCGAGCCGCGAGATCGCGGACCTTCTCACCCATCCGGGCCGGGCGGAAATGGTGCATCGCGATGACCTCGCGATGGTTGGGGAATAGCCGCTCTGTCAGCGGGAATGCTTGTTTTTGCGGCGCGCGACGTGGCATGACGGGCGGGAACACATGGCGGCCGCGCCCTTTTCGCGACGGTCGCGAGGATGAAGGCCGTGCCCGTTCTGAACCTGCGCACCGATTTTGCTCCCCCCGGTGATCTCTCCGCCGAGATGAACGCCATCGGCCGGCGCGCCCGCGCCGCCGCCCGCAAAATCGCCCTCGCCCCAGCCCAGACCAAGGACACCGCGCTTCGGCTCATCTCCGAGCGCCTGCGCGCCGAGCGTGACACCATCCTCGCCGAGAATGCCCGCGACGTGGAGGCGGCGCGCGCCGCTGGCCAGACTCAGGCGCTCATCGACCGCCTGACCCTCGACGCGGGCCGCCTCGACGCCATTGCCGACGCCGTCGCCAAGATCGGCGCGCTGCCCGACCCCGTCGGCCGGCAGGTGGCGGCCTTCGAGCGGCCCAACGGCCTGCTGATCGAGCGCATCGCCGTGCCGCTCGGCGTGATCGGCGTCATCTTCGAGAGCCGCCCCAACGTCACGGCCGATGCCGGCGCGCTCTGTCTCAAGGCCGGCAATGCCGCCATCCTGCGGGCGGGCTCCGACAGTCACCGCTCGGCCATGGCCATCGCCCGCGCCATGCGGGCCGGGCTGGAGGCCGCGGGCCTCCCCGCCGACGCGATCCAGATCGTGCCGACCCGGGACCGTGCGGCTGTGGGCGCCATGCTGTCGGGTCTCGATGGCGGCATCGACGTCATCGTGCCCCGCGGCGGACGCGGTCTCGTGGAGCGGGTCCACGCCGAGGCCCGCGTACCGGTCTTCGCCCATCTCGACGGTATCTGCCACGTCTACGTGGCGGCTGGCGCCGACCTCGACATGGCCCAGACCGTGGTCCTGAACAGCAAGATGCGCCGCACCGGCATCTGCGGCGCCGCCGAGACGCTGCTGGTCGACCGCGCCTGCGCGGGCACGCACCTCGCGCCGCTCGTCACCGCCCTGCTGGAATCCGGCTGCGCCGTGCGCGGCGACGCGGCCACGCAGGCCGTGGACGCCCGGGTGAGCGCCGCCACCGACGCCGACTGGCGCACCGAGTACCTCGATGCGATCATCGCGGTGCGGGTGGTCGACGGCCTCGACGCGGCCATCGACCACATCGAGACCAACGGATCGCATCACACCGACGCGATCATCACCGACGACACGGCCGAGGCCGCGCGCTTTCTGGCCGAGGTGGACTCCGCCATCGTCACGCACAACGCCTCGACCCAGTTCGCCGATGGCGGCGAGTTCGGATTCGGCGCCGAGATCGGCATCGCCACGGGCCGCATGCACGCGCGGGGACCCGTGGGCGTCGAGCAACTGACTACCTTCAAGTACCGCGTCCACGGGAACGGGCAGACGCGTCCTTGACGCGTCGTCCACTGCGGAATCCAGGCCCCGATGCGCCTTGACGCGTCGGGGCCTGCGCACCTGCCCCCCGTCGCGCCGGGCCTACGCATCGGCCTCTATGGCGGCTCCTTCAATCCGGCCCATCTCGGGCACCGGCATGTCAGCCTCGTCGCCCTGAAGCGGCTGCGGCTCGACCGGGTCTGGTGGATGGTCACGCCGGGCAATCCGCTGAAGGACAGGGGCGATTTGGCCGCCATCGACACGCGCGTCGCGCGGGCAGGCCGGGTCGCCGATCATCCACGCATCGCGGTCACGGATTTCGAATCGCGGATCGGCGCGCGCTACACCCGCCAGAGTCTGCGCTTCCTCACGCGACGCAATCCGGCCGTTCGTTTCGTCTGGATCATGGGCGCCGACAGTCTCGCGACATTTCATCGCTGGCAGGGATTTGCCGAGATCGCGCGCCTGATGCCAATCGCGATCATCGACCGGCCGGGCTTTACCCTGACGGCGCCGGCCGCCCGCGCCGCCCGAAGGCTGGCACGCTGGCGCATTTCCGAATCGGACGCGGGCGGCCTCGCCGATCGGGCCGCGCCCGCCTGGGTCTTCCTGCACGGCCCCCGCTCGACCCTCTCGTCGACGGCGCTTCGGGCCAGACCCGCTCGGGGCGAATAGGCAGGCCATGGAAAAGGCAAGTGCCACGTTCCACTTTCGGGCCAATCAGGGTACGGTGGCGGGATGACGATGGCGATTGCAGGAATCCAGACGCTGAACGACGCGGTCCAGACCGGAGCCCCGGGCTCCGAAGACTCCACGAACCGGAAGATCGACGATCTTCGGAGCCTCGCCCTCGACTGCCTCGAGGACATGAAGGCCGAAGAGACGATCGAAATCGATCTCATGGGCCGGACCTCCCTGGCCGATACGATGATCATCACCTCCGGCCGCTCCCAGCGCCATGTCGGCGCGATCGCGGATCGCGTCCTGCAGGAAATCAAGGCCAAGGGCCTCGGCACTGCCCGGGTCGAGGGCATGCCGGCCTGCGACTGGGTGCTGATCGATGCCGGTGACATCATCGTTCACATCTTCCGCCCGGAAGTGCGCGGTTTCTACAATCTCGAGAAGATGTGGGGCGCCGATCGTCCCGCCGCGGCCCTGGCCGAGTGAGCCTCGGCGCCGCGTGCGCCTGCTCGTGGCGGCGGTCGGCCGCCTGAAGCCCGGCCCGGAGCGGGACCTCGCCGCGCGCTACCGCGAACGCGCCGCACAGGTGGGCCGCTCCCTCGGCTTCACCGCCTGCGATGTCGCCGAAATCCCCGAGAGCCGGGCGCGCCGCGCGCCGGATCGCGCATCGGAGGAAGCAACGGCCATCCTGGGCCACGCTTCGGCCACCGGCATGGTGCTCGCCGTCTACGACGAGCGCGGCCGGTCCGACCTCACCAGCGAGGCCATTGCCGAGCGTGTCGGAACGTGGCGCGATGCCGGGCGCTCAGGCTTGGTCCTGGCCATCGGCGGCGCCGACGGGCTCGATCCGGCGGTGCGGGCGCGCGCCGAGCTGAGCCTGTCCTTCGGAGCCGCCACCTTGCCGCACGGGCTTGTGCGCGTGCTGGCCCTGGAGCAGGTGTATCGCACGCTGACGATCCTCGCCGGCCATCCCTATCACCGCGGAAACCTCGACGAGCGATGAGTTCGGCCAAGCGACCCAGGCGAGACGCGGTACGAGGCGGCCTGATCCTGGCCGCACTCCTCGTCGCGGGCCTTGCGGCGCGTGCCGAGGACGCGTCGACACCGGAGGCCGTCCAGAAGGCGCTGGAGGAGAAGAGCCGCCGGGCGGAGAACCTGAAGCGCATCGAGGACGCCCTGGCCGCCAGCACCGGCGCGCGGGCGAAGTTCGAGACGGAGATCGCCGCCATCGGCGGCGACCGGTCCAAGCTCAACACCGCGCTTCTCGATGCCGCGCGCCAGGCCCAGGCCACCGAGGTCCGGATGAGCCGGTTGGAGGAGCGCCTGAAGACCCTTGGCGCAAGCGAGGCTGCGCTACGCCGCTCGCTCGATTCCCGGCGCGGCGTCATCGCCGAGATACTGGCCGCCCTGCAGCGCATGGGTCGCCGTCCCCCGCCCGCCGTACTGGTGCGCCCCGAGGATGTGCTCGCGGTGATCCGGACCTCGATGCTACTCGGCGCCGTGGTACCCGAGTTGCGGGGCGAGGCAGAGACGCTCGCCGGCGACTTGTCCGAACTCGTGCGCCTTAAGGGGCTCATCGCCGCCGATCGCGAAGGTTTGACCAACGATCTCGCCGGCTGGGCCCGCGAGCAGCAGCGCCTCAACGCGCTCATCGCCGCGCGCCGCACCCGGCAGGCCGAAATCGAAAGCGGACTGGCCGCCGAGCGCACGCGTACGGCCGAGCTTTCCGTGCAGGCCAGAAGCCTCAAGGATCTTCTCGACCGTATGGAAGGCGAGGTCGCCTCGGCCCGCCGCGCGGCGGAAGAGGCTCGGGCCGCCGAGACCCGCGAGGCGCGCGCGACGCAGGAACGCTTCGCCGCAGCGGGTGCCCGGGATCCGGCACGTCTGGCGCCGAAGGTACGCTTCGTCGATACCCGTGGCGACCTGCCGCGTCCGGTGAGTGGCGCGATGGTGCGAAGTTTCAACCAGCCCGACGGCAATGGCGGAACCACCCGCGGCATATCGCTCTCGACCCGGCCGAAAGCCGTGGTTTCGTCACCGGCCGATGGCTGGGTGTCGTTCGCCGGGCAGTTCCGGTCGTACGGCCGACTCTTGATCATCAACGCCGGCGATGGCTACTATCTCTTGTTGGCGGGGATGGACCAGATCAACGTCGAGGTCGGCCAGTTCGTACTTGCGGGCGAGCCGGTGGCGGCGATGGGGGAGGGCGGCACCGGTCCCGATTCGGCGGGCGGTGATCGCGGCGATCCGGTCTTATACGTTGAGTTCAGAAAAGACGGCGGCTCCATCGACCCGGAGCCTTGGTGGGCGAAAAGCCCCAGCGAGAAGGTTCGCGGATAATGCGCAAGGTTTCCCTCGTTCTGCTCGGCGCGTTCATCGGCGTCGGCTCCTCCATGGTGGCGATGCAGACCCGCCTCCTCTCGGGGACGAGCGCGGTCGCGGCCTCCGCCGAGACCTACCGTCAGCTCAGCCTGTTCGGCGACGTCTTCGAGAAGGTGCGCACGGACTACGTCGAGAAGCCCGACGAGGCGAAGCTGATCGAGGCGGCCGTGAACGGCATGCTGACCTCGCTCGATCCGCATTCGAGCTACATGGATTCCAAGAGCTTCCGCGACATGCAGGTGCAGACGCGCGGTGAGTTCGGCGGCCTCGGCATCGAGGTCACGATGGAGGACGGCCTGATCAAGGTCGTCACCCCGATCGACGACACGCCCGCCTCGAAGGCCGGCATCCTCACCAACGACGTGATCACGCAGATCGACGAGGATCAGGTCCAGGGCCTCACCCTGAACCAGGCCGTCGACAAGATGCGCGGCCCGATCAACTCGCCGGTCAAGCTGAAGATCAGCCGTAAGGAATCCAAGGACCCGATCGAGGTCACGCTCAACCGCGACGTGATCAAGATCAAGCCGGTGCGCTCGCGCGCCGAGGGTGGCGATGTCGGCTACATCCGCCTGACCCAGTTCAACGAGCAGACCTTCGACGGCATGCGCGCGGCGATCGACAAGCTCAACACCGACATCGGCCCCGACAAGCTCAAGGGCTACGTGCTGGATCTGCGCAACAACCCGGGCGGTCTCCTCGATCAGGCCGTGATGGTGTCGGATGCCTTCCTCGACCGGGGCGAGATCGTCTCGACCCGTGGCCGCAACCCCGACGAGACCCAGCGCTTCTCGGCGAAATCCGGCGACCTCACCAAGGGCAAGCCTATCGTGGTGCTGGTCAACGGCGGTTCTGCCTCGGCCTCCGAGATCGTGGCCGGCGCGTTGCAGGACCACAAGCGCGCGACGGTGCTGGGCACCCGTTCGTTCGGCAAGGGTTCCGTGCAGTCGATCATCCCCCTCGGCGGCAGCGGCGCTCTGCGCCTGACCACGGCGCGCTACTACACGCCGTCGGGCCGCTCGATTCAGGCCAAGGGCATCGAGCCGGACCAGGAGGTCCTGCAGGAGGTGCCGGACGAGCTGAAGGGCAAGGACGAGACCAAGGGCGAGGCCGGGTTGAAGGGCCACCTCAAGCAGAAGGACGTCGAGGAGCGCGGCGGTTCGTCGGCCTACGTCCCGCCGGATCCGGCCAAGGACAAGCAGCTCATCGCTGCCTTCGACTTCCTGCGCGGCATCCAGAAGGGCGCGGCCAACACGCCGAAGGCAGCCGTCCCGAACTGAGGTCCATCCGCCTCGCCTTAGCGAAGCGTTAACCATGACGGCCCCCAATGTCGGTCCAGAACCGACATCGGGGGCCGTTCGCGTTTTCGGCGAGGGCCGTCCAACATCGGCTCACGAAGCTTGGGGAAGCGGCTGCGCGTGGCCACCGACGACATCCTGACCCGACCGCTCGGAGCCAAGCCCGCTTCCGGCCAGCGCCTGCGGTCGCTGCGGCAGGTCCGGGTGACCGCGCCGATGCTGCTCGGCGGCTTGGTGTCCGGGCTCGTCGTCGGAGTCAGCATCCTCGCCGTGGCCGGCGATCCGGAGGGTGGAGAGCCCAGCGCGGTGGCCGCCATCACCTTGCGCGAGCCGGTCGCCACCCCCGTGGCGCCGATAGCCGACAAGCCGCAACGCCCGACGACCGGTCCGAGCAGCGCCGACGAGGTCGAGTCCGCGTCCGGAGTCACCGTCTTCCGGCCCACCGGAACGTCTGCGCCGAGCGAAGCAGTCGTGATTCAAGTACCCTCCGCCGCGCCGATCAAGCTGGCCTCCGCCCCGGATCCGCGCCTCGTCGAGCGGGGCCGCCACGGTAACGTTCCGCGCCTCGGGGACAGCCGCCTTCGTCCCCTCGACGTCTACGCTCGACCCGAGGCCGCAGGCTCGGGGCCCCGCGTCGCCATCCTCGTCTCGGGCTTGGGGATCGGGCAGGCCGCCACCGCCAGCGCCATTGCCCGCCTGCCGCCTGCGATCAGCCTCGCTTTCGCGCCCTATGGTGGCGATCTCGAACGCACCGTGGCCCGTGCGCGGGAAGCCGGACACGAGGCGCTGCTCCAGGCTCCGATGGAGCCCTTCGATTATCCCGACAGCGATCCCGGCCCCCAGACTTTGCTGACGTCGTCGCGGACGCCGGAAAACCTGGACCGCCTGAGCTGGATCATGAGCCGGTTCTCCGGCTTCGTCGGCATCGTCAATTACATGGGCGCCAAGCTGACGAGCGATGCGGCGGCGCTGGAACCGGTCCTGCGCGAGATCGGCGCCCGCGGTCTCGGCTTCGTCGATGACGGCACCTCCCCGCGCTCGCTCGCCGGCACCCTCGCCGCCAAGGCCAAGGTGCCGGTCGCCCGCGCCGAGATCGTGCTCGACGCGCTGGCGCGCCCCGAGGCCATCGACCGGGAACTCGCGCGGCTGGAGGCCCAGGCCCGCCAGAAAGGCTTCGCTCTCGGTTCTGCCAGTGCCATGCCGATGAGCATCGACCGGATCGCCCGCTGGGCGGCCGACGCCGAGGCGCGTGGAATCCGGCTGGTGCCGGTCAGCGTGGCCCTCAGGGGGGCAGGGGCGGCGACGCGGCTCAGCAGCGCGAAACCCTGAGTCGCAGAACCTCCGAAATACCCGATGCCGTCGTTTCGTGCGTTGCGGCACATGGCCGGTCTGCCTATGGTCGCGCCATGACCGCACCCCCGATCGCCGACGGCACCGGCCTGCCGTACCGACCCTGCGTGGGCATCACGTTGATCTCGCGCGATGGCCGCGTGTTCATCGGGCGCCGCCGGGCCGATGCGGGGCCGGAGCACGTCGCGGACGGACGCGCCTGGCAGATGCCGCAGGGCGGCATCGACGCGGGCGAGGACCCGGCGGACGCGGCATTGCGCGAACTCTACGAGGAGACCAACGTCGCGGCCGGCTCCGTCGTCCGGCTCGGCGAGACGGAGGGCTGGCTCTCCTACGACCTGCCGCCGACGGTGCTGAAACAGGTCTGGAAGGGGCGCTATCGCGGCCAGACGCAGAAGTGGTTCGCCTTCGGTTTCCTCGGCTCCGACGACGAGATCGATGTCGCCACGCCGGGCAACGGCGTCTTCAAGTCCGAATTCGATGCCTGGCGCTGGGAGCCGATGTCCGGCTTGCCCGACCTGATCGTGCCCTTCAAGCGGCCGGTCTACGAGGGCGTGGTCGCCGCCTTTGCGGGCCTGACCGCATGGCGCGCGCCCTCGTGACAGTCTGAGCCGGCATCCCGATGCGGTGGTGGTCAATTCCGGTCGTGCTGGTTCTAGGGTGGTTCGCCTACACGCTGACGCCCCTTTGGGCGCTCTACGATCTCGCGCGCGCGGTCCAGGCGCACGACACCGACTACATCGCACGCCACGTCAACTTTCACACGTTGCGCGTGTCGGTGATCCGCCAGGCGGCAGCGGCCGCGCAGGCGCGCGACCCGTCCGCGCCCGACATCGAGCCGCGCGAGCGCCAGCGCATCTCGGAGGCCGCCGCCGCCCTGGCGATCCCGATCGCCGAGGCACTGGTCACGCCTGCGACGGTGGTCGATCTCCTCGATGACGGCTGGCCGCAGACGGTGGAACTCGGCCGGGATGAGCCTGAGCCGAAACCCGGGGGAGGGGGCCTGCGCATCGAGAGCCTGCGCCGGCTGATCCCGTTCTATCTCGCCTCCGAGATGCGGGGGTTTCGCGCCGTGGTCGTCGGCGTGCCCCCCGAGGCGAGCCGGGACCGCCGTTTGAGAATCCGATTGCGTCTGCACGCCTGGACCTGGCGCGTGGTCGACATCGAACTGAACGACGAGCTTCGCGAGCGGATCGCCCAGACCTTCGCCCGCGCCAGCGCCAAGGTGCGCTGACCCGCCTCGCTCAATCGCAGCCCGGTTCGTCGCCCCGGTTGGTGAAGCGCGCATTGCCGAGGCCGGTGCCGATGGTGAGGACGCCCCAGCGCGTCACGTCCTTGCGGTCCGGAACCTCGCTCAGGCCCTGCACCACGGCGTCGTTGTGCATCACCACCATGGTGGTGTGACCACCGATGCGGGGAATCGCGGCCGTGATGCGGCCGGCGAGGTTGAAGTCGTCGCCCTCCCAGTCGCCCGGCAGGTTCTGGCCACCGCGCGCGATGGTGCCATCGGCCGCGATGACCCCGGGGCAGCCGATTCCGATGAAGGGCGCCAGGGTAAGGTTCGCCCGCTCTGCCCGCCGGATCAGGTCGTTCAGCATGCCGATCAGACGCTCGATCGCCTCGTCTCGGCTCGGCGCCGGGTCCTCGTCGCGGTGCCGCCAGAGTTCCGAGCGCCAGACCGCGCTGCGCGACAGGTCGGGCGCCTTCCTGAGGTTCGTGGTCACCACGCCGGCTCGGATGTTGCTGCCACCGATGTCGACGGCGAGGAGGCTGTCGTAGCCGGAGAAGATCCAGGCGGGGGCGAGGTGCACGGCGCCAATCAGGCCGCCCTCGTCGGGATGGTGCCGGATCGGCTCCAGGGTGATGTCGATGCCCTCGCCACGCAGGAGGAACCCGGCACGGCCGATCGCGAGGCAGCCGGCGCGGCTGTCGCGAAATCCGCCCCCGACCACGATGGCCTGGGTCCCGCGCCAGCCCTCCTGGTTCAGGAAGATGCGCACCACGCGGGCCAGTTCCTGCGCGAAGGCCTCGATGGCGCTGAACACGGCACCGGAGGCGAGCGGGTCTTGCCCCAGCAGGATGTGATCGAGGCGCCGCTTGGTAAAATCGCAGCTCGGCTTGTCGCCGAGGGGGTCGGGGCCAATGGCGTGCAGGCGCTCGCGGCACGCTTCCAGCATCGTGCGGAACGCCGCCTTCGAAACCCGGTCGCCGATGAAGCCGTCGCCGTCCTTCAACTCGATGTTGTAGTCGTCGACGACGACGGAGGGCAGCCGCTGCGCCGCGTGGGCGATGCCCGCTTCGCGGATCGTAATGTTCTGGTTCATGCCGTTCCGTCCGTCCCCCGCCGCGGCTCCGCGCGCAGCCCAACGCGCAACCCGGCTATTTGGGCTTGGCGGTATCCGGCACGACGGGCGCCTTCGGCTCGCGGGCCTCCATCAGGTCCTCGGCCTTTTCCTCGTCGGTGTCGCCGCCGCGCTCGATCGTCTTCTCGGGGTTGGCCGCCAGCGCACGGACGATCGCCACGAGGCGCTCGCACTCGGCCTCGTACTTGTAGGTCTCCAGCACGATCGCGGCGTCGCGCAGGGTACGCAGGTCGCGCACGGTCTGCTTGTTGGCGGATTCCCGCAGCTCGGTCTTGCCGGCGATCGCCTCTTCGAGCTTGGCGCCCTTCACGTCGCAGGCGGCGGATGCCGTGGCGGTGCTGGCGGCAAGGAGGAGTGCGGCGGCGAGAAGGCGCATCGTTTGGCTCCGGCAGACGGGGTCCACGCGCTTTGCGCGGACGCGGTCAGGCGTGATGGGGGTTGGGACGCAGGATGTCGTTGGCGAGGGCCACGAGGTGGCTCAGGCGGTAGGGCTTCGGTACGAAGATGGAATGCGAGACCGCGTCGGCCTGCGAGAGCTGGCCGCGACCGCCGGAGGTATAGACCACCGGCAGGTTCGGCCAGTGTCGGCGCGCGCGATGGGCCAGGACGAGGCCGTTCGTGTTGCGAGCGAGATCGATATCGGTGAAGAGCAGGTCGACGCGCTCCCGCGCCAGGATGTCCTCCGCCGCGTCGGCATCGGCGGCGGTGAGGACGCGGTAGCCCTCGTCGAGCAGCGCCTCGGCGGCGAGCTCGCAGACCATGGCTTCATCCTCGACCACCAGGACGGTCTCGGCGGCGCCGCGGGGGCTGAAGGCAGGGATGCTGGGAAAGGCGCAGGCGAAGGAAATCATGACGCAACTCCTACTCACCCGGCGTGAGGGCCTCGGCCCCGTGCCGGATCGTCAGACAAACGGGTCGCCGAGGCGCTTCGTTCGCCGCCGTTCACTCCAATTGCGCGGACTTGGTAAGCGAAGCTTTAACCTTGCGGGCCCGGAGATAAATCGACCGGCGCCGCGCCCATGACCCGTCCCTGGCATCTCGGCTTCGGCCTCATCCTGACGGCCCTCGCCGGCTACGTGGATGCCCTCGGTTTCATCCGGCTGGGGGGCCTCTACACCTCGTTCATGAGCGGGAACACGACGCAGCTCGCGGTCTCGATCGGCCACGGCGATCCGCACCACGCCCTGCTGCCCGCCCTGCTGATCCTCGCCTTCCTGCTCGGCGGCATCTGCGGCGGCGGTCTCTCGGCGCTGACGCCGTCGCGCTGGGTCACCCCGGTCATCCTCGGCTTCGAGACGGCGGTGGTGAGCGCCGCCTTCCAGGCCGCGACGGCGGCGCCCGATTCCGGCATCGCCTCCCTGATGCTCGCCCTGGCGATGGGCGCGCAGAACGCGGTGCTCTCCCATGTCCAGGGCTTTCGCGCCGGCACCACCTTCGTCACCGGCGCGCTGTTCGGCTTCGGCCAGAAGTTCGCCCTGGCGCTGGCCCGGCGCGGCGCGCGCTGGGCCTGGGTCTCGGACGGCGTCGTCTGGTTCTCGCTCTTCGTGGGATCGGTGGCCGGGACGGTCGCCTACGGGCAACTGGCGTTGTATGCGCTGGCCATCCCCGCCGGCATCGCCGGCTTCCTCGCGTTCCTCGCGACGATCCTGACCGTCCGCGCCGTGCCCAACGCCGCCGGCAAGGTCGCCGTGAAGTGAGCCCGCGAGACCACGCTGTGAGAGATCCCTCCGCATGAGCGCCCCCTCCCTCCTCGATCACGTGACGCCCATCGCGGCCGGCGCCCATGTCACCCAGGCGGTCTGGCTGAAGGACACGCTGGCGCTGGCGCTCGGCGATGGCGGCGTGCTCCTCGTCTCCGGCTCGGAGACCCGGCGGGTCGAGGCGCATCCCGAGGCCGGCATCCTCGTCGGCGCCGGCGACGGACGCCGTCTCGTCACGGGCGGCGACGACGGCCGCGTGGTGGCGACCTCCGACAAGGGCGACGTCATCGAGGTGGCGGCCGCGAAGAACGGCGCCTGGATCGACGCCCTCGCCCTCCATCCGGACGGCGGGATCGCCTATGCCGCCGGCCGCAACGTCGTCGCCCGCGACCCCAAGGGCCGGGAGAAGACCTTCGCGGCGCCCTCCACGGCGCGCGGTCTCGCCTTCGCGCCGAAGGGCTATCGCCTCGCGGTCTCGCACTATAACGGCGCCACGCTCTGGTACCCCAACCTCGAGACCGCGCCCGACTTCATCGAGTGGAAGGGCTCGCATATCGACGTGACCTGGTCGCCGGACGGCCGTTTCGTGGTCACCACGATGCAGGAAAACTCGCTGCACGGCTGGCGCCTTCAGCCCGACCGCGGTCACATGCGGATGTCGGGCTATCCCGGCAAGGTGCGCTCGGTCTCCTGGTCGGGCGACGGCCATTGGCTCGCCACCAGCGGCGCCGAGGCCGCCATCGTCTGGCCGTTCGATTCGAAGGAAGGCCCCACCGGCAAGGCGCCCCGCGAGTGCGGCGTGCGCCCGGCCCGCGTCTCCCGGGTTGCGTTCCACCCCAAGGCCCTGGTGCTGGCCATCGGCTACGAGGATGGCTGCATCCTCCTCGTGCGCTTTGCCGATGCCTCGGAACTGTTGGTGCGCCCGGCCGTGAAGGGCAGCGCGATCTCGGCCCTGGCCTGGGACGGACGGGGCACGCGCCTCGCCTTCGGCTGCGCCGACGGGCAGGCCGGCCTCCTCACCCTGCCGGCCTGAGGTCGCGATGGCCCTGTTCGGCTTCGGTGGCCGCCGGCCTCCCGCAGATCAAGGCGTCCGTGACGCCATCAGCGCCTGGGTGCGCCGGATCGGCGGACTGGACGAGGGCGTCCTCGTCAAAGTGAGCGAGATCGTGTGCGCCGATCCCGCTTGCCCCGGTATGGAGACCGTCATCCTGATCATGGCGCCGGGGCGCCCGACCCGGGCGGTGAAGGTTGCGCGTGCCATGGACACGGTCTCGGAGGCGGATATCGAGGCGGTGCTTCGCCCCGTTCCCTGAGGCGGAGAGCGGAACCCGTCACCCCGTCGCGCCTTTCATTCTTACGGTCAAGATCGGGAGATGCCGTGTTTCGCGTCCTGCGCACCCTCGGTCTCGCGCTCGGGCTCCTCGGCGGCGCCATCGCCGCGCAGGCACCGGAATTCGCGCAGCAATATGCCCAGCGCCTCGGTGGGACCGTCGATGAACTACGCCGGGTGGTCACCACCTTCGAGTCGGATGCTTCCGCCACCGGGCGCAGCCGCGACGAAGCCGTCGCCCGCCTCAGCGGTGACCGCGATGTCCTCGTGGCTCGTCGGGGCGCTGCGGCGCGCCAGGACATCGCGCGCCTCAAAGCGCTGAGCCGACAGCAGCGGGCGCTGGCCGAGGCGGGTGGGCCGCTTGGACGCGTGGTCGCCGTTCTGCGCAATCCAGACATGTCCCTGGCACGGGCAACCTACCAAGACTACGTGCCGGCCATTCCCACCACCGCCGACGGTCTCACCGCCGCTTTCGTCGGGTTTCTCGCGACCTGGGCGGGCTGGCGCATCCTCGCGGATCTCGCCCGCCGCCTCGTCGTCGGCCGACGCAGGCCGGTGTTGAGCCGACGCGCCTGAACCCGAGTGAGGGGCCGGGAGAGCCCGACTGTTGCATCGCGTCTACAGCCCACCCCTCCTGGCTGCACTACCACTGGTGCCGTAGCGCGCAGGCCTCGTCCTGGCGCCGGTTCACGGCCTCGATCGAACGCATGGCGCGCGCCCCCCAGTCTTCCGTCGACCCGGCTCACGACGCCGCGGCGCTGCTGCGCCGTATCGGCTTCATCGGCCTGTTCGTGATCATGCCGGTGGCGGCACAGTTCGCCCGCCGCGCCGTGGTCGTGCTGGCGCCGATCGCCATCGCGCTCCTGTTGCTCGCCAGCATCATCGACGGCAGGTCGCGCCCCGTCCGTCCGGCCTCGACCCGGCTGCTGCGCTCACACGCCTTCCTGGCCGGATGCCTTTTCATCCTCTGGGCCGCGCTGTCCCTGGTCTGGACGCCCTTCCTCGATCTCGCCACCGAGCGCCTGCTCAACCTCGTGGCGACCCTTCTCATGACCATGGCGGGCTACCTCGCGCTGCCGGACCGCATGCGCTCGGCCAATCTCTACCTCCTGCCCGTCGGGCTGGCGGCGGCTGCCCTCGTCGCCATCGGGCTCGGACTGTCGGAATACGGCCTGTTCGGGCGCGGGATGCCACGGTCGGGGGACGACGAGTCGATCCTCGACCGGGGGCTCATCCTTCTCGTCCTGCTGGTCTGGCCGGGGGTCGCCTGGCTGCGCTCGCGCGGGCGTGACGGACAGGCCCTCGGCCTCGCCGTGCTCGTCTCCGTCGCGCTCATCGTCTCGCCCGGGCCGACCACCCTCGTCGCCTTGGCGGTCGGTGCCCTGGCCTTCGCCCTCACCGTCGCACGCCCAGTCCTCGGCCCGCGCATCCTGGCCTTCATCGCCGCGGCCCTGCTCGTGCTCGGCCCGGTGCTGCCCTTCCTCGCGCGCCCGATCGGCGCGGGATTGTTCGGAGGGCGCGCGCCCGGCGTCCTCAGCCTGAAGGCATGGCAGGGGATCGTGACGGCAGAGCCCCTGCGGCTCATCACGGGACACGGCTTCGAGACGGCCCTGCGCGGCCGCTTCGTCGGCCTGCTGCCGATGAACGCACCCCGCACCCTGCTGTTCGAGCTCTGGTACGAGCTCGGCCTCGTCGGGGCCTTCGCTGCCGCCTTCGCCCTGCGCGCCGCGATCCTTCGGGCCGGCCGGGAGGTCTCGGTGCTGGTGCCCGGTGCCATGGCGGCCTTCGCGGCGGCCTTCCTCATCGCCTGCATCGGGGTCGGCATGATGGTGATGTGGTGGCTCACCACACTGGCGCTGGCCGTGCTGGTCTTCGTCGCGGTAGAGCGGGGCCAGTTCCGGACGCGCCGGCCCAAAGCAAGCCTGCTTCGCGCCGCCAACGACATCTGATCAAGCGTCGGTCGCGTCCTCGACGGCCGTCTCGATCGCCTGCATGTCGTCGTCGGACAGCCCGAAATGGTGTCCGATCTCGTGGACGAGAACATGCGTCACGAGGTGCCCCAGGGTCTCTTCGTGCTCGGCCCAGTAATCCAGCAGCGGACGCCGATAGAGCCAGACCTGGTTCGGCATCTGGCCCGTGGCCACTTCGCCGCCCTGGGCGAGCCCGATCCCGCGAAACAGGCCGAGGAGATCGAACTCGCTCTCGCACTCCATCTCGGTGAGCGTCTCGTCGTCGGGAAAATCCTCCACATGGATGACGAGGCCGGTACAGAGATTCCGGAAGGCCAGCGGCAGGTTCGCGAAGGCTTCGTGCGCCAGATCCTCGATCGCCGCGAGGTCCGGCGCGCGCAGCCGCGTCCAGTCGTGGATCGGGTCGCTGCTCATGCGAGTTCCGGCAGGACGTGCTGGCGCAGGAAGCCGGCCAGGTCGCTGGTGATGTGGTCGATATGCGGCTCGCGCACGGCCTCCTGTTCGAAGGCCTCTCGGAAGGGATCGAGGGTCGGGGGCACCACCAGCACCGTGGACATCCCGATGTCATGCGGCACGACGAGGTTGCGGGCGATGTCCTCGAACAGGGCGGCCCGGCGCGGATCGACGTCGTGGCGCTTCAGGAAGCGCTCGTAGGTGGACCGCTCCGGCTTCGGCACGAAGTCCGCGTCGGCGATGTCGAACACGTCCTCGAAATGGTCGAGGATGCCGAGCTTGGCGGCGACATTCTCGGCGTGCCGGCGCGAGCCGTTGGTGAGGATCAGTTTGCGCCCGGGCAGGCGCTCGATGCCCTCGCCGAGGGCGGGATCGAGCCGGATCGCCGAATGGTCGATGTCGTGGGCGAAGTCGAGGAAGTCGTGCGGATCGATTGCCGCCTCGACCATCAGCGCCTTCAGGGTCGTGCCGTAGCGGTGGTAGAAATATTTCTGCAGTGCCCGCGCCGAGAGGCCATCGAGCCCGTAGAGGCGCATGACGTAGAGGGTAATACGCTCGTCGACCTGCGGCCAGACCCGTGCGTCGCTCGGATAGAGCGTGTTGTCGAGGTCGAACACCCAGGTGTCGACGTGGCGGAAGCCACGGGATTGCGCGGTGGTGAAGTGGCTCTCGCCGGGAAGGAACAAGGCGTATCGACACGGGTTCGGGGTGGGCTCGGGCTGCCCGGCTGCCCCAGATGGGAACCGGACCTCCCAAAGGGAAGCGTCGCTGGTCGCTTTTCAGAGCATGGCCGCGCGCGTCCGGCAAGCGCCGGCCCCGCGCCGCAGGGGCGCGAGGCATCGTTGCGAGTCGCCTCCGTCTCAGCCGCGCCGGATCAGTGTGCCGGCGCCGTAATCCGTGAACAGTTCGAGCAGCACCGCGTGGCTGACCTTGCCGTCGAGGATGACCACGGCCTCGACGCCCTGCTCCAGGGCGTAGATGCAGGTCTCGACCTTCGGGATCATGCCACCCGTGATGGTACCGTCGGCGATCAGGCGGCGGCAATCGTCGATGGACAGTTCCGGAATCAGCTTCTTGTCCTTGTCGAGGACCCCCGGCACGTCCGTGAGCAGGAGCAGGCGCTTGGCCCGCAGCGCCCCCGCGATGGCGCCCGCGAAGGTGTCGGCATTGACGTTGTAGGTCTGCCCGTCCGCCCCGAAGGCCACGGGGGCCAGGACGGGAATCAGTTCGGCCTTGAGCACCGCGTCGAGGACGCCGCGCTCGACGTGCTCGGGCTCGCCGACGAGGCCGAGATCGATCTCCTGCTCGGTCTGGCTCTCGGGATCGATGATGGTGCGCGTGGCCTTCCTGGCCCGCACCATATTGCCGTCCTTGCCGCACAGGCCGACGGCGCGGCCGCCCTCGGCGGAGATCCAGCCGACGATCTGCTTGTTGATCGATCCGGCGAGAACCATCTCCACCACCTCGACGGTGGCCTCGTCGGTGACGCGCAGGCCGCCGCGAAATTCGGATTCGATGCCGAGCCGGCCGAGCATCCGCCCGATCTGCGGGCCGCCGCCATGCACGACGATCGGTTTCAGGCCAGATTGCTCCAGGAGCACGATGTCCTCGGCGAAATCCTCGGCTGCCGCGCGGTCGCCCATGGCGTGGCCGCCGTACTTGATGACCACGATCTCCTGGTCGTAGCGCTGCATGTGCGGCAGGGCCTGGACGAGGACTTCGGCGCGCACGTGGACGTTGGGCAGCGGTTCTTTCATCGTGGGGCTGGTCCTCGATGGCGCGTCGGGCACCCGCGCGCGACGCCGGGCTTCTAACGCAGCAAGGCGGTGCTGCGAAGCAGCGGTCCGGCGAATTTCTCGCACAGGCCGCGAATTCTGCAGACGACGCGCGAATGCAACGTGCGAGATACATTCCTGGCCAGGACACCCTCGCGGGTAAGTTTCCGTTAAGGTTGCCGTTTCATGATCGCGGTGTCGCCCAGGATTTCACGCCATGCCGAACGCCGACTCGCACCTGCCTCGTCCGACACTCCTGAACCCCCGTCTCCTCGCCAGTACGGTGGATCAACTCGGCCATCATGCCGGCTCGCGGACGGATGTCTGGCGCCTCCTGACCGAACACTTCGCCGTCGATCTCGATGCCGTCGCGGCGCTGCTGCCGCGCGCGGAGCCCGAGCCGCACTGGCTGCCGATGCGGCGCTGAGCACGGCCCGGCATCGACCCGGCCAGGCCTGCGCCCGACGCAAGTCCGGCCCCGATACGGGCAACCCGCAGGTACCGATGAACCGGGCTGGCATACGCCATGCTAGGTCCGGCCAAGAACGACCTGATCAAGAACGATCTCGATAAGAACGACAGGGGAAACACCAAGGCAACGATCACGCGGCCGCTCGGACGCCGGAGCCACACCGCGGACCTTATTCGCCAGTCTCGAACAAGGGGTCCGTCATGCCTGAATTGCTGTCCGTTGCCCTCGTCTGCGCCGCCACCCTCGTGGCCAAGGATTGCTCCCGCGATACCGCCCTCGACGTCATCGTCTCGCCCGCCCGCACTCCGATGGAGTGCATCATGCGCGGGCAGGTGGTCGCCGCCTCGACGGGCCTGCCGGGCGGCGAGGACCGCTACCTCAAGGTCACCTGCGAACGCCGCCACGCGGATCTGCGCCACCTGCGCCGCGCCGGCTACGCCGCCGCGATCGTGCTGGTCCACCGCGACGCGATCTAGTCGAGCGTGAGCCGGTCTCCGGCCTCCAACCGGCCTCCGTTCAGCACCTCCGCGTAGACGCCGCAATCGGTGTGTCCGAGGTGCTGTGACAAGGTGCGGGGGATGGCGAGATCGCGCTGGCCCGTCACCGGATCGACATTCGTCGCGGCGCAGCGCTCGGTGCGTTTGTGGATGCGCAAGGACACGCCGCCCGGCGTCGTGATCGTGCGGCCCACGAGGTCGAGTTCGGCCCAGGGGGCGAGGCCCGAGACATGGAGATTCGCTCGGAACCGGAGCGGGTCCACGGCTGTGCCGGTCATGTCCTCGATGGCCGCGACGCTGGCGAGGTTGAGGAGCGAGACGAAGCCGCGCGCCGAATCCGTGAAGCGATATCCGTCCGGCGCGGTCAGGACCTTGGCCGGACCGCGCATCGCCTCCGGGAGGAAGGCCGTGAGGAAGGCCTCGATCTCAGCGCGTCCCTCCGGCGTGCGGAGATCGCCCCGCACGGTCGCCGCTCCGCCCTGGCGGATCGTCAGCGTTCCCGTCCCGGCTTCGTAGCGGGTCTCGAGTTGCGCCAGGGCTTCGTGGCGCATGAGCATCAGGAACTTGATCTTCGGCTGGTGCGTCGGCGCATCCGGGTCGAAGCCGGAAGGGCCGTTCTCCACCGCGAACAGACGATCGCCAGGAAAATACGCGCCGGGCTGTAGGTCCGCCGATTCCAAACGCTCGGGCGAAAGTCCCTTCACGGGGTAGCGATAGAGGGCGTCGAGGCTGAGAGAGGCGGTCATGGAGGGCGCGATCATTCGCCCAGCGTGGCCCTGCTTTGCAAGGCGATGCAAGCCCAGGCACACAATCGGCAGAGGCGCGAAGCAGTCGCGTCCCGGACTCTTGTGGTGCCGAATTGCAACACTACATCCAGCGAACCGGCGGCCATGGTGGGGCCGGTGTCCCCAGCGGCCCGAGGCCGTGGGGGCAACGTTTCGGCGACCCGCCGTGCCGCATCATGCGGGCGGATGGGCGAAAGCCGGTACGGAGAGGTGGGACACCCATGAATTTCGAGATCTATACCGAACGCGCCCGGGGCTTCGTCCAGGCGGCTCAGAGCCTCGCGATGCGCGAGGGCCACCCGCAATTCCAGCCGGGCCACATCCTCAAGGTTCTGCTCGACGATCCCGAGGGCCTCTGCGCCGGTCTCATCGACCGGGCCGGCGGTCAGTCGCGGGTCGCGCTCGCTCAGACCGAGGCCTGGCTCGCCAAGCAGCCGAAGGTCTCCGGCAACGCGTCCCAGCCGCAGGCGACGCGCGAACTCGTGCGCCTGTTCGACACCGCCGAGAAGGCGGCCGAAAAGGCCGGCGACAGCTACGTGACCGTCGAGCGCCTGCTGCTCGCGCTCGCCGTCGAGAAGGACACGGAAGCCGGACGGGCGCTCGCTGCCGCCGGTGTGACCGCCGCCTCACTCAACGGTGCCATCAACGCCCTGCGCAAGGGGCGCACCGCCGACAACGCCACCGCCGAGAACGCCTACGACGCACTGAAGAAATACGCCCGCGATCTCACCGAGGCGGCACGCGAGGGCAAGCTCGATCCGGTGATCGGCCGCGACGAGGAGATCCGCCGTACCATCCAGGTCCTGTCCCGTCGCACCAAGAACAACCCTGTCCTGATTGGCGAGCCCGGTGTCGGCAAGACCGCCATCGTCGAAGGCCTCGCCCTGCGCATCGTCGACGGCGACGTGCCGGAATCCTTGCGTGACAAGAGCCTGCTCGCCCTCGACATGGGTGCCCTCATCGCGGGTGCGAAGTACCGCGGCGAGTTCGAGGAGCGCCTGAAGGGCGTGCTTTCCGAGGTCACCGCCGCGGAGGGCGGCATCATCCTGTTCATCGACGAGATGCATACCCTCGTCGGCGCGGGAAAGGCCGATGGGGCGATGGATGCCTCCAACCTCCTGAAGCCCGCTCTCGCGCGCGGCGAACTGCACTGCGTCGGTGCGACCACCCTCGACGAGTACCGCAAGCACGTGGAGAAGGACGCGGCCCTCGCGCGGCGCTTCCAGCCCGTCTTCGTGTCCGAGCCCACCGTCGAGGACACGGTCTCGATCCTGCGCGGGATCAAGGAGAAGTACGAGCAGCACCACGGCGTGCGCATCCAGGATGCGGCGCTGGTGGCTGCCGCGACCCTGTCGAACCGCTACATCACCGACCGCTTCCTGCCGGACAAGGCCATCGACCTCATGGACGAGGCCGGTTCGCGCCTGCGCATGCAGGTCGATTCGAAGCCGGAGGAACTCGACAACATCGACCGCGAGATCGTGCGGCGGAAGATCGAGGGCGAAGCCCTGAAGAAGGAGACCGACACCGCTTCCCGTGACCGTCTAGTGCGGCTCGAAAAGGAATTGGCCGATCTCGAGGAGCAGTCGGCTGCGATCACCTCTCGCTGGAAGGCCGAGAAGGACAAGCTCGGGGCGGCCGCCGACCTGAAGCGCAAGCTCGACGAGGCCCGTAACGACCTCGCCTCGGCCCAGCGCCAGGGCCAGTACCAGCGCGCGGGCGAACTCGCCTACGGCGTGATCCCGGGGTTGGAGCGCCAGCTCACCGAGATCGAGGCGCAGGGCGAGGGGGCGGCGCAGCGCGACGGCATGGTCGAGGAGGCGGTGACGCCCGCCCATATCGCGGGCGTCGTCTCGCGCTGGACCGGCGTGCCCGTCGACAAGATGCTGGAAGGCGAGCGTGACAAGCTGCTCGCCATGGAGACCGTGCTGGGCCAGCGCGTCGTCGGGCAGCGGGAAGCCGTCGAGGCGGTCTCCACCGCCGTGCGCCGCGCCCGTGCCGGTCTTCAGGACCCGAACCGGCCGATCGGCTCTTTCATCTTCCTCGGGCCGACGGGCGTCGGCAAGACGGAGCTGACCAAGGCGCTCGCCGGCTTCCTGTTCGACGACGACACGGCCCTGGTTCGCATCGACATGTCGGAATACATGGAGAAGCACTCGGTCGCCCGGCTCATCGGCGCGCCTCCCGGCTATGTCGGCTACGAGGAGGGTGGAGCGCTGACCGAAGCCGTACGGCGCCGGCCCTATCAGGTCGTGCTGTTCGACGAGGTCGAGAAGGCGCATCCGGACGTGTTCAACGTCCTGCTGCAGGTGCTCGACGACGGGCGCCTGACGGACGGGCAGGGGCGGACGGTGGATTTCCGCAATACGCTCCTGATCATGACCTCGAACCTCGGTTCGGAATACCTCGTCAATCAGGGAGAGGGCGAGGACACCGAGGCCGTGCGTGACGAGGTGATGGGGGTGGTGCGCGGCCACTTCCGGCCGGAATTCCTGAACCGGATCGATGAGATCATCCTGTTCCACCGCCTGAAGCGCTCGGAGATGGGCGCGATCGTCGATATCCAACTGAAGCGCCTGCAGAAGCTCCTCGACGAGCGCAAGATCACCCTCGACGTTGAGCCGGAGGCCCGCGACTGGCTCGCCGACAAGGGCTACGACCCGGCCTATGGGGCACGTCCCCTGAAGCGGGTGATCCAGAAGGCGGTGCAGGACCGCCTCGCCGAGCAACTCCTGTCGGGCCTGATCCACGACGGGGAGGCGGTGCCGGTTGAGGTCGGGCCTCTCGGTCTGATGGTCGGAAAGTCCGGTCTGACCACCGAGCGACGGCCGGAGCGCGCGACCCTGAACTGATCGAGGCTTTCCGGTTCAAGGACGCCGCCCGCGCCGACACTGTCGGCGCGGGTTTTCTTATTGTCGCGCCTGTTGGGCCGGGCTCACTGACCCGAGCGCAGGATCATCCGCCGGAGGCGCCCGTCGAGTTCCTCGGAGCGTGCCGAGAAGCCCCGGCCGACGCAGGCCGTGAAGGCGTCCCCCGCGAAGAAGCCGCGCGCGCTCTGCTCGCGACAATCGAGGACGGGGGGCAGCAGGACGAAGCCGAGGCCGATCAGTGCCACCACCGCGATGTTGACGGCCAGCGCGCCGAGCCAGCCCAGCGGCGACAGGAAGGGCTTCTTGGAAGCACTGGGCTCCCGCTGGCTGCCTGGCCGCAGATCGCGGACCGCGCCGCCGCGCGAGCGCCGCTCGGCCATCCTCGTGTCGAGATCGCGAATTTTCGAAGTTCCGGCCACCCACAGTTCCTTCAGGCTCTCCGCGCCGATTCTATGCCGGAACTCCTCAAGGAAGTTTGAAACGCGCTGTTCAGTGGGCCCGGGGCCGAAACGACGGGCGTGACAAACCCCCGCCAAGCTTGTGTAAAGGGCGAGTGCCGCCTTGAGCTGAACCGGCATTTGCGGACAATACGCCCCGCCGGGCGACAGCCCTCTTTTCCAGGACGTTTCGATGTCGACACCCCCGCTGGAGCGCAGGCCCGAGGCCGTGGCATCGGAGAGCGCATTGTCCCGTGCGGGCGTCCGCTTCACCGCCTGGGCCGAGAAGTGGTTTCCCGACGCCTTCATCTTCGTCGCCATCGCGGTGGTCATCGTGGCGCTCGGTGCCTTCGCCAACGGCGCGCCGGCCACCGCCATCGCCAAGAGCTTCGGCGACGGATTCTGGAGCCTGATCCCCTTCACCATGCAGATGGCCTTCGTGACCATCGGCGGCTACGTGGTGGCAACGGCACCGCCGGTCCAGGCCCTGATCGACCGGCTCGCCAGCATCCCCAAGACCGGCCGCGGCGCCGTCGGCTTCGTCGCCGCGGCCACGATGTTGTCCTCGTTCCTGAGCTGGGGCCTCAGCCTGATCTTCGGCGGCCTGCTCGCCCGCGCGCTCGCCCGGCGCACGGAATTGCGGATGGATTACCGCGCCGCGGGAGCGGCCGCCTATCTCGGCCTCGGCGCCACCTGGGCGATGGGGCTCAGCTCCTCGGCCGCCCAGCTCCAGGCGAACCCGGCAAGTTTGCCGAAGGCGCTCCTGCCGATCACCGGCGTGATCCCGTTCAGCGAGACCATCTTCCTGTGGCAGTCGATGCTGATCGCCGCGATCCTCTTCGTGATGTCGATCATCATCGCGTACATCTCAGCCCCGCGTCCGAATACGGCGGTGACGGCCGAGGATCTCGGGGTCGACGTCGCCCGGGACCAGCCGGACCTGGGGCGCCCCCAGCAACCCGGCGAGTGGCTGGAGCATTCGCCGATCCTCACGGTGCTTCTCGTCGTGATCGCAGGCGGATGGATCTTCCAGGAATTCGCCCGGCAATCCTGGATCACCGCGATCTCGAACCTGAACACCTACAACCTGCTGTTCATCACGCTTGGCCTGGCGCTGCATTGGCGCCCCAAGCGCTTCCTCGTGGCGGTGGCGAAAGCCGTGCCGGCGACAGCCGGCATCCTGATCCAGTTCCCCCTCTACGCCGCCATCAGCGCGATGCTGACCGGGCCGAAGAACGCGGCCGGCATCTCGGTCTCGGAGGTGATCACCCACGCGTTCGTCAGCCTGAACACCACCGGCAGCTTCCCGATCTCGATGGGCGTGTATTCGGCGGTGCTCGGGTTCTTCGTACCCTCGGGTGGCGGCAAGTGGTTGCTGGAAGCGCCCTACGTGATGCAGGCGGCCAACGAGCTGCAGGTGCATCTCGGCTGGGCCGTCATGGTCTACAACGCCGCCGAGGCGCTGCCGAACCTGATCAATCCGTTCTGGATGCTTCCGCTGCTAGGCATCCTCGGGCTGAAGGCGCGCGACATCGTCGGCTTCAGCTTCCTGCAACTGCTGATTCACTTGCCGGTGGTGCTGTTCCTGCTCTGGGCGCTCGCCTTCACGCTGACCTACCACCCGCCGGTCATGCCATAGGCATCGACTGCAACATCCGGCAGAAACCGTCGAGACCGATGCGCAAAACGTTACTCCCCGCCCTGTCCATCCTCCTGTTCGGGACCCTGTCCGCTTTGGCCCAAGACCGCCTGCCCGAAATCCCCGCCGCCTCGTTGACGGAGGCCCAGAAGGCCGCCTCGGCGGAGTTCCTCGCCGCGCGCAAGACCCCCGTCTTCGGGCCGTTCGTGCCGCTCCTGCGCAGCCCCGAGTTGATGACCAACGCGAGCACCATGGGGCTGCACCTGCGCTACCGCAGTGTGCTGCCCCTTCGCTTGAGCGAGTTCATCATCCTCATCACCGCGCGGGAATGGACGCAGCAATTGGAGTGGCACATCCATGCGCCGATCGCCCTGAAGGCCGGGCTCGATCTGGCGATCGTCTCGGCGATCCAGGAAGGTCGGCGACCGGATGCGATGGGACCTGAGGAAACCCTAGTCTACGCCTTCTCAACCGAGCTTCACCACAACAAAGCGGTGAGCGACACGACCTACGCTCGCGCGGTCGCGACCTTCGGCGAGCAGGGCGCCATCGAGATGGCGGGGATCAACGGCTACTACACCCTGCTTGCCATGAGCATGAACATGGCCCGCACCGCCCTGCCGGACGGAGCGCAACCGCAACTCCCGCCGCTGGTCCGCTGAGGCGCCCCGGCACGTCGGTTCTAGGAACGTGGCGCGCCGGTCGTAACCCTGTGCTGTTCGAGAGCCGCAGCGTCGTATCGACGGCCCGCTTCTTCTTGAAGCCGCACGGCGACATAGCCGATCATGACGACGATGGCCGGGGTGACGATGAATGCGAGAATGGCAAGTTCATTCATGGCTTGAGCCCCTTCAAGGCGCGCCTCGCCAGGAAATGTAGGAGGATGGCTGCGAGAAGCCAACCGGCGACGCCAAGTCCGAGCGACCAGAGGCTCACCGTCGTCTGCATATTTCCGAAATTATAGATGTAGCCGGCGACCGGTGTCGCAATTCCGACCGTGAAGCACGAAGTGGCGGCCGTGTTCAGAGCGATTGCCAAAAGCTTGATCTGCTCGTTGAAGACAAGGTTCATCGCCGGCCTGGCACGAAGGCTGCCACCCCTACGAGCAGCCACCCGGCCATCAACACCATGCCGCCGGTGGGCGCCGCCATCGGAAACATCGGCGTCCCGTGGAGCGCCCGCAGGGCGAGGTCGCCCGAGAACAGCGCGAGCCCGACGACGAGGACGCCCGCGGCGATCCGTGTGACGAGCCGGTGCGTCGTCCCCGTGGCCGACAACGCCGCCAGCGCGAGGATGGCAGGCGCGTGGAAGAGCAGGAACTGCGCGGCGGTCTTCAGGCTGTCGGCCCCGCTGACATGAGCGGCGGCTGCACTCGCGGCGACGCCGAGGAGGCCGGCGAGGGCGCCAAGTGCCAGCAGGATGCGGTCGACGCCGGTCACGCGCCGCGCTCCCTCAGCAGACGGGCGACGCTGGCGCGCAGTTCCGGCACGCCGCGATCGTCGCGGCTGGACGTGAGCAGGATCTCCGGATAGGCCGCCGGACGCCGGGCGATGGCGTCCTGCACCCCGGCGATACGGGCGTCCATCTCGGATTTCTTCAGCGCGTCGCCCTTGGTCAGCACGATCTGATAGCTCACCGCCGCCTTGTCGAGGCCGTCGAGTACGTCGGTGTCGATGCTCTTCAGGCCGTGGCGCGAATCGATCAGCATGAACACGCGGGCGAGGTTCGAACGGCCCTTGAGGTAGTCGTGGATCAGGTCGGTCCAGGCTTCGACCTTGGTCTTCTCCACCGCGGCGTAGCCGTAGCCCGGCATGTCGACCAGGGTCAGACGGCCGCCGATGTCGAAGAAGTTCAGTTGCTGCGTCCGCCCCGGCGTGTGCGAGGTCCGCGCCAGGGTGTTGCGCCCGGTCAGCGCGTTGACGAGGCTCGACTTGCCGACGTTGGAGCGGCCCGCAAAGGCGATTTCCACGCCCTTCATCGGCGGCAGGGCGGGCACGTTCGGGGCCGAGGCGATGAAGTCGGCCGCGCCCGCGAACAGCAGGCGCCCGGCCTCGAGCAGCGCGGCATCGTCTTCGGCTTGGGACATCGGGTGGCTCCGGGCGGGGCGCATCCGCCACCCTCGCGAGCCGATACGCTGGAAACGGGAAGTCCTCCCCGTCGCGGGACGGAGAGGACCGGATCGGTGCGATTGCCGGCGCCCCAGGGCGGCCGGCGGCGCGTGGTTCAGCTTTTGGCGACGGCGTTCTTGCGCCTGAACATCCCGCTCAGGTTGTCCCACAATTCCACCTTCACGCCGTTGCGGCGCATGATGACGTATTGCTGGATCACCGAGAGGGTGTTGTTCCAGGCCCAGTAGATCACCAGACCGGCGGGGAACGAGCCGAGCATGAAGGTGAACACGATGGGCATGAAGGTGAAGATCTGCGCCTGGACCGGGTCCGGGGGCGCGGGGTTCATCTTCATCTGGATGAACATCGTGATGCCCATGATGATGGGCCAGATGCCGAGATGGACGATGTCCGGAGCCGCGAAGGGCAGCAGGCCGAACAGGTTGAGAAAGCTCGTCGGATCGGGCGCGGCCAGATCCTGGATCCAGCCGAAGAACGGCGCATGCCGCATCTCGATGGTGATGAACAGCACCTTGTAGAGCGCGAAGAAGACCGGGATCTGGATCAGCACCGGCCAGCAGCCAGCCACCGGATTGATCTTCTCCTTCTTGTAGAGCTCCATCATCGCCTGCTGCTGCTTCATCTTGTCGTCAGCATAGCGTTCGCGGATCGAGGCCATCTCCGGCTGCACGGCCTTCATCTTGGCCATGGACTGGTAGGACTTGTTGGCGATGGGCAGGAACAGCAGCTTCAGGCAGAGCGTGACCACCAGGATGGCGATGCCGAAATTACCGAACAGGTGGTAGAAGAAGTCGAGGGCCCGGAACATCGGCTTGGTGATGAAGTGGAACCAGCCCCAGTCGATCAGCAGGTCGAACTGCTTGATGTTCTGGTTCGCCTGGTAGGCGTTGACGGTGTTCACCTCCTTGGCGCCGGCGAACAGCTGCTGTGTGGCCGCCACCGAGGCGCCGGGCTGAACCACCTGAACGTTGCCGAGCACGTTGGCCTGGTAGACCTTGGTGGCGCCGTCCGTCCGCTCCGTGAAGCTGCCGGTATAGGGGGCCGACTGGTCGGGGATCGCGGCGGCGGCCCAGTACTTGTCGGTGATGCCCACGAAGCCGCCGGTCACGCCCGTCCAGGTCTTGCCCTTGGTGCTGGCATTGCCGAGCGCCGGCTCCTTGGCGAGGTGGTCGTAGGTGTATTCCTGCAGGCCGTCGGCGCCGAGCACGCCGATCATGCCCTCGTGCAGCACATAGTAGCCCTGGGTATGCGGCTTACCCCAGCGCGAGACGAGGCTGTAGGGATAGAGGCTGACGGCGTTGGCGCCCTTGTTCTCGACCTCGTCGCGCAGCGTGAACAGGAACTTGTCGTCCACGCCGATCACGCGCTTGAACAGTAGGCCGGCGCCGTTGTCGTAGCTCAAGGTGACGGGCTTGCCGGGCGCCAGCGTGGTGGCGTCCGCGGTCCAGAGCGTGTCGCCGTTGGGGAGCGGACCGGCATTCTGCCCGACCCAGCCGAACTCGGCATAGTAGGGATTCTCGGTCCCGGTCGGCGAAAGCAGCACGATGCGCGGGCTCTTGTCGTCCACGGTCTCGTGATAATTCTTCAGCGACACGTCGTCGATGCGACCACCCTTGAGGGCGATTGAGCCGGCGAGCGCCGGCGTGTCGATGCTCACGCGGGGCGAGCGGGCGATGGCGGCCTCGCGGGGCACGACTCCGCCGGCCGTACCGGAGGCACCCGGCAGGGTCCCGGGCACCGGGTTGGCGGGACCGCCTTCCTTGGGGCTCGCGCTCGGCACGCCGTCCGGTCCGGCCGGCTGCGTCGCCGCCTTGTTCTGCAGGGCGGCCTGGCGCTGCTGCTCCACGCGCGGGGCGGCGATGAAGTAGTTCCAGCCGAGCAGGACCGCCAGCGACAGGGCGATCGCGACGATCATGTTCGTCTTGTCATTACCCATCGGTCGGTCCGTCGCCTGCATTGGAAAGTGGGGAGGGCGTGCGCGCGCTGTCCGGCCCCCGGCCTGACAGCGTTGTCGGCGCCGTCGCGCCCGAGGCCCTTACCGGAGCCGCCGCCGATGCGCCAGACGCGGGCGCTCCTTTGCCGCGTCCGCGACGGGAGGGCGTCCGGCCGGACTCGGCGGGGTTGGCGTGCTTGGCCGTCTGCGGCTTCGTCACCACGGCGACGGCGCGGCGCAGATCCTCGACCAGGGTATCGAAGGGTGCATGCAGCGCGGGGCGCCGGGCTACCAGGACCACATCGGCATTGCGCGCCGGAAGATCATTGGCGGCCTCCGCGACGGCCGCTCGCAGGCGTCGCCGGATGCGGTTGCGCTCCGTGGCGTGGCCAACCCGTTTGGTGATGGTGAAGCCGAGGCGCAGGCCGTCTGGCACACCTTCTGGCTTGTCCGTACCCGAGGAATCATCGGCACGGATGAGACCCTGCGCCGACATGCGTTCATTGTGGAAACGCCGTCCGCCGGCCGCTGCCAGGAACTCGGCACGTCGCAGCAACCGTCCGATCGTCGACATGGCCGATCCGATCCCGCGCCGCGCCTCATGCCCTTGAACGGCAAGAACTCCGCCTTCGACGGCAAGATCCTGGCCTTGGACGGCAGGACCTCGGCCTTCGACGGGAGCATCGGGAACCAACGTCATGGTGTGGCGCGCCGCCGTGACGGCGCCGCCGGATTTCTTAGGCCGAGAGCTTCTTGCGGCCGTGGGCGCGGCGGGCCGCGATGACCTTGCGGCCGCCGGCCGTGGCCATGCGGGCGCGGAAGCCGTGACGACGCTTACGCACGAGCTTGCTGGGCTGATAAGTTCTTTTCACGGCGCGATCTCCGAATGGCCGAGGATCGATCCGGGCTGCGCCAAAGGCCGCGCCGGATATTCACTCGCCCTGAAATGTGTCTGCAAGCGCGAACAGCGCCCCTCGAAGGCGCCGCGTCGCGATGGCGCGGCTTATGACGGAAGGTCCCACGCGAGTCAATTCCGGCGTCGCATCGGCTCCGGCGTTCGCCCCGCGCAATGATGGACCCGGAGTAACGGTTCGTTAACCCTGTGGCGCCATCCTGTGATCCTGTTCGGTGATCCCGGACACCGGGTGGACCGCTTATCTGCTCGCTTGCAATGCTCCCGACACTCATTTCCAGGCCGCCCCGAAACGGGCGGCCTTTTTTCGTGGCAAGAGCCGTGGGCACCGGCCGGCCGGGTTAACGTTAACAACGGGTAAAGCCCCCGCGTCCGGTCTGCGGCGCTAGAGTTGCGCTTCGAGGTGCAAGCGCGCCGCCTTCGTTTCATTTCGAGACGAAATCGGTCCGGTCGCGGCACAGGAGGCACCATGAGCGGATTCGACGTCATGTTTCGGGACGAGCGGGACTGGGTCAATTTCGGTGACACCTACGTCACCTCCGAGGCGTTCAAGACACTGTTTCGCGAGGGCATGACCCTGGTGGAGGAGGCCGCCGCCTATCTCGACGGGACGGGCCGCGAGGAATCCCGCCTGATGTCGCGCGACGGCACGCTGTCCTACGCCAGCGAGAGCATGCGCCTGACCACCCGGCTGATGCAGATCGCCTCCTGGCTGCTGGTGCAGCGGGCGGTGTCGGAGGGCGAACTGACCCCCACCGAGGCCATGCAGGAGAAGACCCGCGTGCGCCTGACCACGCCCGAGACCTTCCGTGGCGAGGTCTTCGGCGTGCTGCCGCCGACCCTGCAGGACCTCATCGTGCGCTCGCGCCGGCTCCACACCCGGATCCTCCACCTCGACGCGGTGATCACCGACGAGCGTCCGACCCCGGCGCCGCAGGAAAGCCCTGTGGTGGCGCAACTCGGCCTCCTGCGCGCGGCCTTCGCCCCCGCCTCGGCGTGAGCCGCTCCATCCCCGGCGCCGCAGCCGGGGGCCGAACCTGAAAACCACGGCCGAAACGCAAAACGGACGACACCCTGGGTGCCGCCCGTTTTGCGTTACCTCGTTCGGCGTGTCCTCGACCGGCCGCCGCGTCGCCGCGACGGCGGCAGATCGCCTTACTTCTTGCCGAACGAGAGGGCGCCGAACCGCGAATTGAAGCGCGAGACGCGACCGCCGCGATCGAGCATCTTCTGCTCGCCGCCGGTCCAGGCCGGATGGGTGTTCGGGTCGATGTCGAGGTTGAGGGTGTCGCCCTCCTTGCCGTAGGTCGACCGGGTCATGTAGTCGGACCCATCGGTCATCACGACCTTGATGAAATGGTAGTCGGGATGCTCGGTACCCTTGGCCTTGGCGGCCGCGCTCTTTGCCATGACGAAATCCTTGAATAGCCAAGCCGACCGGCCCGTCTGGCGGCCCGCGGCCATAGATCACGCGCAATCGGATGAAGGCGCGCCTATACCCCACGCACCTTCGCCCGACAAGCGTGCGCCGCTCGAAGAGACCGCCCGGCGGTCGCTTTTCCTGATACGACCAATGATGACGAGGCACCATGGCTCGCGGCCGTGACAAGAAAAACCAGGGGGCGCTCCGGCCCAAGGCACCGCTCGGTTCGCTGCGGCCACTGATTCCCTTCGCGGCAGTCTATCGCGGGCGGATCCTGGCGGCGTTCCTGTCACTGCTGGCGGCCTCGGGCGCGACCCTCGTCGTGCCGATCGCCCTGCGCCGGGTGATCGATCACGGCTTCTCGCCGGACGGACAGGGTGTCATCGACACCTACTTCGCCGCCCTGATCGGCGTGGTGGCGGTTCTCGCCCTGTCGAGCGGCGCGCGCTACTACACGGTGGTGACGCTGGGGGAGCGCGTGGTCGCGGACCTGCGCACCGCCGTGTTCCGGCGCCTGACCCAGCTCGACCCCGCCTTCTTCGACCGCTCGCTCTCGGGCGAGATCATCTCGCGGCTCACGGCGGACGCGACTCAGGTCAAGGCGGTGTTTGGCGTCTCGATCTCGATCCTGCTGCGCAACGCCTTCCTGTTCTCGGGCGCCGTGGTGATGATGGTGATTACCAGCCCGAAGCTCTCGATCCTGGTGCTGGCGGCGATTCCCCTCATCGTCTTCCCGCTGATTCTGTCGGGACGCGGGGTGCGCCGACGCTCGCGGGCCGCTCAGGACCGGCTGGCGGATGCGTCCGCCTACGCAGCGGAGGCCGTGAACGCGATTCGCACCATGCAGGCCTTCGGCATGGGCCGGGCCACCGCCGCCCGCTTCGCCGACGCGTCCGAGAACGCTTACGGAGCGGCCCGCGATTCGATCCAGGCGCGGGCGCTCCTGACCGGCGTGGCGATCTTCCTGATCTCTGCGAGTGTCGTCGGGGTGATGTGGTACGGCGCCCAAGGCGTGCTCGCCGGCACCATGACGGCGGGCCAGCTCTCGCAATTCGTGCTCTACGCGGTCTTCGGCGCCAGCGCCCTGGGGCAGCTCTCGGAGGTCTACGGCGAACTCGCTCAGGCCGCCGGCGCCGCCGAGCGCCTCGGCGAGATCCTGGCCGCCGAATCCGCCATCCAGGTCCCGGCCG
>NZ_JAQGKL010000194.1 GCF_028290105.1 Methylobacterium sp.
CGACGTGCGCCGTCGAGATCGTGATGCCGCGCGCCTTCTCCTCAGGCGCCTTGTCGATCTGGTCGTAGGCCGTGAACGTCGCCCCGCCCGACTCCGCCAGGACCTTCGTGATCGCCGCCGTCAACGACGTCTTGCCGTGATCAACGTGACCAATCGTGCCAATGTTGCAGTGCGGCTTCGTACGCGCGAATTTCTCTTTGGCCATCGTCTCTTTCCTGCGGCAAGCTCACACGAGCGGTCGCCCGGGCTGTCGCTCGACGAGACGTCGAGCCGGGCGAAAGACGGTGGCCCGCTTAGAGGCTTGCCGTCCTTTGATCAAGGGCTTTGCGGGACGTCGGCGCCCCGAGCGCGCCTGAACGGCTACTGGATGGGGCGCCGGACCGGGGACGCGGCGAGCAGGGCCGCCTTGTCCAGGGCGAGCGCCGCCGCGATCTCGTCGAGGGCACGCGCTTCCACATCGGCGATCCCGTCGAGGTCGGCGACGTCCGCCGCGATCAGGAAAGTGGCCTCGCGCTCCTCCGCGCCGCGTCCCTCGATGGCGGCGACGAGGCGCAGGTTCTCGGCCCGGCCCGCGCGGGTGCGCGCCCGGGCGATGCCCTCGTAGAGCTCGCTCTCCAGCATCAGCCGGTCGTAGCCCTTTTCGAGAATGGGATTGGCCTGCATGCCCGCCAGCGCGGTGTCGAATTCCTCGCTGGCGACCTCTCCATCGGCGACGATCACGTTGGCGGCGGCCGAGACCATGGCCTGCATCAGCGCTTTGTCGCCCGCATACGCGGTCACGGTCTGGCTGAAACGGCTGACGATGTCCTGGAAGATGTTCATGGCGGCCTTGGAAGCGGGCTTATCGGCGGGAGCGAAGCATCGACGCGCGGTGAGGCTTTGCCGTTCCCGGCCGCAAAGACAAGCGTGCGGGGTCCGTGCGTTTCAGAACATCGCCACGAGGGCGATGCCTCCCACCATGAGCAGGCCGCCCAGGATGCGCCACGGGCTCGCGGGGTGCTGCGCGAATCCGATCCAGCCGAAATGGTCGAGCAGGATCGAGGTCAGGACACCGGCGGTGATCAGGAAGCCGAAATAGGGGGCCGCGCCGATCTGCTGCGCGACGAAGAGTTGGGACAGGATGAGGAAGGCACCCATGACGCCGCCCATCCAGGCCCAGGGCGGCACCGACCGGATGTCGCCGATGGTCGGCAGGGCAAAACGACCGAGGACGAGGCCCACCACCAGCAGGGTCATGGCGCCGACCAGGGAGACGACGATGGCCGCGGCGAAGGGCTGGGCGAGGCTTTTGGACAGCGTCGCGTTCGTGCCCGATTGCAGCGCATTCGCGATGCCGGCCAGGAGGGCGAAACCGTAGAGGAACCACATGGAAGATCCTGTTCTGGCGGTGTATCAGGCCTGAGCTGCGAGACGGACGCCGCCGGCGCGATGCGCGACGTCGGAGCCCTCGGTTAAGTCCTGTGCCGGCTGTCTGGATCGTCTATGAACGCAGCTTGGACCGGGCCGTGGCCCGTGGGGATGTGACGGGTCGAGGCATGGACAGGACGATGGCGCCTTCCGCAGGTGCGCCGGCACCGGATGTCTGCGCGAAAACCAGTCCGGCACCGAAGGCCGCCGATCTCCGCTTCATCCTGCGGGATGCGACGGACGTTGCCCATCGCCGCCTCGATGCGGGGTTCGCGGCCTATGACCTGACGCGCCGGGCGGATTACCTGGCGTTCCTGATGGCGATGCAGGCGGCGTTCGCGCCGCTGGAAGCCTGGCTCGACGAGACCGATCCCGGGTTTCTGCCCATGGACTGGCCCCAGCGTCGACGTGCCGAGGCCCTTCGCGTCGATCTGCAGGGGTTGGGCATCGTCGCCTCGGAAGGGTCGAGCGCGGTTCCGCCGCCGACGCTCCCGGCCGATGCGGCGCCCGGCGTGCTCTACGTGCTCGAAGGGTCCCGCCTCGGCGGGCAGGTGCTGCTGAGGCAGGTCCTGGCCAGCCCGGACCCCGTCGTGCGCGAGAATGCACGGTTCCTGCGCCACGGAGAGGGCCTGCGCTTCTGGCCGAGCTTCTCGGCTTGGCTTTGCACCCGCCCGGTCTCGGAGCACGAACCTGCAATCAGCGGCGCGCTGTGTGCCTTCGCGCTGTTCGAGAGGACACAGGCTAACCGCTAGGCTCCACCCGCGGAGAGGGCGCGGCGCAGGGTGTCGGCCGTGTACGGCTTCTTGATCATCGCGACCGCCCCGAGTTCGGGCGGGATGCGGAAGCTCTCGCCGTAGCCCGTGGCGAAGACGAAGGGCACGCCTAGGGCGGACAGGCGCACGGCCACCGGCAGGCTCGTCTCGGACCCCAGATTGACGTCGAGGAGGGCGAAACTCGGCTTGGCGGCCTCGATCTGACGCAGAGCGTCGTGGACCGAGCCCGCCATGTCCACCGCCTTCGCCCCGAGGGATGCCAGGATCTCCTCGGCTTCGAGGGCGATGATCATGTTGTCCTCGACCACCAGCACCGCGCCCGAAAGGGCGGCCGCGTCGCGTTCCAGGGCACGCTCGCGCTCGCGCGGCGCCGCCACCGGCACGATGGGCGCCGGGCGGACGTAGCGCGACGGCACAGCGAAGCGGCCCCGAACGCCGATGAGTTCGTAGGTGATCTCCGCCTCGCCCTTTAGTTCGTAGGGGATCGAGCGCTCGATCAGCGTGGTCCCGAAGCCGCGTCGGGTCGGGGGCTTCACCGGAGGCCCGCCGCTCTCGCTCCAGTGGATGACGAGGCAATCCGAACCGTCGCGCTCCCAGACCACGTCGACCTGGCCCGCCGCCTGCGAGAGCGCGCCGTACTTGGCCGAATTCGTCATCAGCTCGTGGATGACGAGGGCGAGGGTCGAGAAAGCCTGCGGTTCGAGGAGGACGTCGACGCCCTGCAGGCGGACCCTGTCGGCCGTTTCGCCGAGATAGGCCTCCGCCTCCAGGGCGATGAGGTCGCGCAGCGATCCCGGTCCCCAGTTGGTCGTGGTGATCTGGTCGTGCGCACGGGCAAGAGCCTGGATCCGCTCGCCGATCACGCCCGCGAAATCCTCGACGCTGTCGGTGCCCGACCGGCTCTGGGCGACGATGCCCCGGATGAGGTTGAGGATGTTGCGGACGCGGTGATTGAGTTCCGCGATGAGTAGTTCCTGACGCTCCTGGGCGGTCTTTCGCTCTTTTTCCGCCGAATCGGTGAGCCGGAGGATGACTTCCAGGAGGGTAATGCGCAGGGCCTCGGCGATGCGCAGATCGACGGCACCCCACGGCGTCGACTGGCCACGGACCACCTCGGTCCAGGCCTCGAAGCTCTTGCGCGGCGTCAAGCGCAGGCCGTTCGGTCCGAGCGTCGCCGGTTTTTCCGGATTCCCCGCCCAGGTCACGGTCCGGGCGAGTTCGCGGCGGAAGAACACCAGAAAGTCGCGCGGCGCCCGAGAGATCGGCACCGCGAGGAGACCGGCGGCGCGCTCGGTGTAATCGGCGGCCGGCGGATGGACGGCGCCGATCTCGTGGGTGGCGAAGGCCCGGCTCGTGGCCGTCCGGTTCAGGAACCGGACCAAGCCCGTGAATTCCTCGGCCGTGGGGGTCGCCCCCCGCAGCGTGATCTCGCCGTTCACCCAGACGCCGATGCCGTCACAGGTGACGATGCCGGTGATGTCGTCGAGGAAGCCGGTGATGTTCTCCAGGCTGGTCCCGCCCGAGGCCAGGGCGCCCATCAGCCGGTCGTGGAGGGCGCGCGAACTCGCCTCGTAGGCGGTCTCCGCCTCGCGCTCCCGGCTCTCCAGGATCAAGGAGAACATCTGCCCGAAGAGCTCGGCGCCGGTGCGGCGCTCCAGCGAGATGTGGCGCGGCTCGGCATGGTGGCAGGCGAACAGGCCCCAGAGCTTCCCGCCGCGCAGGATCGATACCGACAGGGAGGCCGCGACCCCCATGTTGCGAAGGTACTCGATATGGATCGGCGAGACCGTGCGCAGGGTGCTCATCGACAGGTCGAGCGGCCGCCCCTCTGGATCGCGCTGGGGCAGCACGGCCACGGGCGCGGCGTCGACATCGGCGATGATGCGCAGCCAGTTGCGCTCGTAGAGCGCACGCGCCTGCTTCGGGATGTCGGAGGCCGGGTAATGCAGGCCGAGATAGGGCTCCAGGCTCGATCGGGCGGATTCGGCGATGACCACGCCCGACCCGTCCGGATCGAAGCGGTAGACCATCACCCGGTCGAAGCCGGTGAGCGCCCGCATCTGACGCACGGCCTCGCGGCAGAACGGATCGAAGCCGACGGTCTGCTGAAGGCGCCCGACCATGCTGCGCACGAGGTTGCCGGCGTTCAGGTGCTCGAAGACGCTGGGCTCGGCCTCGATCACGATGCTGCCGCCCGAGAGGTGCAGGGCGATGTCGAAGGGCGCGCCGCCGGGCTGCAGGGCGGTGCCGAAGATCCGGTCGATGGCGTCCGGCCCGCGCAGGGACTGGAGGTGCCCCCGGATCAGGTGGATCGTCTCGATGTCCATCAGGTCGGAGAGCGGCAGGCCGAGAAGGTCGCTGTCCGCATGTCCGAGCCAACGCGCCGCGTTCTCCGAGGCGCGGACCACGATCCAGTCGGAGGATACGGCGATGAGGAAGCCGAAGGGCTGCACCGCGCCGAGGATATGGATCGGTTCGCGGTCGCAGGATGTCAGGTCCACGGCCTCGGCTCGGTCTTTGTGATCCGTCATCGCGTCAGTCGATCGCCGCTTTCATGGCCCGTTCGAACATGGCCCGTTCGAACGCATGACCTGTTCGGATCGGTCCTCGCTCGAAGAAGAGCCTCGGGGACAACGACGGAACGCCGGGAAAGTCTCCCTTGATATATCAGGCGAACCGAATTCCACCCAGGACTGTGGCGCAGATGCAACGCTGGCCGCCCGGTATGACGCGGAGAGCGGCGCTTCGCGTCACGAAACGGCGCCGGTCCGGCGGGAAAGGCCGGCGAGGATCACGGCACCGACGAGGTAGGCGCCGAGGATCAGCGCTCCGCCCTCCACCCACAATCCGGCCCGGCCTGGAACGAGGCCCGAGATGGCGAGGCCACCGGCGACGCAGGTCGCGAAGGCCAGAAGCAGCGCCCCCGACCGCGCCGGTCCGTTCCGGGGCAGGCCGGTGAGCCAGCCGACGCCGGCGCCGAGGAGGAGGCTCGCGGCGAGAGCCGGCCAGAGCAGGATTGCGAGCAGGGTCACGGGTTCGGCCTCGGATGGCGATCAGGAACGAAGGGCGAAGCCGACGCCCAGGGACGCAGGCCGGATCGTGCCGGCCGGTGCCGCGGCGACTTGGTCCGGGCGCAGGCCGGCCTGAAGCAGGTACTCGACGACGGCGAGGGCCCGCTGCTGCACGAGGTCGGGTTCGGGATCGGCCGGTGCCGCCGGCTTCGCCTCGGGTTTGGCCGTCTCGGACTTCACGGACTTGGGCTTCGCAGCTGGCGCGGTCGACGGAGCCTTGTCGGTCCGTGGCTTGTCCGGCGGCGCCTTGGCGCTGCGCGGCTTGTCGGCCTCCAGCGAGGCGGTGCTCTCCACCGCCGTCTCGACGGTCGGCTTCGGCGTCGGAGCGGCTCCCGCCGGATCGGAATGTCCCGTCACCATGAGGCGCAGGGCGGGACAGGTCCTGGCCAGCGCCGCGATCGCGTCGAGGCGCGGGTAGAAAGCTGGCTTCAGGGTCGCGCTGCCGGGGGAGAAGGCCGGCGCCGGGCTCTTCAGGACGGAGTCCAACGCTGCGCCGCAGGCCTCGGGTGTCCGGGTCGGTGTCTCGCCGGGTGAGGTCACCGTGACATCCGCGCTCCAGCCCTCAGGCATGGCGGCGGTCACCTCCTCGCGGATGCGCCGGGCACTCTGCGGATAGAGGCTTTCGCCGGTGAGCGTGACCGAGCGATCGGCGATGCGGATTCCGCCTTTCGCCATCAGCGCCAGCGATCCGGCGCTGGCCAGCAGCGCGCGGGTAAGATCGGCCGGTGCGCCCTGCCCCAGGCGGGTCCGGTCGACCAGCCGCTCGCGAAACAGGCGGGGGCGCAAGGCGGCGAGCAGCATTTCCCGGGTGCCCGCATCGGGCAGGTGGCCCGTGAGGGTGACGCTGTCGGCGTCGCGCCGGAGGGCGATCCGGTAGGGGGAGAGCGGCCGTGTGGTCAGGGCGACGGCGCCGCGTTTCAGGCCGGCCGGCAGGCGATCGCGCAGCAGGGCCTCGATCTCGGGGATGGCCTGGGCATCGAGGGCGATGCCGCTCGCCGACACGGTGGCGTCGGCCACGGTGACGCTGCCCTCCTGCAACAGGCCCGCGATTTGGAGGGTGAATTGCGGCATCGCGGCTGCATCAATCTGCGCGGAAAGCCCGCGCGCGCTGCGCATCCGATCCGCCACCTGCCCCGCCTCGGCGATCTGCGCGGCCTGGTCCCGGATCGCGACGCGAGCGGCCTCCGAGACCACGTAGCCGGAGAGTTCGACCCCACCGCCGGGCTGGCGGGTGACGACGAAGCGGAAGTCCGACACCCAGGCGGGGAGAATCTCGACCCGGCCGAGGCTGTAGCCGGTCGGCAGCGCGACGAGGGCCGCCCGCAAAGCCTCCTCGTCGGAGACCGAGGCGGCCTCGCCGATGATCGAAAGCCGCGTGTCCTCCAGCATCACCCGGCTCGCCGGTGCCAGGGCGCGCAGGCGGGCGAGCGCATAGGTCGCCGCGAGGGGAAAGTCCGGCGGGCTCCCGAGGGCGGCCCGGGTCCGGTCCTGGAGCGCCGTGCCGGGCTCCAGGGCGGGGGCGAGCCGCTCGCCCAGCGCGCTTGCGCCGATCTCCGCCGGGCGGAACCCGGTGAGGTCGACGCCGTCCGGGCCACGCGTCGCCACCCAGATGAAGGGCGAGGCGAGTTCCACCACCCCGACGGGGCCGACGAGGCGGCGCACCCCGTCGAGGCGCGCCAGGCGCTCGTGGGCGGCGTCGCGGGTGGCGGCGTCCGGGGCCTCGCCGGTGATGACGAGGTCGCGGCCTTGCGCGTCGGCGCGCAGCCAGGGCTCGGCGCCGGGCAGAGCGGTGGCGGCCGCGATCGCCGAGGCCTCACCGGAGAGGCGGGACTCGATCCGGGGCGTGACCCAGGCGGCGGAGAGGCCCAGGATCAGCGCGAGACCGGGAAGGCCGGCGGCCCAGCCGATGCGGCGGCAGCGGTCGCGGAAGGTGGAGGCGGCGGACACGTCGAACCCCGGTGGCGGGCGATGGATGCGCGGCGCGCGTCGGCCCGACCACATACCCGCTTCACGGCATCTTGAAGGCCGATCCGGCTCAGGCGTCCCGCAGCATCTCCAGTTCGAGCCAGCGGTCCTCGGCCTTCGCCAGTTCCGCCTCGGCGGCGCTCAAGAGACCGGAGGCCTTGGAGAAGCGGGCCGGGTCGCGGGCGTAGAGACCGGAATCGGCGAGCACCGCGCGCAGCTTGACGATGTCGGACTCAAGCTTCTTCATCCGCTCCGGCAGGGTCTTCAGCTCGTGCTGATCCTTGAAGCCGAGCTTGCCCTTGCCCGCCGGCGCGGCGGTCTCAACCGGCTTCCCGCGCTCCTTCGCCTCGGCCTTGGCGCCGCGGGCGGCGGCGCGCGCCTGCACGCCCTCGCCGCGCTGGGCGATCATGTCGGTGTAGCCGCCGGCATACTCGACCCAGGCCCCCTCCCCCTCGCTGACCAGCACGCTGCCGACCACGCGGTCGAGGAAGTCGCGGTCGTGGCTCACCAGGATCAGGGTGCCGGAATAATCCGCCAGCATCTCCTGGAGCAGGTCGAGGGTCTCGAGGTCGAGGTCGTTGGTGGGCTCGTCGAGGACGAGCAGGTTGGCGGGCTGCGCCAGCGCCCGGGCGATGAGCAGGCGGTTGCGCTCGCCGCCAGAGAGGACGCTCACCGGGGTGCGGGCCTGCTCGGGCGCGAACAGGAAGTCCTTGAGGTAGCCGATGACGTGGCGGCTGACGCCGCCGACGATCACCGAATCGCCGCTGCCCCCGGTGAGCACCTCGGTGACGGTCATCGACGGTTCCAGCACCGCGCGGGCCTGGTCGAGGAGCATCATCTTGAGGTTGGTGCCGAGCGCGATCGTGCCCGAATCCGGTGCCGCCTGCCCCGTGAGCAGGTTGATCAGCGTGGTCTTTCCGGCCCCGTTGGCGCCGACGATGCCGAGGCGGTCGCCGCGCATCACCCGGAGCGACAGGTCGTCGACGATCTTTCGCGCGCCGTAGGACTTGGCCGCGTGCTTGGCCTCGATCACCAGGGCGCCGGAGCTCTCGGCCTCCGTGGAGGTCATGGTGGCGGTCCCCACGGGACGGCGGTCGTCGCGGCGCTCTTTTCGCAGGGCGTGGAGGTTGCCGAGACGGCGCACGTTGCGCTTGCGCCTCGCGGTGACGCCGTAGCGCAGCCAGTGCTCCTCGTCGGCGATCTTGCGTTCCAGCTTGTGCCGGTCGCGCTCCTCCTCCTCGAAGAAGGCGTCGCGCCAGGCCTCGAAGGTGGAGAAGCCCTGCTCGATCCGCCGGGTGACGCCGCGATCGAGCCAGATCGTGGTCTTCGACAGGGCCGAGAGGAAGCGCCGGTCGTGGCTGATCAGCACCAGGGCGCCGCGTACGCTCCTGAGTTCGGATTCCAGCCACTCGATGGCGGGCAGGTCGAGGTGGTTGGTGGGCTCGTCGAGCAGCAGGATGTCGGGCTCGGGCGCCAGCGCCTGGGCCAGTGCCACCCGCCGGCCCTCGCCGCCGGACAGGCTTTTGGGGTCCTCGGCGCCGGTCAGCCCCAGGCTCTCGAGCAGGTAGCGGGCGCGGTAGGTGTCGTCGTCGTGGTTCAGGCCGGATTCGACGAAATCCAGGGTGGTCTCGAAGCCGGAGAAATCCGGCTCCTGCGATAGGTAGCGGATCGTGGTGCCGGGCTGGATGAAGCGCGTCCCCTTGTCGGGTTCGACGAGGCCGGCGGCGATCTTCATCAATGTCGACTTGCCGGACCCGTTGCGCCCGACGAGGCAGGTGCGCTCGCCGGGTGAGATCGCGAGTTCGGCCTGGCTGATGAGCGGCGTGCCGCCGAAGGTGAGCGCGACGTCTTGAAGGGTGAGGAGCGGGGGAGCGGCCATGGGCCGGCTTATGGCAGCGACCGCGCCCCCGGACAAACCCGCAATCGCCGGGTCCGAGCGAACCCGCGATCGCGCCGCGTCACATCGTCGGGTTGGCGGGGCCCGTCGGCATCGGATCGGGGGCGATATCCGGGTCGTTGACCGGGATTTCGGTCGGCGTCAGGTCCGGCGCCTCCGGCGGCGTCTGGCCCGGCACGTCGGTGCCCGGCGTGTCGGGACCCGGCAACGGCGTCTGCGGCACTTCGTAGGGAGTGTCCGGCACGGGGGCTTCCGGGATGGATCCGGGGTTCGACATGCGTGCGCCTCTCAATGCCTGACGGGATGGACCGGTGGAACAGCCCGCCGGTTCGTGCGGTTCCGCGCGAAGCGGCATTGCGACGAGGCCGGCACGCTACTTCTTGGTCAGGAGGAGATTGCCTTCCTTGCCGACTTTCTTCTGGATCTGCTGGGCGAACAGCGCCAGCAGGAGGGGCAGCCGGACCTCGACGCGCACGGTCTCGGGCCGGACATCCACCTGCCCATCCACCTTCTGGCCCATGGCGGCCATCGCGAAATCGAGGCGGTCGTCGGTCCAGGCCATCTTCTCCACGGCGATGCCCGCCTTGGCGAACAGCCCGTC
>NZ_JAQGKL010000207.1 GCF_028290105.1 Methylobacterium sp.
AGGCCGGCGTCCACGTCTCGACGGTCCATGGTGAGTTCGCCCCGGAGTTCCGGGCTCAGATGCCGGGGGCGGCGGAGGACCCGCGTTTCTTCGCCACCGGCATCTCGCTGATCGCCCATCCGTGGAACCCGAACGCGCCGACCGTTCACATGAACACCCGGTTCGTCGTGACGACGAAGGCGTGGTTCGGCGGCGGAGCCGACCTCACGCCCGTGCTCGAACGGCGCCGGACCCAGGACGACCCCGATTCGCAGGTCTTTCATGCGGCGATGCGCGAGGCCTGCGAGGCCCATGCTCCGGCGGCCGATTACGGCCGCTACAAGGCTTGGTGCGAGGAGTACTTCCATCTCCAGCACCGCAACGAGCCGCGCGGCATCGGCGGCATCTTCTACGACTACCACTGGACCGGCGACCCCGCGGCCGACCTCGCCTTCACCCGCGACGTCGGCGGGGCCTTCCTCCAGGCCTATCCGGCCATCGTGCGGGCCAACATGGATACCCCTTGGACCGAGACGGACCGGCTGGAGCAGCAGGTCCGGCGCGGGCGCTACGTGGAGTTCAACCTCCTCTACGATCGCGGCACGATCTTCGGCCTGAAGACCGGCGGCAACGTCGCCTCGATCCTGTCCTCGCTGCCGCCCACGGTGCGCTGGCCGTGAGCGGTCCGGCCGCGCCGCCCGAGAATTCATCGCCCGAGAACGCACGGCCCGAGAACGCACGGCGAGAGACGCCGCCGCCGCAGGACATCACTGAAACCAACCGCGCGGTGGCGCGAATGCTGGCCAGCGCCTTCGGCGGCACGCCCTCCGTGGCGCGCCACCGCGCCGAGGCGGGCCCCAGCCACGTGGACATCCTGACCTGCCGCGAGGCACCCCGCCCCGGCCTCTCGGCCTACGCCACGGTGACCCTGGCCAACCACCCGCTCTATCGGGACGGGGCCGAATTTCCCGGCCGCTGCGAGATCCTCGGCCTCGCCGCCGCGCCGAATTTCGCAAACGCTCTGGCGGCCTGCGCCTTCCAGGTGATCGACGGCCGCTGGTTCCTCGCCCCCGGCATCGTGTTTCCGGGGATCCTGGCGGGCCGCGGCCTCTCGGATACGCTGCGGCACGTCCTTTTCGTGCCGCCCTTCCCGTTCGAGAATCGCCAGCAGACGATCGCCGCGCCCGACGTGAACGTGGCCTTCCTCCTCGCGGTGCCGATCTCGGACGCCGAATACGAGTTCGCGCAGGCATCCGGCGGCGATGCCCTCGAGGATCTGTTCGCGGAGCGCGGCACCGATCTCTTCGACCTTGCGCGGTCTTCGGTGCTCTGATGGCGGACACCGATCTGCCGACCCGCTTCGCGCCCCAGCAGGACGCGGCGCTGAAGGCCATCGCCGATTGGCGGAAATCCGGCGGAGCCCAGGTCTTCCGGCTGTTCGGCTATGCCGGCACCGGCAAGACCACGCTGGCGCGCCGCATCGCCGACGACGTCACCGAGGGTCCGGTGGTGTTCGGTGCCTTCACCGGCAAGGCGGCCTCCGTGATGCGCCAGAAGGGCTGCCACGACGCGGCGACGATCCACAGCCTGATCTACCGCACGAAAGAGACGGAGGATGGCGGCCCGGCCTTCACGCTGAACCGGACCGGGCCGGTCTCGAAGGCCGAACTCATCATCATCGACGAGTGCTCGATGGTGGATTCGGACCTCGGCAACGACCTCCTGTCCTTCGACAAGCCTGTGCTTGTGCTCGGCGACCCGGCCCAGCTACCCCCCGTGCGCGGCGGCGGCTTCTTCACGGAGGCCGAGCCCGACGTGATGCTCACCGACGTCCACCGCCAGGCCGCCGACGACCCCATCGTGCGCATGGCGATGACCGTGCGCGAGGGTGGGCGCCTGTCCATCGGCGCGTATGGCGAGAGCCGCATCGTCTCGCGCCGCGACATCGACCCGAACCTCGTGCTCCAGGCCGATCAGGTGCTGGTCGGCATGAACAAGACCCGGCGCCTCTACAACAACCGCCTGCGCGAACTCGCCGGCCACACCGATCCGATGCCGGCGGTGGGCGAGAAGCTGGTCTGCCTGCGCAACGACCGCACCAAGGGCCTCCTCAACGGATCGACCTGGACGGTGCAGGCCCAGCGCGCGTCGCCCCGCTCCGACACGGTACGCCTCGACGTCGTGCCGGAGGACGATCCGGCCCTGCGTCGCCGGCCCATCGACATCAAGGTCCTGCGCGCGGTGATGTCCGGCTCCGAGGAGGAGATCCCGGCCTTTCTGAAACGCGAGACCGACGAGTTCACCTATGGCTACGCGCTCACCGTCCACAAGGCGCAGGGATCGCAATGGGACGACGTGGTCCTGTTCGACGAATCCTTCGCCTTTCGCGAGCATCGGGCGCGCTGGCTCTACACCGGCCTGACCCGGGCAGCGCGCCGGATCACCGTGGTGGTCTAGGGCCCGGTGGCATTCGGGCGCGCCGGCGCCTACCTGCCCCCTATCGCACTCGCTTTCAGGAGCCCCCCTTGGCGCACGATTCGAACGGCCCGCCGCAGATGCATGCCACGACGATCCTCATGGTCCGCAAGGGCGGCCGGGTGGTGATCGGCGGCGACGGGCAAGTCAGCCTCGGGCAGACCATCGTCAAGGGCAACGCGCGCAAGGTCCGGCGGCTGGCC
>NZ_JAQGKL010000223.1 GCF_028290105.1 Methylobacterium sp.
CGCATGGAGGATGGCTTCCTTCGCTCTGTCGGGCTCGGCGCCAGCCTTCAGCCCGGTGCCTCCATCGTGGTGGACGATCGCGGGATCTACTACGACCCACGGACCGAGAGCCGTCTCGCGGTGATCCTGAAGACCGCGAGCTTCACGCCGGATCTGGCGGCCCGCGCCAAAGCCCTGCGCGAGGGCGTGATCGAGCGCCGCCTCACCAAGTACAATGTCGGACTCAGCGACGAGGCCGAACCCTGGCCGACGGACCGGCGCATCGTGCTGGTCCCGGGTCAGGTCGAGGACGACGCCTCGGTCCGCTACGGCTCGCCGATCGTGCGCTCGAACCGAGACCTGCTGCGGGCTGCCCGCGCCCGCAACCCGGATGCCTTCCTGCTCTACAAGCCGCATCCCGACGTCGAGGCCGGATTTCGCCCCGGTGCGATCCCGGAGGTCGAGGCACGGACCCTTGCCGACCGGATCGTCGGCGGGCTCTCCATCGTCGATCTCCTCGACCGCGCGCATCACGTCGAGACGATGACGTCGCTCGCCGGCTTCGAGGCGCTGATCCGGGGCCTGTCCGTCGCCGTGCACGGGCGCCCGTTCTATGCCGGCTGGGGCCTGAGCGAGGATCTGACCCCCGGTGCCGATCGCGGACGGCGGCTCACCCTCGACGAACTGGTGGCGGGCGCGCTCCTGCTCTATCCGCTCTACCTCGATCCGGTGGCGATGAAGCCGTGTTCGGCCGAGCAACTCCTCGACCGTCTTTCGGAGGCGCGCGACGCTGCCGGGCCTTCGCGCCTCGCGATGAGCCGGGGCGCCTTGCTGCTCATGCGTGCGCGCTACGCTGTCCTGAATCCGATCGTTCGTCGGCTGCGCCGAAAGCGCGGTGTCACCAAGGCCGAGGATCAGAGGCGCTGACTGTCCCGATGACGCTGCTCGCAAGTCTCGCCGTGGCTCTCCTGCTCAGTCTCGCCATCGAGGCCGTCGAGGGGGGGCAGGTCCGGCCGATCTCCCGCCGCCCGGCGGATCTGCTGGTGCGGGTCGCGGGCTACGCTCTCCTGATGGCGTTCTGGTTTCAGTTTTCCTGGCGGCCCTGGCTCGCGGGCTTCTCCTGTGTACTCACCGTGGCGATCCTGACGATCATCAGCCGCTTGAAGCGCGACGTCATCGGCGAACCCCTGGTGTTCAGCGACTTCGCGCTGCTGCCGCAGGTGCCCCGGCATCCGGAACTCTATTACACACGGCCGCTCTCCGATCCGCGCATGGCGGTGCCGATCCTGGTGAGCGTCGCCTGCGTCGTTGTCTGGTACGCCGTCGAGCCGACGATCCTGCCGCGCGAGCCCAGCGTCGCCGTGCTGGCGGTCCTAGGCATGCCGCTCATCCTCGTCGCCCTGGCGGCGCTTTCCGGGCAGGGCGATGGCGCCGGCGTGCTGGCGCGTCGGTTTCCCGCACCGGACCTGGAAAGCGACGTCGCCCGCTATGGCTTGCCCGTGACGATCGCCGGCTATGCCCTTCGCTGGTGGGCGGGTCGCCGAGCGGATCTGCCGCCGCGCCCGCGTCGCCGGGTCCGAAGCGACGACGCCGTCCTGGTGGTGATGCAACTCGAATCCTTCATCGATCCCGCGCGCCTCGGCGGTCCGCCCCTGCCGTTGATGGAGATCGTCCGGACGCGGGCCAGCCAGTTTGGACGCCTGCGCGTCCCGGCGCACGGCGCCTACACCATGCGGACCGAACACGCGGTTCTCACCGGACAGGATGCGGACGCCCTCGGCTTTGGATCGTTCGATCCCTATCTGACCCATGGCGGGCGCGAGCCTACGGCCCTGCCGGCGCTTGCGCGCGAGTCCGGCTTCGAGACGCTGTTCGTCCATCCCTTCCACCGGAATTTCTTCAACCGCGCCGAGGTGGTGACGCGCCTCGGCTTCGATCGCCTGATCATGGAGACGGACTTCGTCGGGGCGGCGCGGGTCGGGCCCTATGTCGGCGACATCGCCCTCGCCGAACGCGTCCTGGCGGAGGTGCGCGCGCGCGACGGTGCGCTATTTCTCTTTTGCGTCACGATGGAAAACCACGGTCCCTGGAAGCCCGGCCGGCTGCCCGAGATCGACGATCCCTTGGAGCAGTACCTCACGCATGTCGCCAATACGGGCCGCGCGGTCGAGGCCTTGATCGACGGTTTGACGGGGCTGCCGGCGACGCTCTGCATCTTCGGCGACCACGCGCCGTCGCTGCCGACATGCAAGCCGGGTTTCGGAGAGACGACGACCGATTACGCCATCTTCGAGTTCGGATTGGCCGTCGAGCCCGCGCGCCTGCGCCGCGACCTGACGGCGGATGCCCTCGGCCGCCGGCTGCGGCAAGGCCTCGATCCGGAGGCGGATGCCACAAGCGTGGCCTTGCCTCCCTCGTGACGCATTGGTGATCGACAGACCCCTCGACCATCGGAGGCGTAGGAACGACGTCTCGGAGATCTGGACGATTCGTTAAAGCGATCGCAGCATTTGAGCCCTATCCGATAGGGTAGCGGTGCGCTCCGCGAAGCGCGCGGCCCATCATCAATGGACGCAGCCCCTATGGCCGTGTCAGCCGAATTGAGTTTGTCATGGCGACGTCACGATGCCTCTCGTCATCGGGGCGTCGCCGCCGGTTCCGCGCATCGCGTGGACTCGGACAGGAGAGTGAACATGGTGCGTAATGCGACTCTGGCGGCCCTGGCGGCATGCCTGGCGTCGGGCTGCTCCTCGCTTCTGCCGGCTGCCGGCCCGACCACGGGGGCCGTGATCGACGGGGCCGACATCTCGACCAGCGAGGGCACCTTCGCCCGCTACGAGATCGTCGACCTGTCCGCCGCCACCGTCGAGGCCCTGCGCGGGC
>NZ_JAQGKL010000235.1 GCF_028290105.1 Methylobacterium sp.
AAGGTTCAGGTCGAGCAGGATGATGTCGTAGTCGTACAGCTTGCCGAGATCGATCCCCTCCTCACCCAGATCCGTGGTGTAGGTGTTGAAGCTCTCGGATTTGAGCATCAGTTCGATGCTCTGCGCGGTTGCGCTGTCGTCCTCGATCAGAAGTACCCGCATCGTCGGTCCCCAGCCCAGCCGGCCGTGTGCAGCGTACGGGCAAGCCCCCGCCGTTCATCCGCCACCGGCCCGCGGCGGATGCTCCCTCGTCACTGACGTGAAACGCTATTCGTTAATCGTTAACAAAACCTGATTCAGGGACGCAAGCTCGCAATTTGACTGGACTTCCGGTCATGCCTCGAACCGTTGACGGTCTGTTCTCGGTGGATCGCGTTTCGGCCGGATCAGATGCCTCCGCAGCATCCTTCAAGTCTCTTGCCCGTCAGGGCTTTTTTCAAACTGTCACCCCAGCGCCACCGGATTCGATCGTGGCGGATGCCGTGAAGATTTTTCGCGTGCCCGCCAGAGCCGGCGGTCACATGCAAGCCTGGAGCCCCTTCGCTACAGACCCAGTGTACAAGGGTGTTAAGGAAAGCGGTCAACGAATGGTTAAGCGAGGTGCCGATGACCGACCGCGACCCGAGCGCCGCGCGCCTACGCCTCTCCGGCGCGCGTGCCGCCCTGGCGGACGTGCAGGTGCTCGAAACCTACGGACGCGTCGTGGCCATCCGCGGCCTCCTCGTCGAGGTGGCGGGCCCGGTGGCGGCCATGCGGCTCGGCGGGCGCCTCGACATCGCGGTGGAGAACGGCCTCGGCGCCGTACCCTGCGAGATCATCGGCTTCCAGGGCGAGCGGGCGCTCGCGATGCCCTTCGGTTCGCTGGAGGGCGTGCGTCGCGGCTGCCCCGCCATGGTCCGCGACGAGGCCGCAGGCGCCATCCGGCCCTCCTCGGCGTGGCTCGGGCGCACCATCGACGCCCTCGGCCGCCCCATCGACGGCCTAGGCGCCCTACCGCCCGGACCGGTGATCTACCCCCTGCGGGCCGACCCGCCGCCCGCCCACGCCCGCAAGCGCGTCGGCCCGCCCCTCGATCTCGGCATCCGCTGCATCAACACCTTCCTGACGATGTGCGCCGGCCAGCGCATGGGCATCTTCGCGGGCTCGGGTGTCGGCAAGTCGGTCCTGCTCTCGATGCTCGCCCGCTACACCGCCGCCGACGTGGCGGTGATCGGCCTCGTCGGCGAACGCGGGCGCGAGGTTCAGGAGTTCCTGCAGGACGATCTCGGCCCGGCCGGCCTCGCGCGCTCGGTGGTCGTGGTCGCGACCTCCGACGAGCCGGCCCTGATGCGCCGCAACGCCGCCTACGTGACCCTGGCGGTGGCGGAATATTTTCGCGACCAGGGCGCGCAGGTCCTGTGCATGATCGACTCGATCACGCGCTTTGCCATGGCCCAGCGCGACATCGGCCTCGCGGCCGGCGAACCGCCCACCGCCAAGGGCTACACCCCCACCGTGTTCAGCGAGTTGCCGCGCCTCCTCGAGCGCGCCGGCCCCGGAACGGGGGAGGGGGCAATATCGGGTCTGTTCACCGTCCTGGTGGAGGGCGACGACCACAACGAGCCCGTGGCCGACGCGGTGCGCGGCATCCTCGACGGCCACATCGTGATGGAGCGCGGCATCGCCGAGCGCGGGCGCTACCCGGCGATCAACGTCCTGCGCTCGGTCTCCCGCACGATGCCGAAGGCCTGCGACCCGGCGCATCTGCCCACCGTCCGGCGCGCTCGCCGCCTGCTCTCAACCTATGCCGACATGGAGGAACTGATCCGGCTCGGGGCCTACCGGGCGGGCGCCTCGCCCGAGGTCGACGAGGCCGTCGCCCTGATGCCGGAAATGGAGGCTTTTCTGGGTCAGGGTAAGGAAGAAGCAACTTCGATCGGCGAGGGTTATCTCCGCCTGGCAGAGATCGTCGGCGCCCCCTAACGGCGGGCGGACGCGTCTCGCGAACGTCGGGCCCGGTGCGCCGTCGCGGCACACCGGCAAGCCGTGCGTTGCGTGGAGTGAAACCGTCCATGAAATCCCGTGACACGTTGATCCGGCTGCGACGCTTCCAGGTCGACGAGAAGCGTCGGCGCGTGACGCAGATCGAGATGATGAAAGCGGATTTCACCCGCATGGCGCTGGAGCTCGACCGCGAGGTCGCCCACGAGGAGAGCCGCGCCGGCATCACCGATCCCGGCCATTTCGCCTATCCGACCTATGCCCGCGCCGCCGCGACGCGCCGGGACAACATGCGCCAGTCGGCGGCCGCTCTCGAAGGGCAGCTCGCCGAGGCCAAGGCCGAACTCGGCGAGGCCTTCGAGGACCTGAAGAAGATCGAGATCCTGGACGACCGCGAGCGCACCGCCGAGCGCGCCGCCGAGGCGGCCCGCGACCAGGCCGCGATGGACGGGATCGGCCTCTCGCGCATCCGCGCCTGACGCCCCTGCGTGCCGGTCTTGAAAAGGGGCCGGCACGAAACCGTCATGATCCCGTGGGAAGAGCCGATCCTGCCGGGGCCAGACGGAACCTTGCTTGCGATGCCGCGCATCGTCGTGCAGGGAGGGCCCGAACCAGGGGCTCGTCCGAACCACCATGAAGAAGATCAGCGATTTCATCTGGCCGATCATCGGCCTTGGTGCCGTGATCGTGTCGGGCTACCTGCTCTACAAGGAGCTCGCCGGCATCTCGATGGCCGAGATCAAGGGCAGCTTCGCGGCGATCCCGCTGCATCGCTTCCTGCTCGCCGCCCTGGCGACCCTCGTCGCCTACGCGGCGCTCGCCTGGTACGACCGGATCGCGCTGCTGCACCTCGGCGTCAGCCACATCTCGTGGTTCTTCGTCTCGGTCTGCTCCTTCACCACCTACGCGCTCTCGCACAACATCGGTGCCTCCGTCTTCTCCGGCGCCGTGGTGCGCTACCGCGCCTATACCGCCAAGGGCCTCTCGGCGGCCCAGGTCGCGGTGCTGGTGGCGCTCTGCTCCTTCACCTTCGGCCTCGGCACGATCCTGCTCGGCGGGTTCGTCCTGACCGTCCTGCCCGACACCCTGACCCGCCTCAACGGCTACCTGCCGACGATCCTCACCGACCCCGCCACCGCCCGCATCCTCGGGGCCGGCCTTCTCGGCTTCGTCGCCCTCTACGTGATCGGCTCGCTGCTGCACCTGAAGCCGCTTACGATCCGCACGTTCAAGCTCGAATACCCCCGTCCGCGCATCATGGTGCGCCAGCTCATCGCCGCGCCGCTGGAGCTCCTGGGCGCCGCCGGCATCATCTACTTCGCGCTGCCCGAGGCCGGAAACCCGGGCTTCCTCGTCGTCCTGGCGGTCTTCCTCGCGTCCTTCTCGGCGGCCCTCGTCTCCAACGCGCCGGGCGGCCTTGGCGTGTTCGAGCTGGTCTTCGTCGTGGCGATGCCCGACATCGCGCGGCCCTCGGTCATCGCCGCGCTGCTCGTCTTCCGCCTGTTCTATTTCTGGCTGCCGTTCCTGATTTCCGTGGTGGTGGTCCTGCTCTACGAGCGCAACCGCCTCGCCAGTGCGATCAAGGGCGAGCCCGGCGTCGAAACGGCGCCCGCCCCGCCTTTGGTCGTGCCGGGCCTCGACCCGAAGGCCATCGACGGCCGCATCCGGAAATCCCGGGCCTGATCCCGCTCCACTGACCGAACACCCTGCCCTCGGCCTCTCTGCGCACGGGGGCGGGCCGGACACCTGCGGGTTCAGAGGGCATACGTCTGCGATCGGCTTTACCTCAGACCGATCCCACCGTCCGCAGCCGGGCGCGCGGATGGATCTCGGCCTGGCTCATCACCGGCGTCTCGCGCCGGAAGCGCTCGATGATCGAGCGCACGAAGGGCCGGGCCTGGACCGAGGTGACGAGAACCGGCATCTCGCCCATCCGGGCGGCGTTCTCGAAGCGGTCCCGCACGGTGTTGACGAATTCCGAGAGTTTCGAGGGCTGCATGGCGAGGTAGCGCTCGTCGCGCTCGCCCGCGATCGAGTCGAGGAACGCCTGCTCCCAGGCTGGCGACAGGGTGATGATCGGCAGCATGCCGTCCGGCCCCTGGTATTGGGCGCAGATCTGACGCCCGAGCCTGGCCCGGACATGCTCGACGATGTCGCGCGGGTTCTTCACGTGTCCGGCCACCTCGGCGATGCCCTCCACGATCGCCCCGAGGTCGCGGATCGAGACCCGCTCGGCCAGCAGGAACTGCAGCACGCGCTGAATGCCGGTGGTGCCGATCTGGCTCGGCATGACCTCCTTGAGGAGTTCCCCGTGCTCCTTCGAGAGCTCGCGCAGGAGCTTCTGCACCTCGACATGGTTGAGGAGCTCGGAGACGTGGGCCTTGATGATCTCGGTGAGATGCGTCGAGACCACTGTGGCGGCATCCACCACCGTATAGCCCTTCAGCTGGGCTTGGTCGCGAAGCGACGCGTCGATCCAGGTCGCGGGCAGGCCGAAGGTCGGCTCGAGCATGTGCTGACCGGGCAGCTGGACCTGGCCGCCCATAGGGTCCATCGCCATGAACTGGCCCGGGAAGATCTGCCCCGTGCCCGCCTCGATCTCCTTGACCCGGACCACGTACGCGTTGGCGTCGAGCTGCACGTTGTCGAGGATGCGCACGGACGGCATCACGAAGCCCAGTTCCGCGGCCAACTGCCGGCGCAGCGCCTTGATCTGGTCGGTGAGGCGGTCCTGGCCCTCCGGCCCGTTCACCAGGGCCAGGAGGGCGTAGCCCATCTCCAGCTTGAGGTCGTCGAGCTTGAGGAGATCGGTGACGGTCTCTTCCTTGGCCGCCTGGGCGGCGGCCACGGCGGAGGCGTCCATCGGGGTGCCGTCGGCGTCGAGCGGCGGCGCCTCGCGGGCGACCTTGGCGAAGTGCCAGGCCGCATAGCCGGACGCGCCCCCGAGGGCGAGGAAGGGCAGCATCGGCATGCCGGGCAGGAGCGAGATCAGCACCATCACGCCCGCCGACATGCCGAGCGCCTTGGGGTAGTTCGCGAGCTGCTTGCCGAGGGCCTTGTCGGCCGAGCCCTTCACGCCCGCCTTCGAGACCAGGATACCGGCCGCCGTCGAGACGATCAGGGCCGGGACCTGGGAGGCGAGACCATCGCCGATGGTGAGCAGGGTGTAGCTCTTGGCCGCCCCCATGAACGGCATGCCCTGCTGGGCGACGCCGATGATGATGCCGCCGATCACGTTGATGAAGGTGATGAGCAGCGCCGCGATGGCGTCACCGCGCACGAACTTCGAGGCGCCGTCCATGGCGCCGAAGAACGAGGATTCCTCCTCCAGGGCGGCGCGGCGGGCCTTGGCCACCTTCTCGTCGATCAGGCCCGCCGAGAGGTCGGCGTCGATGGCCATCTGCTTGCCGGGCATCGCGTCGAGGGTGAAGCGGGCCGCGACCTCGGCGATACGCCCGGAGCCCTTGGTGATGACGACGAAGTTCACGATGATCAGGATCGCGAAGACGATGATCCCGATGACGAAATTGCCGCCCATCACGAAGTTGCCGAAGGCCTCGATGACGTGACCGGCGGCGGCCGTGCCCTCGTGCCCATGACCGAGGATGAGGCGGGTGGAGGCGAGGTTGAGCGCCAGCCGCAGCAGGGTGGCGACGAGGAGCAGGGTCGGGAAAACCGTGAACTCGAGCGGGTTGTCGATGAACAGGCCCGTCATCATGATCAGCACCGAGATGATGATCGAGACGGCCAGCAGGAGGTCGAGCAGGAACGCGGGCAGCGGGAAGATGAGCACCGTGAGGATGCCCATCACGGCGGTGGCGAAGAACAGGTCGGTGCGCTTCGAGAGCGCGTGCAGGTTCGCCCGGTTCGGGATCGCGAAGCGTGCGAACTCCCCGAAACCGCCTCCGGCTCCCGTCGCCGGAGCCGTCGTGGCGACCGCCGTCTCGCTCATCATGGACCTCGCCGCCCCGAGGACATGGGGGCCCGGCAAGATTTGCCGGGCACAGGGTTAGCGGACGGTTAACGAGTCGCTTCGGCGAGGCGACTGGGGGCCTTCGCTTGAGGCAAGAGCCTCCCGCGTCAGGCCATGTACTTCCGGGCCACGACCGCAGTGGTGAAGACCACGGCGGCCCCACCCGCGATCAGGAGGATCATGAGGAGGCGGCGCGGCTGCGTCGAGGATTCTGGCTTCACCGGCTGGACGATCATCGTGAAGAACTCGAGCTGCCGCTCGGCCATGATACGGGCGCGCTCGTTGGCGACCAGGACCTTGGCGAAGTACTTCTCGGCATCGGCCCGATCGGCGTCGAAGGCCTCGAAGCGCGTGAGCGAATCCGCCAGGATCCTGCGCTGCTCCGGATCCTCGCTGGCGGATTGGCGCTCGATGCGCGTGATGTTGTCGTCGAGGTCCTTCAGTTGCGCCTGCATGTCCTGGATGCGCCGGGTCCCGGGCGAGAGGTCGCGCTGCCCCTGGATCAGCTGGACCGCGAGATTGATGCGGGCGCTGCGAAGTTCGGCGATGACCTTCAGGTTGCTTTCGTTCGTCTTCTGCGCATCGAGCACGCCGTCCTTGTTGCGCAGGGCCGCGACTGCGACACGGATCTTCGTCATCCGGTCCTCGGCGCGCTGCAACTCGCGCACGCTCTCGGACACCGCGTCCTCGCGGGCGCGCACGCTCAGCGCATTCACCATCCGCTCGCTCTCGGCGAGGATCGCCTTCGAGAGCTCCAGGGACTCTTCGGCATCGAAGGCGTTGACCGTGAGGGTGATGATGCCGGAGCCGGATTCGATCGCGGTGTGGACCCGGTCGTGCCAGAACTTGACCAGCTTCTCGATGGGCTTGTCGGGACTGAAGCGCGAGAAGAAATCGATGTCGGATCGCGAGAACATCTCGCGCAGCGGCAGGACCTTCTCCATCGCCTCGACCATCGGCCGGCTCGCGATGTAGTTGGTCGTGATCAGGCTGTCCTGCGCCACCATCTGGTGCGTCGAGGCGCCGGAATTCGTGCCGACCTGATCCGGCGCCGCCTTCTCGACGCTGCCGAGGGCGGGACGCAGGGCGAAGCGCGACTCGACCACGAAGCGGTCGGACACGATGAAGCCGTAATAGGCGACCGCCGCCAGCGTCGGGATCACGAAGCAGAGAAGGAACAGCAGCGGGATCAGCGGATCCGTCTTCACGTGGCTCTGGTAGGAGCGGATGCCCTTCTTGCGATCCGCGAAACGCGAGACGCGCGCGATCTGCCGCAACGATTCCGCCACCGCGTTCGACCGGTCGGCGGTCGTGAGCGGTTGCCCCCGGGGATTACGGATTTCGACGCTCATCGGCCCTGGTGTTCCATGTCGTCCGGCAGATTCGCGCCGGTCTTCTGCAAGCCTTGCACCGCCGGCACGGCGAAAGCATGACCGACCGGTTCGCCGATCGCGCGCATCAGGCGTTCAAGCGGCGATAGACCTCGATGGCGTCGTCGATGTTCTCGTACACGATCGCACGCCCGTTGATGAGAACGATGCCCTGCTGGCACCAGGTGCGCAGCGTATCCATCCCGTGCGAGACCATGATCACGTCGGCGTTCTCGCGCCGCGCGTTGAAGGCGTCCTCGCAGCGCTTCTGGAAGCGCGCGTCACCGACCGATGTCACCTCGTCGATGAGATAGCAGTCGAACGGGATGGCCATGCTCATGCCGAAGGCGAGCCGAGACCCCATTCCGGACGAGTAGGTCCGGATCGGCACGTCGAGGTAGCTGCCGAGTTCGGAGAAATCCTCGACGAAGTCGAGGACCCGGCGCGGGTCCTCGCCGTAGATCCGCGCGACGAAGATGATGTTGTCGCGCCCCGTCATCAGGGGATGGAAGCCGCCCGCGAACCCGAGCGGCCAGGAGACGCGGCGATTTCGGATCACCCGGCCCTTGGTCGGCATCTCCGTTCCGGCGAGCAGGCGCAGGGTCGTCGACTTGCCGGCGCCGTTGATCCCGAGAAATCCGTAGCTGATCCCGGGCTTCAGGGTGAAGGAGACGCGATCGAGGATCGTCCGCCGGTGCCCGTCCGTCCGGTAGACTTTGGTCACGTTGTCGAAGCGGATCACGGGTAACGCTGTCTCCTGGCACGTCCGATGGCGTCGTGCCGTCTGGAGCAGGACATCGTCGGTGAATAGGCTCGGGATGCCGCCGGAAAACGGCGAATCTGAGGATGGGCCGAACCCGGCACGCGGCGGCACCGAGGGGAGCCGCCCGAGATTTCCGAGGGAATCGACCGCTTTGCGGTCCGCGCCGCTTGCACGGCGCTGGCACGGCTTGTACACGACGCCACCCGACGCAATCGCGAAGCCCGGTCGCCCCTGAGGCGGCTGCGAGACGCGGCGACGGGCCCGGAGGGGTGGCCGAGTGGTTGAAGGCGCACGCCTGGAAAGTGTGTATACCGGAAACGGTATCGCGGGTTCGAATCCCGCTCCCTCCGCCAATAATCAGTTAAAGTGAAAACACGTGACCTCACAGTAGGTTAGGTTGTTCATCTTGGTGGATGTCCCCCACGACAGCCCCCTTTGTGTCCCCCACGAGGAGGCGCTCTCTCATGTTGATCTTCAGCGAACGCTATCTTCGGCCTGAGG
>NZ_JAQGKL010000255.1 GCF_028290105.1 Methylobacterium sp.
CGATCTTCCGCGCCGCGCGGCTCCCCCGGTGTTCGTGCCGGTGCCGGTGTTCACCTGGACCGGCTTCTACGCCGGTTTCAACGCCGGCTACGGCTTCGGCACGGGCAACGACGACAACCGCACGACCACGGATCTGGCCACCGCCCCCGCTTTCCTGCCCGGCACCGTCGGCGGTGTGGCCTTCAACAATCGTAACACCAACGAAGGCTTCGTTGGCGGCGGTCAGATCGGCTACAACTACCAGTTCACCCCGGGCTCCGGCTTCGTGATCGGCGTCGAGGCCGACGCCCAATACGTCGATTTCGGCGCGCAGCGGAACAACGGCACGTTCATTGGTGGCTACAACCCCAACAACCTCGTTGCCGTGAACCCGAACGGCCTGTCGGGCCTCGACTACTTCGGCACCGTCCGTGGTCGCCTCGGCTACGCCTTCGACCGCACCCTCGTGTACGGCACCGGCGGCTTCGCCTACGGCGGCGGCGGCGGCTCCGATTTCGGCCTGCCCAACAGCAGCCGCAACGATTTCCGCACCGGCTGGGCCGCTGGCGGCGGCATCGAATACGCCCTGCCGACCGACTCGTTCCTGAACTTCTTCAAGTCCTCGGCCGTCACGCTCAAGGTCGAAGGCCTGTACGTGAACCTCGACCGCGACAACCGGAACAACGGCGTGTTCGCCTACTCGCCCGCAACGGGTGCCACCTACTCCGTCAACACCCCCGGCGTCGTGACGGCTGGCTACAACAACCGTCGCTCCGACGAGTTCGTCGTCGTCCGCGCCGGCGTGAACTACAAGTTCGGCTCCTACTAGTCCCGGATTTCGGACGCCGGTTCCGGCGTCCGATGCTCAGAGAGCCTGGCCTCACGGCCAGGCTCTTTTCGTTTGCGCGCACACATTCGAAACCCGCCGATGCATCCGGAACGGCAAAGTTCGCGTTGAACCCCTGACAAAGGCCGGTGGCACCCCCATCTGTGACCCGCCCGTGCGGGTGGCTATCCGCCGGCTGGCCCCAGGAGGACAACTCCATGAACAGCGAAGAACGCGACGTCATCGGCGGCATTTTCCAGCGCCTGGAGCAGGCTTCGAGCCAGCCCCGCGACGCGGAAGCCGAACGCTTCATTGCGGACAAGCTCCGCGCGCAGCCCTACGCGCCCTACGCGATGGCGCAGCTCATCTACGTGCAGGAAGAGGCGATCAAGAGCCTAAACCAGCAGCTCGAGCAGGCCCGCCAGTCGTCCCAGCAGCAACCTCAGGGTGGCGGCGGCTTCCTCTCCAGCATCTTCGGCGGCGGATCGTCCCGCCAGCCCGAGCCGCCCCGTCAGGGCGGAGCCTGGGGCAATCAGGGCGGGCAGCCCGGTTACGGGCAGCAGCCGGGCTATGGCCAGCAGCCAGGATACGGGCAGCAGCAGCCGGGTTACGGCGGTCCGCAGCAGGGTGGCCCCTGGGCCGGCCAGCAGGCAGCTCCGGCCCGCGGCGGCGGCTTCATGGCGACGGCGCTTCCGATGGCGGCGGGTGCCGCCGGCGGCATGCTCCTCGGCAGCGCACTGTCGAACGCCTTCGCGGGCGGGCATTCCTCGCTCGGCAGCGCCGCGGCGGCGGGCCTCGGCGGTTCCCCGAACATCACCGAGAACAACTACTTCGGTGGCGGCAACGACGATCTCGGCTCGGCCCTGGGCGGCAGCGGCAACGACGTTCAGGACGCCTCGTTCGGCAATGATGCCGGCGGCGATTTCGGTGGCGACCTCGGCGGCGGCGGCGACGACGACTGGGTCTGATCAATCATGAGGTCGGCGCCGCACATCGCGGCGCCGACCTCATCGACGAGAAGGCATCGGGTTCAGAGCACCTCGACGCGCGTGCCGACGGGCGTGCGCTCGTAGAGATCGATGACATCCTCGTTCATCATCCGGATGCAACCCGACGAGACGTTCTGCCCGATCGTGTGCGGCTCGTTCGTGCCGTGAATGCGGTAGAGCGAGGAGCCGAGGTAGAGGGCGCGGGCGCCGAGCGGATTGCCGGGGCCGCCCGCCATATGGCGCGGCAGGTCCGGCCTGCGGCGGACCATCTCGGCCGGCGGCGTCCAATCCGGCCATTCGCGCTTCTGGCTGATCGTCTTCAGCCCCGACCAGGCGAAGCCCGGTCGCCCGACGCCGATCCCGTAGCGGATCGCCTGTCCACCCGGCTGGACCAGATAGAGAAACTTCGCGGGCGTATCGACCACGATGGTGCCGGGGCGTTGCGGCCCGTCATAGGCGACGACCTGGCGGCCGTAACGCGGATCGGGTGCCCGCGCGATCGCCTCGACGGCGGGCTCCTGGGCCGGCGCCTGGGGGAGCGCGGCCATGCGCATCGGCGCGCGTGCGCGGACATCGGAGAGCTGGGGTTCCGGCTCCAGAGGTACGCGGTCACCGGAATTGAGGTAGCGCGGACTTCCCGGGCCCCCGTAGCCATAGGCGCCCGAATGTCCCGGCAGCACGCCATCGTCGGGGAGCGCCCCGCGCGCGGACCGCACCGGCATCGTCCCACGCGCCGGGCGGTCGTCGCTCATGAGGAACTCGATGAAGCCGCCGCCATAGGCGCCCGACCGTGCCGGCCCCGCCGATTGCGCTTTCGCGCCCTGCCCCGCCAATCCCGCCGCCAGGCAGGCGACAGCCACGCACCAATCGAACCGCATGCTCGTCAACGCTCCACGCCGGACCGAACCCTTGCGTGGGTTCGACGTGCCCGGAGGATCGACGCGGGTGGCAAGCACGCGGTGAAGGAACGTGGTGAATCATCCCGTACCGAACGACTGCGAACAATTGCGCGGATTCAGCGTGAACGCTCCGTAAAGGTTGCCGGAGCGTTGCGGCGTTCAAGAAATCGCAACGAGTCTGCTTCACGATCAGGTGGCTTCCCTCCTGCCGGCTGATCGCGACCGATGACCATGAAACGTTACCGCATCGAGGACAGCCTGGGACTGGCGAGCCCGATCGTCGCGCCGGAGGCGGTAGTCTCGGCCGAGGCGGCGAACCTGAACAACAAGCGTCTCGAGGAAATTCTGGCCGCGATCCAGGACCTGCGCAAGGTCACGCAGACCAGCACGGTCGAGACCATCGACGCCTGCCGGCGCGAGCTCAACGAAGCCTTCGCGATGCGCTCCGAGCTCGACATCATGAAGGACGCGATCACCCGTACCAAGCAGGAGATCGCCACCCTCTATCGCTCCGAGAACACCGGCAAGGGCATGCGCCGGGTCGCGGGCGAACTCGACGCCGTCGTCGACTCCACCGAGCGCGCCACCAGCACGATCCTGGGCGCCATCGAGGAGATCGAGACCAACGCCAGCATGCTGCGCGCCATGACCACCACCATGGCCGGGCGCGAGAACATCGACGCGATCCTCGAGCGCGTCGTCATCGCCTTCGAGGCCTGCAACTTCCAGGACCTCACCGGCCAGCGCATCAACAAGATCGTGGGCGTCCTGAAGTTCATCGAGGAGCACCTCGACCGGATGATCGAGGCCTGGGGCGGCCTCGACACCTTCAGCGAACTCCTCGGTGTCGCCCCCGCCAAGGCGGACATCGACGACGAGAGCTCGCTCCTCAACGGGCCGAGGCTCGCCGACGACATCGGCCATGTCGACCAGGGCGACATCGACGCGCTGTTCGATTGAGGGGCAGCGTCCCGCGACGCGCCCCTTCCTTCTCGAATCCCCGACGCTTAGATCAGCGGCATGAGCCGCGCCCCCGCGAACGATCGATCCGCCCAAGATTTGCGATCCGGCAAGGACCTGCGATCTTCCAAGGACCTGCCGCCGGACGGGTTCGACGACGCGGACGCGTTCCGCGAGGATTCCGCTAAGGATCTTTCCGAGGACACCTCCGACACGGCCCAGGCAGACGACGCCCCCGAGATCGATTTCGATTTCGAGGAGGGCGCGGTCAAGGCCGGCACCGAGGTGATCCGGCGCTTCTGGACCACCCTGCCGACCTCACCCGGCGTCTACCGGATGTTCGACGACAAGGGCGACGTGCTCTACGTCGGCAAGGCCAAGAACCTGAAGGCGCGGGTCGGCTCCTACGCCCGTGGCCAGGCACATTCCAATCGCATCGCGCGAATGATCTCGCAGACGGCGGCGATGGAATTCGTCACCACCGCCACCGAGACCGAGGCGCTGCTGCTCGAGGCCAACCTGATCAAGCAGCTGAAGCCCCGCTTCAACGTGCTGATGCGGGACGACAAGTCGTTTCCCTACATCCTGGTCACGGCGGATTCGGAGGCGCCGCAGATCGTGAAACATCGCGGCGCGCGCCGGCGCAAGGGTAGCTATTACGGCCCCTTCGCCAGCGTCTGGGCCGTGAACCGCACGGTGAACGCCCTGCAGCGAGCCTTCCTGCTGCGCACCTGCACCGACAGCTATTACGAGAACCGCACCCGGCCCTGCTTGCTCTACCAGATCAAGCGCTGCTCCGGCCCCTGCACCGGCGAGATCGATCTCGGCGACTACCAGGGCCTCGCCGACAGCGCCAAGAGCTTCCTCGCGGGCAAGTCGAACGCCGTGAAGGACCGCATGCGCGAAGAGATGCAGGCGGCCTCCGAGACGATGGAGTTCGAGCGCGCCGCGCGCTTTCGCGACCGGATCGCGGCGCTCTCGGCCATCCAGGGAACGCAAGGGGTGAATACGCAAGGGGTGGAGGAGGCCGACGTCTTTGCCCTCGACGAGCAGGCCGGCCAGTTCTGCATCGAGGTGTTCTTCTTCCGAAACTTCCAGAATTGGGGCAACCGCGCCTACTTCCCCAAGGCCGATCGCTCCATGACGCCGGACGAGGTGCTGGCCTCGTTCATGGGCCAGTTCTACGACGACAAGCCGGCGCCCCGCCTCGTCCTCGTCTCCCACGTCATCGAAGATGCCGAGTTGCTGGCCGCCGCCCTGTCGAGCCGCACCGAGTACCGCGTCGACATCCACCAGCCCCAGCGCGGCGAGCGCAAGAACCTCGTCGAGTACGCCCAGCGCAACGCCAAGGAGGCGCTCGGCCGGCGCCTCGCCGACACAGCCTCGCAGGGCAAGCTCCTCGTGGCGCTCGGCCAGTCCTTCGGGCTGGCGGCCGCGCCCCGGCGCATCGAGGTCTACGATAACTCGCACATCATGGGCACGAACGCGGTGGGCGGCATGATCGTGGCCGGTCCGACGGGTTTCGCCAAGCAGCACTACCGTACCTTCAACATCAAGTCCGAGGAGCTGACCCCGGGCGACGATTACGGGATGATGCGGGAGGTGCTGCAACGGCGCTTCAAGCGCCTCGTCAAGGAGAACCCACGCACCGCGCGGGAAGCCGCCATCGCGGCGAGCGAGGGCGGAGCCGCCGAGCCCGTGGCCGAGGCGGCATCGGAGAGCGACACCCTGCCGGCCTGGCCCGACCTCGTCCTCGTCGACGGCGGCAAGGGCCAGTTGGATGCCGCGCGCGTCGCCCTGGAGGAGATCGGCGTGACCGACGTGGCGCTGGTGGGCATCGCCAAGGGCCGCGACCGCGACGCGGGGCGCGAGACCTTCTTCGTACCCGGCCGCCCCCCCTTCAAGCTGCCGCCGCGCGACCCGACCCTTTACTTCGTGCAGCGCCTGCGCGACGAGGCTCACCGCTTCGCGATCGGCAGCCACCGGGCCAAGCGCAAGCGGGAACTGATCCGCAATCCCCTCGATGAGATTGCCGGCATCGGTCCGAGCCGGAAGCGGGCGCTGCTCCACCATTTCGGGACCGTGAAGGCGATCCAGCGGGCCGCGTTCGAGGACCTGGCCAAGACCCCCGGGGTCAATGCCGCCACCGCGCGGGCGGTCTACGACTTCTTCCACACCCATGGTTGAAGAGAACGCGGCGCTGGACCGGTTGACCCCCAACACGGCGCATGGTTTCACGCCTCCGATGAATCCCGTCCTGACCCGACGCCGCTCGCCCGCCTGGACGCTGGCGAACTGCCTGACCTACGGGCGCCTCGTGGCGGTCCCGGTGGTCGTCGCGCTGCTGTATTGGCCCGATGAAGCGAGCGCGCGCTTCGGCGCGCTCGGGGTGTTCATCCTGGCCGCCATCACCGACTATCTCGACGGCTATGTGGCGCGCACCTACGACCAGAGTTCGGCGCTCGGGCGCATGCTCGACCCCATCGCCGACAAGCTGCTGGTCGCCGCCTGCCTGCTGATGCTGGCCAGCGACAACACCATCCACGGCTGGACCCTGTGGGCCGCCATCGTGATCCTCTGCCGCGAGATCCTGGTCTCGGGCTTGCGCGAGTACCTCGCCGAGCTGAAGGTGGGCGTGCCTGTGAGCAGGGTCGCCAAGTGGAAGACCACGCTGCAGCTCGTCGCCATCGGCTTCCTGGTGGCCGGTCCCGCCGGCGAGAGCATCCTGCCCGGCACCATCTGGACCGGCACGGCGCTGCTGTGGATCGCCGCCGCCCTGACGCTCTACACCGGCTGGGACTACATGCGCGCCGGCATCAAGCACGTCATCGACGACCCGCGCTGAAGGAGGGCCACCCCGATGAAGCTCGTCTATTTCGCCTGGGTGCGCGAGCGCGTCGGAAAGGCCGAGGAGACCGTCGCGCTTCCCGAGGGCCTCGTCACGGTAGCCGACCTCGTGGGGTGGCTGCGCGGGCGCGGCGAGGAATACGCCTACGCCTTCGAGACCACCGGCATCGTGCGCGCGGCCATCGACCGGGTCCACGCCAAGCCCGACGCGCCCATCGCGGGCGCCTCCGAGATCGCGTTCTTCCCGCCGATGACGGGCGGCTGAGGCGGCCCTCTCAGCGTTTGCCCAGCGCCGCCGCGAAGGCGGCGACGTTGTTGCGCATCATCGCCACGTAGGTCGGCGCCGGTCCGTCGGGGCCCGAGAGTGCGTCCGAGAACACCTTGCCGCCTATGGCCGCGCCGCTTTCGCGAGCGACCTGCTGCATCAGGCGAGGGTCGGCGATGTTCTCGAGGAACACCGCCGGAATCCGGTCCTTGCGGATCTGGCGGATGATCCGGCCGACGTCGCGCGGACTCGCCTCGCTGTCCGTCGAGACGCCCTGCGGTGCGATGAAGGTCAGCCCATAGGCGGCGGTGAAGTAGCCGAAGGCGTCGTGCGTGGTGATCACCCGGCGCTGCGCCGCCGGAATCGCGGAGATGGCCGCGCGCACTTCCACATCGAGGGCGTCGAGGGTGGCGAGGTAGGTCTTTGCGTTGTCGGCATAGGTCGCGGCGTGGTCGGGATCGATCCGCGCGAGCGCGTCGCGGATGTTGCCGACATAGACCCTCGCGTTGGCGATGTTCTGCCACGCATGCGGATCGTCGTGATGCGCGTGGCCATGCCCGTGATCGTCGTCCTCCGCCTCGATCGGCCTGACCCCGGCGGAAGCGACGACGATCGGCGCCTTCGTGCCCGAGGCCTTGATCAGCCGGTCGATCCAGCCCTCCAGGCCGAGCCCGTTGACGACGACGAGCCCGGCATCGGCGAGCGTCCGGGCATCGCTCGGCGCGGGCGTGTAGCCATGCGCGTCGGCGTTCGGCTGGACCAGGGTGGTCACCGCGACGCGGTCGCCGCCGACCTGGGCCACGAGGTCGCCGAGGATCGAGAAGGTCGCCACCGCGCGCAGCTTCGCCTCCGCCGCGCCCGCCTGTGCGACGAGACCGAGGAGGAGCGCGGCAACCAGAGGCACACGGGAGAACAGGCGCCAGGTCGGCATGGAATGGAATCCCTTCATCGAACCCGCCAGCCCATACTGTAACATTATCACATTTCCAACCCGCACGGCTTTCGCTTGATCTCTTGCGGTGGGGAACGCACACACCCTCGCAACCGCGACGGACCGGCCATCACGGCCCGGCGTTCTCGGGCGATCGCAAGCGGCACGGAAAGAGCGAAACCAGCATGGCGCGACGGGCGCTTCCCAAGGGCGACATCCTCCCCCTCCTGCGCCGGGTCTGGGACATCTGGCTGCGCCCGCACCGGGCGACGCTGGCGGTGGTGCTGGTGCTCATCGCCATCGTCGGCGTGGCGACCGGCCTCTACCCGACGCTGATCAAGCTCGCCTTCGACGCGTTCGACCGGAAGGATCTCGGGGCGCTGGCCTACGCGCCCGTCATCGTCATCGCCATCACGTCGATCCGGGGTTTCGCGCTGTTCGGCCAGACGGTGCTGACCAACCGGGTCGTGACCCGCGTCGAGGCCGACATGCAGGCGGCCCTCTACGCGCACCTCATCGATTCCGACCTGGCGCAGATCGGCCGCGAGAGCCCGGCGGCGTTCACGCAGCGCTTCACCACGGATTTCGCCTTCATCAAGGAGGCGTTGACCCGCATCTCCACGGTGCTCCTGCGCGACATCGCCATGCTGATCGCCCTGGTGGCGGCGCTGCTCTGGATGGACCCCCTCCTCACCCTGGTGGCCGGCGTGGTGGTGCCCTTCGTCGCAGGGCCCATCGGCCGCGTCGGCAAGAAGCTGCGCCGCGTCTCCACCAGCACGCAGGAGCGCATGGGCCTGACCGCGAGCCTCATCACGGAGAGCCTGCAGGGCGCGCGCATCGCCAAGACCTACGCGCTGGAGGGCTACCTGAAGGGCCGCGCCGCCGGTGCCTTCGAGGAGGTGCGCCGCCTGAAGATGAAGGCCGCCAACGCGCGCGGGCGCCTCGACCCGCTGCTCGAGATCGGCGGCGGCTTCGCGGTGGCGGCGGTACTGGCCCTGGTCGGCCAGCGGGTCACCTCGGGCGACCGAACGGTCGGCGATTTCACCGGCTACGTCACGGCGCTGCTCCTCGCCTCGCAGCCGATCCGGACGCTCGGCTCCCTCAACGCGATCCTGCAGGAGGCGGGCGCCGCCCTCACGCGCTACTTCGCCCTGATGGACGAAGCCCCCCTCATTCGCGAGCGGCCGGAGGCGCGGCCCCTTCGGATGGCGGGCGGCGCGATCCGCTTTGCCGGCGTGCATTTCCGCTACCGCGCCGACGCGCCGGCCCTGGAGGGCATCGACCTCACCGTCGCGGCCGGCGCGACGGTGGCGCTCGTCGGACGCTCCGGCTCGGGCAAATCCTCGCTCCTCAACCTCGTGCCGCGCCTCTACGACGTCACGGAAGGCTCGGTGAGCATCGACGGACAGGACATCCGGGCGGTGACGCTCGCCTCGCTGCGGGCGTCCGTGGCGGTGGTTTCGCAGGACGTGGTGCTGTTCGACGACACCATCGCGGCCAATATCGGCTTCGGACGGCCGGGCGCCAGCCGCGCCGAGATCGATGCGGCGGCCGAGGCGGCGGCCGCGCACGACTTCATCAGCCGCCTGCCCGAGGGCTACGACTTTGCCGTCGGGCCCTCCGGCGGGCGCTTGTCCGGGGGCGAGCGCCAGCGCATCTCGCTCGCCCGCGCCTTCCTGAAGGACGCGCCGATCCTGCTGCTCGACGAGGCGACCAGCGCCCTCGATTCGGAGTCGGAGCGCCTCGTCCAGTCGGCCCTCCAGCGCCTGATGACCGGGCGTACCACCCTGGTGATCGCCCACCGGCTCTCCACCGTGCGCAACGCCAATTGCATCGTCGTGATGGAGGCCGGCCGAATCGTCGAGACGGGCACGCACGACGCGCTGATCGCCTCGGGCGAGGCCTATGCGCGCCTGCACCGGATGCAGCTCTCGGGCGACGATTCGGACGCGGGCGCCTGAGCCGCGTTCCGGCCGGGGCCCGACATCGCAGGCGTGCCCCTGGACCGGCGGTGGTCGCGCTCAGGAAGCCCGCGGAGACCTTCTATTCGTCCTCGGAACGGTCGAGGGGCGATGCGGCTTGCCGACTCTCAACCTTCGTCAAGTTCGTGTCCCGGCAACCGATCTGCTCGCGTTCGAGATCGGAAGAGGCACGCGCGCATGCAAGTTCCGGCATGTCGTTCAGCTCGTCCGCGCGCGAAGATCCGATCGCCATCAGCACCATCAAGCTCGCGATTACTGTCTTCATGATATCCTCCTCCACCGTGAAATCAGTGTAGAAACGGTTCCGATTCGGACATCATTCATCCGGCGGATCGCGCTTCGAAGGCAGGAGGTAGCCGAACCCAGTCGATCAAGAATCGAACAACAAATGACGGTCGGATCGCAAAATCTTCACGGATCCAGTCGTTTGCAACAACGAAATTCAGGCGAGACCCGATCAAGTCGCCCGGTCGATGTCTTCGATTTTCTCGAACGGCGGGCCAACAGATCGCGCCAGCCGGGCTGGCACACATCTGCATTCCAGACCAAATCCACCATTTGGTGGATGTGACTGTCTCTTTTGGACTGATATTGGCCTTATCGTATTGCGCTTGACGTTCAGGCAAGGGGGGCCAGGCCAGTGCTCGAGACCCTGATCGACCGGATCTACGAGGCCGCGGGCACGCCTGAACTCTGGCCGAACGTCCTCCAATGTTTCGGAGACTATGCGCAGTCGGACGGCGCCGTGCTGATGATGCTCC
>NZ_JAQGKL010000287.1 GCF_028290105.1 Methylobacterium sp.
CACTACTTGAGCACGTCTAAATGCCAGTAGAAGGTAGACGTCTCGAATACCACAGCGAAGGCCAGACTCATATCGTCCGCCAGCGCCGCGAGGTGGGCGGCGCTGATCTGGCCGTAGGTGTCCTGAACCAGGTGCAGGTACTCGATGAGCAGGTCGCGCTGGCGCGAACGATCGCCTAGCAACGCCTCGATCTCGACCTTCGCGCGTGGATCAACCTGACGCCCCTTGGGCGTCGGCCGCATGCGCTCCCGCCCCTTGCCCGGATGGTCGAAGCGGCGGACCTCGCCGATGTCGTGCGCGCTCATGCCCTTGCCCTAGTGTCTGGCATACAAAATACCACCTTGTCTCTTACACCTATATACCGCGAACTAGGCCAACGCATGCAAAAAAATGCGCTGCTACTGGCCGCCATAAGCCCGCAGGGGGCGCCCCGCCTCCGAGCGCTGTCGGAATGCGAGGATACCCTCCGCGGAGATGGTGTCGACCCTGGGTCCGACGACGGCCCCGAGATCAAGCTCGAAAGCATCCAGGGCCTGGTTGATCCGCTCGACGGCGGTCGCGTCAAGGGTATCGGACAACGGCAGATCGAAACCCGCCCCCTTCAGGGCTGTCTCGAGGTCTTCGCGCAACGCATCGGTCAGGGGCGGCGTGGTCTCGGCCGCGTAGCCGCGCGCGATGGATCCGTCCCAGGTCCGGGCTCCGGACGCTTGCGAGGAAGTGGTGTGCGTGTTCGTCATCGTTGGGCCTCCCGACCGACAGGGTTGAGCACTCAACGCACCCGAGCGGGTTTCAGGCGCATTACGCCGAAGACGGGGGACCGTCTGCCTAGCGTGGCCGTCACGCCCGCACCGGTCCGGGCGACGAGACGCGTTTCAGTCGGCCCCGGGACGCGCCGAGGACGCTAGTGCAGTGCCGGCGTCCTCGTGAATCGTCAAGCCCGGTCGCTCAGCGGCGGGGCAGGGCGTGCAGGCCTTTCAGGAAGGCGTCCACGTCCGCGCGGGTGTTGTAGAAGGCGAGCGAGGCCCGCACCGACTGGTCGACGCCGAACCGGCGCAGGGCCGGCAGGGCGCAGTGGTGGCCCGAGCGCACCGCGATGCCGCGGGCGTCGAGGTGCTTGGCCACCGCCTCGTTCCCGTGGCCCTCGATGACGAAGGACATCACGCTGGCCTTGTGGTGGGCGGTGCCGATGAGGCGCAGGCCCCGCACCTCGGCCAGGCCGGCCTGCGCGTATTCGAGCAGGTCGTGCTCGTAGGCCGCGATGCCGGGGAGCCCCACGCTCTCCAGGTAGTCGAGGGCGGCGCCGAGGCCGACCGCCCCGGCGATGTCCGGGGTGCCCGCCTCGAACTTCTCGGGGATGCCCTTGTAGACGGTCTTCGAGAAGGTGACGTCCTCGATCATGTGGCCGCCGCCCTGCCAGGGGGGCATCGCCTCCAGGAGTGCCCGCTTGCCGTAGAGGGCGCCGATGCCCGTCGGCCCGAACACCTTGTGGCCGGAGAAGACCAGGAAGTCGGCATCCAGCGCCTGCACGTCCAGCGGGATGTGCGGCGAGGACTGGGCCGCATCCACCAGCACCGGCACCCCGTAGGCATGGGCGAGCGCGATGATCTCGGCCACCGGGTTGATGGTGCCGAGCGCGTTGGCGACATGGGTGATCGAGACGAGCTTGGTCCGGCCCGACAGGAGGGTCGCGAACTGCTCGAAGATGATCTCGCCCCGGTCGTTGACCGGGATCACCCGCAGGGTCGCCCCCGTCGCCTGGGTGAGGAGCTGCCAGGGGACGATGTTGGCGTGGTGCTCGATGGTCGAGACGATGATCTCGTCGCCCGGGCCGATGTTGGCGCGGCCGTAGGAATTCGCCACGAGGTTGATCGCCTCGGTGGTCCCCCGCAGGAAGATGATCTCGTCCGTCGAGGCGGCGTTGATGAAGCGGCGCACCTTCTCGCGCCCGCCCTCGAACAGGTCCGTGGAGCGGGCGGCGAGGGTGTGGGCGGCCCGGTGGATGTTCGAGTTGTGGCGGGCGTAGAACTCGCTCGTCGCGTCGATCACGCTCTGGGGCTTGTGCGTGGTGGCCGCGTTGTCGAGCCAGACCAGCGGATGGCCGTTGATGCTCTGGTGCAGGGCCGGGAAGTCGCGGCGGACGCGCTCCACGTCGAAGGGCGCGGCCACGGGGCTGGAGCCTTGCGTCGAGACATGCGGCGCAGAGACATGCCCCCCATGTCCGTGGCGCGGCTCTACCCGGGGCGCGGCGGGCGAAGGCTCGCCCGTCCGGCTCCGGTCGGTCAGGAAGTAGTATTCACCCGGCGAGAACGGCTCGTGGCCGATCTCCACGTGGCGTGCGGCCTGCGCCGTGCGGCCGGTCCGCGGGGCTGTCTCCCGCGCCGTGTCCCGATGGCCGAGATCCTTGGCGCCACGCTCCGGCACGGGTGCCGCCGGCACCAGGGACGGGGCCAGTCCGTGGGCGAAGGCGTTGGCGCGCGGGTGGTCCGTGGCGATGGTGCGGTGGAGGTCGAGGCCGCCGGGAAGGGCGGCGGCCACCTCGGGCACGCTCGGCACGAAGAACTCGGGCAGGCCGGTGCGCGGACCCTGCGCCTCGGGATGGACCGACGGAAACCCCGAGGGCTGGGCGAAACCCGGCCCGGTGAGGCCGGGCAGGCCGACCGCCGGCGCGCCGAAGGAGCGGGCGGCGAGGGTCGACGCGTCGGGCTGCAGGCCCGAGGGCGCCGCCCCCGACGGAATCGAGGGCGTGCCCAGATCCGCCTTGGGCGCCAGTGGGTGGCCGAAGCCTTGGTGACCTAAGCCTTGGTGGCCGAAGCCCTGAGGAATGTTCTCCAGGGCCTGGGGCGCCTGCGGGGTCTGCGGCAGGTTGGGGGTCAGGGGCGCGGAGGCCGCCTGACCCTGGCCGTAGATCTCGCGGGCGAGGCGCCCGACGAGATCGGCGTGGCCCGCATCGCCGAACACTCCGGTGGGAAGACCCGGCGCGCTAGGCGTAGTCATGGTAGTTTCCCAGCAGCACGTTATCGAGGCGTGCGATGGCATCCTCGACCAGCACGGCGGCGGAGAAGTAGCGGGTCACGAGGTGCGAGGCGATGGAGTGGTCGTTGGTGCCCATGTAGCGCACCGACAGGCCGGTCTCGATCTCGCCGGTGACGCCGGACTTCTGCAGGCCGACCACGCCCTGCTCGTGCTCGCCGACCCGCAGGAGCAGGATCGAGGTGGTCTGGGCGCCGGTCACCGGGTCGATGTCGATGGGCAGCTTGTCGCTCGGCACGATCGGCACGCCGCGCCAGGTGAGGAAGGGCGAGCCGAACAGGTGGATCACCACCGGCGGCACGCCGCGCCGGGTCGCCTCCCGGCCGAAGGCCGCGATGGCGCGCGGATGCGCCACGAAGAAGGCGGGCTTCTTCCAGACCAGGGTCAGGAGCTCGTCGAGGTCGTCCGGGGTCGGCGGGCCGCCACGGGTGGGGATGCGCTGGCGCTGGCTGACCTCGTGCAGGAGGCCGAACTCGGAATTGTTGAAGAGCTCCCACTCCTCGCGCTCCTTCACGGCATCGACCGTGAGGCGGATCTGCTCGCGCAGCTGGTCGATCTCGTTGGAATAGAGGTCGGTGACGCGGGTGTGCGTGTGCAGGATCGTCTGGATGGTGGAGAGGTGGTACTCGCGCGGGTCGATTTCGTAATCGACATAGGTCGTGGGCAGGCGCGGCTCCCCGGTATGGACGGCGAGCAACTCGATGCCCTGCTCGCCGTGGGAGTTGGTGTGACCCTTCAGGCGGTCACGCTCCTCGACGAACTGCGTGATGCGCGAGCGGATGCCCTCGTCCTCGATCGCCGCCCGGTCGAGGGTGAGCAGGGTCACCGCCGAGAGCGCCTTGACGGCGGGGGCCGGCGCGTTCTCGCCGACGAGGTCGCCGTCGCCGAAATAGTCGCCGCCGGTGGCGAGCCCCTGGCGCAGGCGGCCCTTGAACGGGCCCGACAGGGTCAGTTCGACCGTGCCCTCGGCCACCACGGTCAGGCTGCGGCCGGTGGTGCCCTCCTCGGCGATGATCTCGCCGGCCTTGTGCTGGGAGGCGGTGAACTTGGAGGCCAGCGCGGCGAGTTCGTTGTCGCCCAGGCGGCTGAACAGCGGGATGCGCCGCAGGGAGGCCGGGCGCACGCCCTTCTCCGTGCCCTCGGCGGTGAGTTCGATCCGGCCGGGCTTGGCCAGCACCACGGCGCGGCGGTTGACCCGGTAGACGCCGCCGGCGACGTCGACGAAGGGCAGCAGGCGGTGGAACCAGCGCGGGGTGTTGGCCGCGTTCTGGACCGAGGTGACGGTCGCCGTTGCGAGATTGCGTGCCGCCGATGCGCTCACGCTCAGACCCGGTCCACTCATCGGTATTCGCTCCGTATTCCGGCAGGCGGCATGGCTCGGCCGCGGGGCGGCGAATGCCGCACCGGAACCGCGCCCATCGCGCGCTCGATTGTCTTTGGGATGATCGTCTGGGATCGACGGTGATTGGGTCTTCCGCTGCCTCGAAGGAAGCGTTGCTTGCGGAAGCGAGACGTTTCTATCGCCAGTTGGCGAAAGCGGTCAACAAAATGATGTTCTATAATTTTAGCGTCTTGGAGGAGAGATCAACTGTTTTTGTCTCTGTATGTTGAATTCATTCTACAAAGCAGAGATTTTGGAGATGAATCACCTTATGTGGGCTCGTGCCGCAGCAGGAGACCATTGAAAAATTGTTTTCCTAGATTCCGTCGCCGAAAAACTGATCCATGCTCTGGGCGGGATCCTCGGCGGTGCTGATCCGGGAGACGACCCGCGCGGGCACGCCCGCCACCGTGGTGTGGGCGGGCACGTCGTGCAAAACGACCGCCGCGGCGGCGACCTTGGCGCCTTCGCCGACCCGGATGTTGCCGAGCACCTTGGCGCCGACGCTGAGGAGCACGCCGCGCTCGATCTTCGGGTGGCGGTCGCCGCTCTCCTTGCCGTTGCCCCCCAGCGTCACCGATTGCAGGATCGAGACGTCATCGGCGATCACCGTGGTCTCGCCGATGACGACACCCGTGGCGTGATCGATGAAGACGCCCGAGCCGATCCGCGCGGCGGGATGGATGTCGGCCCCGAAGACCTCGGAGATCCGGCTCTGGATGTGGAGCGCCAGGGTGGCGCGGCCCTGGTGCCAGAGCCAGTGGCCCACGCGGTAGCCTTCCAGGGCGGCGAGCCCCTTGTAGAACAGGAAGGGGTCGAGGTAGCGGCGGCAGGTCGGGTCGCGCTCGCGGATGGCGACGAGGTCGCGCACCGCGTGCTCGCCGGCATGCGGGTCGGCCTCGAAGGCCGAGAGGCAGAGGTCGCGGGTGGAGAGCCGCGCGAGATCGCCGTCGCCCAGCCGATGGGCGAGGCGATAGGCGAAGGCGTGGACGAGGCTCGGCTGGTCGAGGACCGTCGCCTGGATGATCCCGGCATAGAGCGGTTCCTCGATCAGGGCGGCCTCGGCCTCCGCGCGCATGGCCCGCCAGACATCGGCCTCGGCGGTGCTCTGGCTGACGCTGCGCAGGGGCGGGCGCAGGATGTTACCCGAGACGCGCGCGGCGTGAACCTGCGAGGCCTGGACAGAGGCCTGGACATGAGTGGTTTGGGCGCGAGAGCCTTGGGCACCAGCCGTCATGCGTGTCGCGTCCTTGCGTGGAAGAAGGTCCAGGGTCAGCCGACACGCTGGAAGAGGGCCGCGATGTAGCCCACCAGGAGGCGGTGCCCGTCGAACTGGACGTCCACCACCTGGGAGCCGTCGGTGGCGGGGACGATGTCGACGATGCGGCCCGTGGCGTGACGCCAGATGCCGAGGGCTTCGGCGACGTCGAGCCTCGCGAACACAACCTGATCCCCAAGAACCATCGTTCGTCCCTATCGTCTCGTCGATTGCCGCGTTGCTCGAGGGTGCCTGGCCCGAAGGCGGACCGACCGGACCGGCGCCCGTGCGAGGCGAGGCGGCACGGGTCCGCGATCCGGAAAGACCGGCCAGGGATACGTTCGGTCACGGATCACGACACGGGAGAAAACCGGCCGCACTCGTGACAAGCACGCTCAAACGATTGGATTTCGTCAGACATTGGACTGTAAATGTCGGACTTAACCTGTGTCAGGTCAAGAACAGCGATTTTTCAAATCGCGGCCCGACACGACAAGGACCTTCCCCGAGATCGCGGTCCGGAAGCAGGGTTGTTCTTTCACGTGCCGCGGCGGGGTCATTCCCGCTCGGGCCGCGCCTCCCAGATCGCGGCCTCGACGAAGGGGCGCTTGAGTTGCGGCCCGGCCCCGCTGCGGTGGATGAAGTCGTTGGCGCCGGGATGGCGGCGGATCGCCTTGGCGAGGTTGAGCCGATAGCCGGCCTCGAAGACGAAGGGCGGCGCCATCGGGTCGGCCATGTAGGCGGCCACCGCCGCCTTCACGTCGGTCTCGGAGATGAGGCCCAGGTCGCACAGGGCGCGGATCGTCAGCTTCTCGGTCATGGCCCCTGAATAGGCCCGCGCGGGTGCGCTCCGCAATGCGACCCACCTTGGCGGGCGGGCCGGTCGAGGGGACCTGCAATCTGCCTCGGCGAGCGGCCTTGAGCCGCGACGGCGCAGGGGCTACCTCTAGGCAGGGGCTACCTCTAGGTTGGGGCTCAAGCTTGCCCGGGGAACCGTCGTTCGGCCGCGTCCACGGCGACACGGGCTCCCGAGACGCCGTTCCCCTCGGCCGAAAGTGCATCCGTGGCGCCCAGCACCCCACCCTCGACTCCTCCGTCGCCCAACCCCCAGGCTCCCGGCTTGCAGGCTCCCGGCTCGCAGATTCCCGGCTCGCCCAATCTCGGGGGCCAGGGCTTGGGTATGCCGCCGCTTCCCGAGGAGGCCGGCGCCCGCCCGCCCCGGGTGAGCGCGCGGGGCCGCCTGCGCACCTACTTCCTCACCGGCATCATCGTGTCGGGGCCCCTCGCGATCACGATCTACCTGACCTGGTGGTTCATCAGCCTCATCGACGGCTGGGTGAAGCCCTTGGTGCCGGCGAGCTACCTGCCCGACCATTACCTGCCCTTCTCGATTCCCGGGCTCGGCCTCGTCATCGCCTTCGTGGCGGTGACGCTGCTCGGATTTCTCACCGCCAACCTCGTCGGGCGCAGCGTCGTCGAGTTCGGCGAGGTGCTGCTCGCGCGCACCCCCGTGATCTCGGGGCTCTACAAGGGCCTGCGCCAGATCTTCGAGACGCTGTTCTCCGCCAACGGCACCTCGTTCCGCACCGTCGGTCTCGTGGAGTTTCCCGTGAAGGGGACCTGGTCGGTGGTGTTCCTGTCCGCGCATGCCGCCCCGGACGTGCAGAACGCCCTGGCGCCGGGGGGCGACCATGTCGGCGTGTTTCTCCCCTGCGCGCCCAACCCCACCACGGGCTTCTTCTTCTACCTGCCGCGCGCCGACATCATCGAGATCGCCATGAGCGTCGACGACGCGGCCAAGCTGGTGATGTCGGCCGGCGTGATCCAGCCCGACGATCCGGGGGCGAAGGAGCCCCTGGCCAAGGAATCCCAAGCCAGGGAATCCCAGACGAAGTTCCAGGCCATGGCGGCCTCCCTGCGGGCGGCCCAGGGGGAAGCGGCGCCCCCGAAGGTCGACGCCTGAGCTACCCCGCCCCGAGGAGCCGGATCGCGGCGTCCCGCTCGAACAGGTAGAGGAGCACGCGCAGGGCCCGGCCCCGCTCGCTCCTCAGGCCCGGATCGCGCTGGACCACGAGCTGCGCGTCGTCGCGGGCGACCTGCAGCAGCTCCGCGTCGCTCTCCAGGCTGGCGAGGCGGAAGGCGGCGACCCCCGATTGGCGGGTCCCCAGCACCTCGCCCTCGCCGCGCAGGCGCAGGTCCTCTTCCGCGATGCGAAAGCCGTCCTCGGTCTCGCGCATCATCTCCAGGCGCGCCCGCGAGACCTGGCCGAGCGGCCCACGATAGAGCAGCAGGCAGGTGGAGGCACGCGACCCTCGCCCGACGCGGCCGCGCAGCTGGTGGAGCTGGGCGAGACCGAAGCGCTCGGCATGCTCGATGACCATGATGGTGGCCTCCGGCACGTCGACGCCGACCTCGACCACGGTGGTGGAGACGAGGATCTTCGTGGTGCCGGCCTGGAAGCGCTCCATGGCGGCGTCCTTGTCCGGCCCCGGCATCTTGCCGTGGATCAGGCCGACGGCGTCCCCGAAGGAATGGCGGAGATCCTCGAAGCGCTCCTCGGCCGCGGCGAGGTCGACGAATTCGGATTCCGCCACCAGGGGGCAGATCCAGTAGACCCGGTCGCCCGCGGCCAGCGCGCGGTTCAAGCCCGCCACCACCTCGTCGAGGCGGTCGGTGGAGACGAGGCGGGTGGCGATGGGCTGGCGCCCGGCGGGCTTCTCGTCGAGCACCGAGACGTCCATGTCGCCAAAGCAGGTCAGCGCCAGGGTGCGGGGAATGGGGGTCGCCGTCATCACCAGGATGTCGACGGCCGCCCCCTTGGCGCCCAGCGCCAGGCGCTGGTGCACGCCGAAGCGGTGCTGCTCGTCCACCACCGCGACCCCGAGATCGGCGAACACCACGCTGTCCTGGAACAGGGCGTGGGTGCCGACCACGATGTCGACCTCGCCGGCGGCGAGCGCCGCCAGGGTGGCGCGCCGCTCCGAGGCCCGGTCGCGCCCGGTGAGGAGGCGCAGGCGCAGGGGCTCGGCCAGGGGCGCGAGGCGCTCGAAATGCTGGCGGGCGAGGATCTCCGTGGGGGCCATCAGCGCGGCCTGGCGCCCGACCTCGACGGCCGAGGCCATGGCGAGCAGCGCCACCGCCGTCTTGCCGGAGCCGACATCGCCCTGGAGCAGGCGCAGCATGCGCCGGTCCGAGGCGAGATCGGCGCGGATCTCCGCGACCGCCCGGGTCTGCGCGCCGGTGAGCGCGAAGGGCAGGGCGGCTTCGATCCGGCCGCTCAAGCGCCCGTCCCCGGCATTCGCCCGGCCCGGGGCCCGGCGGTTGCGGGCGCGCGTGAGCGCCAGCGCCAGCTGCGAGGCCAGGAGTTCGTCGTAGGCGAGGCGCCGCCGGGCCGGCGAGCGCGGCGGCGCGGTGGCGCCCTCCGGCACGGGAGGCGGGGCGCTCTCGGGCTTGTGCTCGGCGCGCAGCGCATCGGCGAAGGCCGGCAGCCCCTCGCGCTCGAGCCAGGCCGGGTCCTGCCACTCGGGCAGCACGGGCAGGCGCTCCAGGGCGGAATGCGCGAGCTTCGAGATCGCCCGCGAGGTCAGCCCCTCGGTGGCGCCGTAGATCGGCTCGACGCTGGGCAGGGCGGCCAGGCCCGCCTCGTCGACGACGCGGGCGGGGTGGACCATCTGACGGTGCCCGTCCCAGAGGTCAATGCGCCCGGTGATGTAGCGATGGGCGCCCAGCGGCAGCATCTTCTCGACGCGCGCCTGGGGCATGCCGAAGAACACCAGCGTGATGTCGCCGGTGGGGTCCTCCACCAGCACCCGGAACGGGCGCCGGCCGGGCCCGGCCTGCGGCGCCCGGTAGCCCGTCACGGTGACGCCGAGCGTCACCGGCTCGCCGGGGGGCGCCTCCGCGATGGAGCCCATCATCCGGCGGGCGACACCCCCCTGCGGCAGGTGGAACAGCAGGTCGACGATCCGGGCGGGCTGCTCGGGGGTGCCGAGCAGCCGCTCGATCATCGGCGCCATCTTGGGCCCGATCCCCGGCAGGCCGCGCGCAGGCGCGAAGAGGGCATCGAGGATGCTCGGGCGGAGCGGGGGCTGGCGGGGCGCGGGGTCAGTCATGCGGCTCGGCGGAAGGGACTCGGGCGCGGACGGGGAGTGACAACGAGACCCCGCTTTACGCGAAGGCGGGATGGTGGCGTGAGCCGCTGTCTCTATATACGTCCCTGAACGCTTGGTCCCGGGACGGATGCCGCACCGGGGCCGGGCAGGGAATGCCGAGATCCGAGGATGACCGTCGGAGGATCACGGCATCCCCGGACCACCGCATCACAGGCTGACCGCATGTCCGGTACCACCCGCACCAGCGCGGACCTCGATCCGCGCCGCCGCCGCACCCTCTTCCGCGCCTGGCACCGCGGCATCCGCGAGATGGACCTGATCATGGGCCGCTTCGCCGACGCCGAGATCGGGACCCTCACGGAGGAGGAGCTGACACTCTTCGAGGCCCTGATCGAGGTCCCCGACCGCGACCTGTTCCGCTGGCTCACGGGCGAGGACGCGACGCCCGAGAACTACGACACCCCGGTGTACCGACGCCTTAAGGCGTTCCACAAGCACGACGCGCCGATCCATTAGAGGCGGAACTGGGCGCTCGGTGCGCCCCCACGAGGGGTCGCTTGGGGGTTTTGGCAGGCCCTGGGAAGGTCAGCCTTCAGGCTGAGGCGTGAAATGGGGCGTCCGACCGGGTTGGGTGGGGAGCAGTCCGGCTGCTTTCGGTGACACGCCGTCCATGAACGGACATTGGATCAACACTGATACCCAAGCAGGCAAAGCGAAGGACTCCATCGACCCAAGGGGATGGCCGGACCTAGCATCGTCCGATGCTCAAGCTCACGGCCCAAGCAACTTAGCTTGTTTACCGTTCTATGAATGAAGGCTCGACCGGCGCCTGCCCCATGATGGAGACGCGCCAGTCAGGGTGAAGCGTTGCAGACGTTGTGACCTGCCGGATCAGGCTTGGCGGTCGCTGCGACGCAGGCTTTCCGGCATGGCGAACAGCGCTAGACCGGCCGCGATGAGGCAGACCACCCCGATGGCGTAGAGCGCCGGGGTGGTCGATCCCGTCAGGTCTTTGACCCAACCGACCGCCACGGGGCTGACGATGCCGCCGAACTGGCCGAGCGTGTTGATGAGCGCGATGCCACCCGCGGCGCCCGCCCCGGTGACGAGCTTTGCCGGGAGCGTCCAGAAGGTCGGGATCGAGGCGACGATGCCCGAGCCCACCAGGGCCAGGGCGAACATCAGGGGGACGATCTGCTTATCGAACAATCCGGCGGCGAAAAAGCCGATGGCCGCGGCGATGGCGAGCCCCGCCACGAACTTCGGCCGTTCACCGGAGGCATCGGACATACGTCCGATCAAGATCATGCTGATGGCACCGCAGATGTAGGGGATTGCCGTGAGGAAGCCGATGGAGGCTGCGGTCCCCCCGGTCGCGGTCTTGATCAGGTCCGGGCCCCAGAAGTTCAGTCCGTAGGAGCCGACCTGGAGCAGGAAGTAGACGAGTCCGATCAGCAGGAAGCCCGGCTGCTTGATCGCCCCCCAGAGGGAATGGTCGCCGATGTCGCGGTTGTGGTGCGCGATCTTCGAGGACAGCAGTGCCTTCTCCGCCGGCGTCAGCCAACGCGCGTCAGTGACCCGGTCGTCCAGACGGAAGAACACCAGCGCTCCGAGAATGAGGCAGGGCAAGCCGCCGGCGAGGAACAGCCACTGCCAGCCGGCCAAGCCCGCGAAGCCGTTGAGGCCGCCCAGGATCAGGCCGGCCACGGGCGCCCCGAAGATGCCCGAGAAGGCCGAGGCCACGAACATGAACGAGGTCACGCGCCCCCGGAAGGATGCCGGGAACCACAGGGTGAGATAGTACAGGATGCCCGGCGCGAAGCCCGCCTCCATCGCGCCGATGATGAATCGCAGCACGTAGAAGTGCCATTCGGTGGTGATGAAGACCATCAGCGCCGTGGCGATGCCCCAGGAGACCATGATCCGGGCAATCCAGCGTCGCGCGCCGACCTTGTACAGCAACAGGTTCGAGGGCACCTCGAAGATCACGTAGCCGATGACGAACATGCTCGCGCCGAGCCCGTAGGCGACGTTGCTGAAGCCGAGGTCGCTCTGGAGCTGGAACTTGGCGAAGCTGATGTTGATCCGGTCGAAGAAGGCGAACATGTAGCAGACCATGATCAGCGGCATGAACCGCCACGCGACCTTGCGGACGACGCTGGCCTCGGTGATGTCGTGTGTGCTCGCGAGCGGGGTCGTTGTAGCGGCGGTCATGGTTTCCTCCTGGGATGGGGACGAGCCGTGAACGCCCTGCCCGCGTGGCGCGGGTCGTAGGCCTCACGGGATTCCGGAGCCCTTTCTTGCGAGGGCTTCCGTCAAGGTTTGGGCGTCTGTGGACTCGGACGCGGGAAAGCGTCCCGCCGCCGGTACGGCTTGGTTCGCTCGCGCGTCAGGCCGCCTTCGGCACCGGATGCAGGTCGCAGGGCCGGCCGGCCTTGGCGACCTGCCCCGGCACGTCGTGGCCGACGAGGCGCGGCAGGTCGCGGGACAGCCCGATCAGGGAGTCGAGGTCGAGGCCCGTCTCGATGCCCATCTCGTGCGCCATGCTGACGAGATCCTCGGTGCAGATGTTGCCCGTGGCGCCGGGTGCGAACGGGCAGCCGCCCAATCCCCCGAGGGCGGCATCGAACCGACGCGCGCCCGCATGGTAGGCGGAGAGCACATTGGCCAGGCCGAGCCCACGGGTGTTGTGGAAGTGCAGGGTCAGCCGCTCGGCCGGTACGACGGCCAGCGCACGGGTCACGAGCCGCTCGACCTGGACGGGGTTAGCCATGCCGGTGGTGTCGGCGAGCGTCACGCCGGTGATCCCGAGGGCGAGGTAGCGCTCCACCTGCGCCATCACCTTGTCCGCCGGCTGGTCGCCCTCGAACGGGCAGCCGAAGGCGGTGGCCACCGTGGCGTTGGTCGATACGTCGGCACCCTTCACGGTCTCCATGATCTGGGCGAAGCCCTCCATCGAGGCGTCGGGGCTCATGCCCATGTTGGCGCGGTTGTGGGTCTCGCTAACCGAACAGACGAGGTTGACTTCGTCGACCCGTGCCGCAAGCGCCCGCTCGGCGCCCTTCGGGTTCGGCACCAGGGCGACGTAGACGGTGCCAGGGCGCCGTGCGATGCCGGCGAAGACCTCGGCGGCGTCGCGGAGCGCCGGCACGGCCTTGGGCGAGACGAAGGACGAGACCTCGATGCGCGAGAAGCCCGCGGCCGAGAGCGCGTCGATCAGCCTTATCTTGTCTGCGGTCTCCACATAGCGCGGTTCGATCTGGAATCCGTCACGGGTCGCGACTTCCTGGATCAGCATGGCGTCGGTCATCCGATGGCTCCCTCGCGGCGCAAGCGTTCGATGGTCTCGGCATCTCGCCCGAGTTCGGCGAGAACGGAGTCCGTGTGGGCACCCAGGGCGGGCCCTTGCCAGCGCACCGCGCCCGGCGTGCCCGAGAGCTTGGGCACGATACCCGGCATCTTCACCCGTGTGCCGCCGGGCAACTCGGCGTCGAGGATCATGTCGCGGGCTTGGTAGTGCGGGTCGGCGACGATGTCGGCCACGGAGTAGATCCGGCCCGCGGGCACGTCGGCCGCGTCGAGGGCCGCCAGAGCCTCGTCCACGGCGCGCGCCCTGGTCCAGTCGCCGATCACGCCGTCGAGCATGCCGGCGACCTTCGAGCGTCCTTCGTTGTCGCGCAGCGTCGGGTCGTCGGCGAGGTCGGGCCGACCGATGACGTTCATCAGTCGGCGGAAGATCGGATCGGAGTTGCCGGCGATGACGACGAAGCCGCTGTCCATGGTCGGGTACGTGTTCGACGGCGTGATGCCGGGCAGCGCACCGCCGGTACGGGTGCGGACCTCGCCAAGCAGGTCGTACTCCGGCACGAGGCTCTCCATGACGTTGAACACGCTCTCGACGAGCGACACGTCGATGACCTGGCCCTGGCCGCCCGCAGTCTTGACGTGCAGCAGCGCCATCAGCGCGCCGATCACCCCATGGAGGGAGGCCAGGGTGTCGCCGATGCTGACGCCCACGCGGGCGGGCGGGCTGTCCGGGCTGCCGGTGGTGAACCGGATGCCGCCCATGGACTCGCCGATGGCGCCGAAGCCCGGCCGGTCGCGATAGGGGCCGGTCTGACCGTAGCCCGAGATGCGGACCATGATGAGCTTCGGGTTCAATTCCGAGAGCACGTCCCAGCCGAGACCCAGTTTCTCCAAGCCGCCGGGTCGGAAGTTCTCGACCACCACGTCGGCGCTTCGCGCGAGATCCTTGACGAGGGCCAGACCATCCGGCGCCTTCAGGTTGACCGCGATCGACTTCTTGTTGCGCGACTGCAGGTACCACCAGAGGGAGGTTCCCTCGTGCATCTTGCGCCACTTGCGCAAAGGGTCGCCATCCGTCGGTGACTCGACCTTGATGACTTCGGCGCCGAACTCGGCAAGCATCTTCGTCGCGAACGGCGCGGCGATGAGCTGACCCAGTTCAAGGACGCGAATACCAGCAAGCGGGCCGGCGGCCGACAGGGCGGCTGCATTCTGCATCGACGTTTCCTCCAACGTTGTTGGAAGATGAGTTATTGTGCCGACCGTTCTGAGTCCAAACGTAATGCGCGAACCTGCATTCTCCTGAGGTGAACGCCCCTCCCGTCCGTTACCAGGACGTCTCGTGGAGATGATCGAGGAGAAGGGATGCGGCAGGGGCCAAGGCCCCGGGTCGAACCACAAGGTTCAGGGTACGCTGGGCCCAGGGGTCCGAAAGCGGCACCGCCGTCAGGTTCATCGGCGGGCCCAGCAGCGCGTGGACGCGTTCGGGGACAACGCCGAGGCCCATCCCGGCTTGGGCCATTCGGCAGATCGCATCGAAGCTCGGCACGTGGATGCGTAGGCGCAGCGGCCGGCCGAGGCGCCGCGCCTCGTCGCGCAGGGTAGCGTGGATCGAACTCTCCCGATGCAAGCCCACGTGGTCGTAGTCGAGAGTGTCGGCGAGCGCGACCGCATCCCGCCCGGCCAGCGGATGCCCTGCGGGCAGGACGAGGACAAGTCTATCGCGGCGGTAGGGAATGGGTCGGAGCGAGCGCGTGTCGGTGTTCCCGGCGCAAATGCCGAGGTCGGCGGCGCCCTCCTCGACGCCGGCCACGACACCGTTGCTCGGCCTCTCCTCCAGATCGACCCGGATGTTGGCCTGGACCGCCAGGAACGCGTGCAGGTCCTCGGGAAGGAACTGTACGATGGCCGACAGGTTGGCCAGCACGCGTACGAAACCGCGCACCCCCCGCGCATGCTCGGCGAGTTCGAAGGTGATCTGCTCGGCGCTTGCAAGCATCCGGCGGGTATGGTGCAGGAGCGTTTCCCCGGCCAGCGTCGGGCGCATCCCCTTGGGGTCTCGGGTGAGCAACTCGCACCCGAGCAGGTGCTCCAGTTCCGCGAGGCGCTTGCTGACGGCGGAGGGGGCGATAGCGGCCCGCCGTGCCGTGCCGTTCAGTGTCCCCTCCTCGCAGATCGCCGCGAACAGCCGCAGCGTCTTCAGGTCGAGACGGTTCAGGTTGGACGACGTGGACCCCACTGGCATGACCGTTCCATTGGCGTATCGTAGGTTGGCGGTTTTGAGCCTCGGTAGGCAACGGATCATGTATCTCCGCTAAAATTCGAGACCGTCAATTTTCTCAGGTGGACGATCAGGGTCTGCCGACGAGGCTCAGCCTGATGCGTTATGAAGTGCCCTTAGACGCTCGCTTTGGACCAAGGTGTTAAATTCGTAGGGCTAGCCGGATCCAACTGCCTTTCGCTGAGCTGTAATTTTTCCACGCATGCTCACATCGGCATATCGGCGGCGCTAAGAATGACAGCTTTCAAGCGCAGCGAGGATGCACTTCTATGACAAGGTCGAGTCGCTTACAGTACAGCAGCTTTTAGATGCCGATTTAGTGAACCGAGCATTCCTAGCCATGACAATGGTTTCTCGGTCAGTACCGCATCGGCGTCCGCGCGAGGAACATGCGACGGCCTCGTCCTGACAAGCCGCATTGATTGTGTGCAGCGACGGTTCGGTCGAGGCGATCGTCCGCACGCTCGCGCGAGGGAAGACGGAGCGGAAAAGGGCTCACGCGGCGACGAGGTCTTCGACGATCCGCTGGACGTCCCAGGCTTCGGTGAAGGTGGCGAGAGGGTGCGGCTCGCCGTGTGCCATCCGCACGACCCCGTCTAGCTGACGCCGGAGGGCGATCAGCCGCGCCCGGTCGTTGGGCAGCGCGTCCGGTGCGACCTCGAAAAGCCCGTCTGGCCGGCGCCGCTCCGCGATCGACCAATCGCGCAGGCGAACGGTGCCGGCATCGCCCTCCAGGGTCCAGGTGTTGTGGTCGTCCTGTCGCGTTCCGCCGACCCGCCCCCTGACCCGCACCGGAACGTCGCCCGCGTGAAGCGTCGCATCGATTGCCCGCTCGGAACGACCGGGCTCCGGAAAATCGGCGATGCCCCGTAGCTCCTGCAGCGGGCCAACAAGGCGCCGGCTGAGGAACAGGAAATGCGAGACGACTTCACGCGTGAAGCCGCCCTCGGAGCGCGCGTCGAGCCAGCCCGCCGCGTCGGCCTGCCAGGGCCGCGGCCAGTTCGCGAAGGCCACCTCGATGACCAGACGGCGCGGGGTCCCGACAATCCCCTCGGCGATCCAGCGCGCGAGCGTTGCGACAGCCGGCGAGGAGGCGAACGGGAAGTTCACCGCGCCCACGGCGTCGGCATCGTCCACGAAGCGGCGCGCATCCGCCAGATCGACGGCGAGCGGCTTCTCGAGAAAGAGGCTTCTGCCCGCCGCACCGGCCCTGCGGGCGTAGCCGAGATGGGAGGCGGGCGGCGATGCCACGTAGACGCACGCGCTGGCCGCGATGAGCGCGTCCGCATCCGCCACAAGCGGCACCGCCGG